>NZ_JBIAQI010000009.1:0-354366 GCF_042888905.1 Streptosporangium sp. NPDC002721
GGACACGCGGGCGCGATCGTCTCCGGTTCCGCGGGCACCGCCCAGGCCAAGAAGGACGCCCTGGAGAAGGTCGGCGTCCGCGTCGGCCGGACCCCTAGCGAGACCGCCCGCCTGATGCGGTCGGTGCTCGCCGAGCTGGGCACGCCGGCGGTGTCGTCGGCGCCGCCCCCGAAGGTCTCCCTGGGCGTGGGGGAGGCGCCGTGAGGTTCGACGTCAACCTCTCCATCCTCTTCACCGAACTGCCGCTGCCGGAGCGTTTCGAGGCGGCGGCCAGGGCGGGCTTCGACGCGGTCGAGCTCTGGTGGCCCTTCGCCGCCCCCTGCCCGGCCGACCGCGAGATCGACGCCCTGCGGCGATCGATCGAGGAGGCCGGGGTGCGCCTGGTCGGCCTCAACTTCGACGCCGGAGACATGGCGGCGGGGGAGCGGGGCCTGCTGTCGCGGCCCGACGGCTCGGCGAGGTTCCAGGCCAACGTCGAGGTCGCGGCGGGCCTGGCCGGAGCGCTCGGCTGCCGGGTGCTCAACGCCCTCTACGGCAACACCGTGGCGGGGCTGCCCCCGGAGGCCCAGCGCGAGCTGGCATTGTCCAACCTCTCCCTCGCGGCGAAGGCGGCGGCCGGGGTCGGCGCCACGGTCGTGGTCGAGGCGCTCAACTCCTACGAGAGCCCCGACTACCCGATCACCTCCTCCGCCGCGGCCTTCGAGGTGATCGACCAGGTGGGCGCGGACAACGTGGCCTTCCTCGCCGACCTGTACCACCTGCACCGGATGGGCGAGGACGTGCTCGCCCTCATCGACACGAGCGCCCACCGGTTCGGCCACGTCCAGATCGCCGACGCCCCCGGCCGGGGGCAGCCGGGCTCCGGCGCCATGCCGTACGACCAGATCTTCGAGCGCCTGGAGACCTCGGGATACCGGGGCCACGTCGGGCTCGAGTACCGCCCCGTCGGTCCCAGCGCCGAGAGCTTCGGCTGGAGGAGCGCTTGACCTCCCGCACAGGCCGCCCGGGGCACACCACCGGATCGCGCGCGGTGACCGGCCGCGCCCCCCGACCCCGGGCCGGAGCCCGGGGTCCCCACCTCGGAGGTATCGATGAACGCTGAGCGAGGGAGGAGCGGTGAGCCGCTCATGAACATCGGATTCATCGGCCTGGGGATCATGGGCAGCCCGATGGCCGCCAACCTGGTCAGGGCCGGGCACACCGTCGTCGGCTACGACACGAGCGCCGAGCGGATGGACGCCCTCGCCGTGGCCGGCGGCAAGTCCGCGGGCAGCGTGGCCGAGGCCGTCGCGCAGGCGGAGGTCGTGATCACCATGCTGCCCGACTCGCCCCAGGTGGAGGAGGTGACCTTCGGCGACGACGGGCTGCTCCAGCAGGGCAGGCGCGGGCTGATCCACATCGACATGAGCACCGTGCGGCCCGAGACCTCCCGCCGGGTCGCGCAGGCCGCGGCCGTCAAGGGCATCAGGGCGCTGGACGCCCCGGTGAGCGGCGGGGAGCGCGGCGCGGTCGACGGCACCCTCTCGATCATGGTCGGCGGGGCCGCCGCCGACTTCGCGGCCGTACGCCCGCTGCTCGCGGTCGTCGGCACGACGATCGTGCACGTGGGGCCCGCCGGGGCCGGGCAGACGGTGAAGGCCGCCAACCAGCTCGTCGTCGGGGGCATCTACGGCCTGGTCGCCGAGGCGATCGTGCTGCTCGAAGCCTCGGGGGTCGACCCCGCGGGCGGGCTCGACGTCCTGGCCGGCGGGCTGGCGGGCTCCCGCATCCTCGACCTCAAGCGGCACTCCATGGTCAGACGCGAGTTCGCGCCCGGCTTCCGGATCGACCTGCACCACAAGGACATGGGCATCGCCGTCGCCGCGGCGCGGGAGGCGGGCGTCTCGCTCCCGCTCACCGGGCTGGTCGCCCAGCTCGTCGCCGCGGCCCGCGCCCAGGGGCACGGCTCCCTCGACCACTCCGCCCTGCTCAAGGTGATCGAAAGGATCAACCAGTGAAGCGGATCCCCTGTATGGAGGCCGTGGTGGCCGTCCTGGAGTCCGAAGGCGTCGACACCGTCTTCGGCATCCCGGGCGCGGCGATCCTCCCGCTCTACGCGGCGCTCCAGCACAGCGACATACGCAACGTCACCGTCCGCCACGAGGAGGGCGGCACGCACGCCGCCGACGGCTGGGCCCGGGTCACGGGCAACGTCGGCGTCTGCATCGGCACCTCGGGACCGGCCGGCACCAACATGATCACCGGCCTCTACACCGCCCTCGCCGACTCCATCCCCATGATCTGCATCACCGGGCAGGCGGCGCGCGACAAGCTCCACCAGGAGGCGTTCCAGGCGGTCGACATCGTGGAGATCGCCAAGCCCGTCACCAAGTGGGCGGTCCAGCTCAAGGAGCCGGCCCAGGCCCCCTGGGTGTTCAGGGAGGCCTTCAGGATCGCCAGGTCCGGCCGGCCGGGCCCCGTCCTGATCGACCTGCCGATCGACGTGCAGCGCGGCACCTGCCTGTACGACCCGGAGATCGACGTCCCGCTCCCCGTCGACGTCCCGCGGCCCACGGCTCCGGCGGTCCGGGCGGCGATCGACATGCTCCTCGCCGCCCGGCGGCCCCTCATCCTGGCCGGCGGCGGGGTGGTCATCGCCGACGCCGACGCCGAGCTGCGCGCGCTCGCCGAGCACCTGCAGGTTCCCGTCCAGGTGACGCTGATGGGCAAGGGGGCCTTCCCCGAGGACCACCCCCTGTTCGCCGGGATGGCGGGCATCCAGACCCAGACGCGCTGGGGCAACGCGGCGCTGCTGGAGAGCGACCTGGTGCTCGCGGTGGGCGCCAGGTTCGGCGACCGGCACACCGGCGACCTCGACACCTACCGCCGGGGGCGCAAGTTCATCCACGTCGACATCGAGCCCACCCAGATCGGCAAGGTCTTCGAGCCCGACCTGGGCGTGGTCGGCCACGCCCGGCCCACGCTGGCGGCCCTGGCCCAGGAGGCGGGCGACCGTACCGAGGCCCGCCGTCCCGGGAAGTGGCCCGCGCGGGTCGCCGAGCTGCGCGAAACGCTGCTGCGGCGCGACGACTTCGACGACGTGCCGATCAAGCCGCCGAGGGTCTTCAAGGAGCTGAACGACTTCTACGGCCCCGACACGACGTTCGTCACCGCGATCGGCCTCTACCAGATCTGGTCGGGGCAGTTCCAGAAGACCTACCTCCCGCGCCGCTACCTCGTCTGCGGGCAGGCCGGGCCGCTGGGCTGGGAGGTGCCGGCCGCGATGGGCGTCAAGTGCGCCTACCCGGAGCGGCAGGTGGTCGCCGTGGCGGGCGACTACTCCTTCCAGTTCCTGATGGAGGAGATCGCCGTCGCCGCCCAGTACCACATCCCGTTCGTCATCGTGATGATCAACAACGAGTATCTCGGGCTGATCCGCCAGGCCGAGATCCCCTACGACATGAACTACGCCGTCGACCTCCACTACGGCGAGGGCGGTGTCGACCACGTGAAGCTCATGGAGGCGTTCGGCTGTCCTGCCCGGCGCGTCGAGCTGCCCGGCGAGATCGGCGACGCGCTGGCCTGGGCGAGCGCCGAGTCCGACCGGCAGCGGCTCCCGGTGCTGGTCGAGGTCATGGTCGAGAGAGAGGCCAACGCGGCCATGGGCCCCTCGCTCGACGCGATCAAGGAGTTCGAGCCGCTGCCCGAGCAGGAGCTCGCCCTGGCCATCGACTGGTCCGACTGAGGAGACCGCTCATGTCACTCATGCTCAAGCCCGGGACGGCCTGGTCCGACGCCTACGACCGGTGCGTGGCGGCGGCGCCACAGGCCTTCCACGACGACCGGGTGCTCAACCACTGGGGCGGCTTCTGGCAGCGCGACGGCCGCCCGGAGCCCGCGGCCTCGCCGGTGGACGGCACCGCCATCGCCGGCCCGCCCCGCCTCGACAGGGCCACCGCCCTGCGCGCGGTGCGGGCCGGGCTCGACGAGCACCGCCTCTGGCGCCACGTGCCGCTCGCCGAGCGCAAGGCCCGCGTCACGGCGGCGCTGGACGCGATGACCGCCCACCGCGACCTGCTCACCCTGCTGCTGGTCTGGGAGATCGGCAAGCCGTGGAAGCTCGCCGCGGCCGACGTCGACCGGTGCATCGAGGGGGTGCGCTGGTACGTCGGGGAGATCGACCGGATGGTCGCCGGCCGCGTCCCCCTGGCCGGCCCCGTCAGCAACATCGCCAGCTGGAACTACCCGATGAGCGTGCTGATGCACGCCATGCTCGTGCAGGCCCTCGCGGGCAACGCGGTCATCGCCAAGGCGCCCACCGACGGCGGGCTCGCCTGCCTCACCCTCGCGACCGCGCTCGCCGCCCAGGAGGGGCTGCCGTTCACCCTCGTCAGCGGCGGGGGAGCCGAGCTCTCCCCGGCGCTGGTGCGCGGCAAGGAGCTGGGCTGCGTCTCCTTCGTCGGCGGGCGCGACGCGGGCGGGCAGGTGGCCACCTCGCTCGCCGACCTCGGCCACCGGCACGTCCTGGAGCAGGAGGGGCTCAACTGCTGGGGGGTGTGGGAGTACGGCGACTGGGAGCTGCTCACCGGGCAGATCCGCAAGAGCTTCGACTACGCCAAGCAGCGCTGCACGGCCTACCCGCGCTTCGTGGTGCAGCGCTCGCTGTTCCACGAGTTCCTCACCGCCTACCTGCCCGCGGTCCGGTCGGTGCGGTTCGGCCACCCGCTCGCCGTGGAGGGGGCCGGCGACCCGCCGCCCGAGCTCGACTTCGGCCCGCTGATCACCGGCGCCAAGGTCAAGGAGCTCACCGACCAGGTGGACGAGGCGGTGGCCAAGGGCGGGATCCCCCTCTACCGGGGCTCCCTCGACGACGGGCTGTTCCTGCCCGGCCAGGACACCTCGGGCTACCTGGCGCCCGTCGCCATCCTCGCCCCGCCCCGCTCGTCCCCGCTCTTCCACGCCGAGCCCTTCGGGCCGGTCGACACCGTCGTGCTGGTCGACACCGAGGCCGAGCTGCTGGCCGCGATGAACGCCAGCAACGGCGCGCTGGTCGCCACGATCTCCTGCGACGACGAGGAGACCGTGAGGCGGCTCGCCCCGGAGGTGCGGGCGTTCAAGGTGGGCATCAACGCGCCCCGCTCGCGCGGTGACCGGGAGGAGCTGTTCGGCGGCCTCGGCGCCTCCTGGCGGGGGGCCTTCGTCGGCGGCGAGCTGCTCGTCCGGGCCGTCACCCAGGGGCCCGAGAGCGAGCGCCTGCCGGGAAACTTCCCCGGCTACACCCTCCTGCCCGCGTCCCGCTGACGTCCGGAGAGGGAGGCCTCAGAAGGCGCCGAAGCGGTCGGCGGCGAGCAGGACCAGGAAGGTGAGCAGCGCGACGCGCAGCAGGCGCCCCCCTGTCCCCAGGGACGGCCACGACATGTAGGCGAGCCAGCAGACGAACCCGATCACCGGAAGCACGGCGACGCCGCCCCAGAAGGACGGCACCGCGAATCCGGCCAGGAGGAGGACGACCAGCACCACCGGGGCGATCCACCGGGGAAGCTGGAACAGGAAGACGAGCGGGGCCGCACTGCGCCGCTCGACCTTCCGCCGCAGGCCGGTCGCCCCCGGCGTGAAGAACTGTTCACCCGGGGGCAGCGGGCGCCTGCCCTGCCTGGGGCGGGGCTGTGCCAGCGGGTGCGCGGGGCGTTCTGGACGCTTGTCGGCCACGGGTCGAGCCTAACGCCACCGCGCCCGCCGCGACATGCCCGGAGCCCGCGAAGCCCGGAGGTCGGGGGCATGGCGTCGCGAGGCCCGGAGGCCGGCTCTGGCATGCTGGGCGGATGCTTGCTCTCATCCGCTATTCGGTGCCGCCGGGCCAGACCGAGGAGTTCACGCTCCGGGCCCACGAGATCGTCGACACCCTGGCCGGGCAGCCGGGCTACCTGCGCGGCCGGGTGTCCAGGTCGGTCGACGAGCCGGAGCTGTGGGCGCTGGTCAGCGAGTGGGAGGGCGCGGGGTTCTACCGCAGGGCGCTGGGCGCGGCGCGGATGGCGATGTATCCGCTGATGACACTCATGATCAACGAGCCGAGCGCGTTCGAGGACGTCGAGCGCCCCTGACGGCCCGCCCTCCGTACCGGCGAAGCTTTGCCGGGGAGCAGGGGGCGGCATGGTTTAACCGCACGTCCCGAGGGTCGGTCTCCCCTAAGCTGGAGGCTCAATCAATTCCTCGCCGACCTCCAGCCGGATGGAGATTTTCCCTTATGGCACGCCGTACGGACATCATGGACACCATCGTCAGCCTCGCCAAGCGGCGTGGTCTTGTGTACCCCTCCAGCGAGATCTACGGCGGCCTGCGCGCGTCGTGGGACTACGGTCCGCTGGGCGTGGAGCTCAAGAACAACGTGAAGCGGCAGTGGTGGAAGACCGTGGTGCAGGGGCGTGACGACGTGGTCGGCCTCGACTCCTCGGTGATCCTGGCCCGCGAGGTGTGGCAGGCCAGCGGCCACGTGGAGACCTTCACGGACCCGTTGACCGAGTGCCAGTCGTGCCACAAGCGCTACCGGGCCGACCACCTCGAAGAGGCTTACCAGGAAAAGCACGGCAAGCCCGCGGCGGGCGGCCTAGCCGACATCACCTGCCCCAACTGCGGCACCAAGGGCGCCTTCACCTCGCCGAAGCAGTTCAGCGGTCTGCTGAAGACCTACCTCGGCGCGGTCGAGGACGAGTCGGGCCTCGCCTACCTGCGTCCCGAGACCGCCCAGGGCATCTTCATCAACTACCTCAACGTGCAGCAGTCGGCGCGCAGGAAGGTCCCGTTCGGCATCGGCCAGATCGGCAAGTCGTTCCGCAACGAGATCACCCCGGGCAACTTCATCTTCCGCACCCGCGAGTTCGAGCAGATGGAGATGGAGTTCTTCGTCAAGCCGGGCAGCGACGAGGAGTGGCACCAGTACTGGATCGACGAGCGCTTCCGCTGGTACACCGACCTGGGCATCAACAAGGACAATCTGCGCATCTACGAGCACCCGCAGGAGAAGCTCTCCCACTACTCCAAGCGGACCGTCGACATCGAGTACCGCTTCAACTTCACCGGCACCGAGTGGGGTGAGCTGGAGGGCATCGCCAACCGCACCGACTTCGACCTGACCGCGCACGGCAAGGCCTCCGGCACCGACCTGAGCTTCTTCGAGCAGGACACCGGCGAGCGCTACGTCCCGTATGTCATCGAGCCGGCCGCCGGTGTCGACCGGGCCACGCTCACCTTCCTGATCGACGCCTACACCGAGGACGAGGCGCCCAACGCCAAGGGCGTCATGGAGAAGCGCACGGTCATGCGCCTCGACCACCGGCTCGCGCCGGTCAAGGTCGCGGTGCTCCCGCTGTCGCGCAACGCCGACCTGTCGCCCAAGGCCAAGGACCTGGCCGCCGAGCTCCGCCGCCGCTGGAACGTGGAGTTCGACGACGCGGGCGCGATCGGCCGCCGCTACCGCCGCCAGGACGAGATCGGCACGCCGTTCTGCATCACCGTCGACTTCGACACGCTCGACGACCAGGCGGTGACCATCCGCGAGCGCGACTCGATGGCCCAGGAGCGCGTGGCTCTCGACCAGGTCGACTCCTACCTCCGTCAGCACCTCAACGACTGAGGTCGGCTTCGCTCCACCTGCCACGGCCGGCGACCCCCACACCAGGGGGCCGCCGGCCGTCGCCTTTCCCGGCCCCGACTCCCGGCCCTGGCCCCGACTCCCGGCCCCGGCCCCGGCCCGACTCCCGGCCCCGGCCCCGGCCCCGGCCTTCCCCCGGCCCCCCGCCATGGGCCCGGCTCTTAAGCGCGCCCCCGAACCCCTCCCGCCCTCTCCCCACCTGGTGGACCGGGGCGAAAGACGAGATAAAAAGCAGGCTTACAGCGGTTTTCGGAGGCATTTGATGACATCAGGGTGATCGTTCGTTCGACGAAAGGAAGAACGATGGCGCGCGTATCACCTTGGAAGGCCGTTCCGGGGGTGGTCGCCCTCGGCGGGGTCGTCTTCCTGCTCACCGGGAGTGCCGCTCACGCCGACCCGCGACCCGCCCACGGCGCGATCGAGCTGCGGCTGCTCGCCGACGACTGCCCGGCCCCGACCTCCGCGACCGCCCCGTGAACGAGCACGCCGAGCGCACCGACCACATGAAAACCGGCCACATGAAAGAGGTCATGGGCGACGCGCCGGAGAGCGCCGTGCTCGGGCGGGCGCTGTTCGAGGTCAAGCGGGTGATCGTCGGTCAGGACCGCATGGTCGAGCGCCTGCTCGTCGCCGTCCTCGCCCGGGGACACTGCCTCCTGGAGGGGGTTCCGGGCATCGCCAAGACGCTGGCGGCCGAGACGCTCGCCGGTGTCGTGGGCGGCTCGTTCGCCCGGATCCAGTTCACCCCCGACCTGGTGCCCGCCGACATCGTCGGCACCCGCATCTACCGGCCGTCCACGGAGAGCTTCGACATCGAGCTGGGCCCGGTGATGGCCAACTTCGTGCTCGCCGACGAGATCAACAGGGCTCCGGCGAAGGTCCAGTCGGCGCTGCTGGAGGTGATGGCCGAGCGCCAGGTGAGCATCGGCGGGCGTACCCACCCGGTGCCCGCCCCGTTCCTCGTCCTGGCGACCCAGAACCCGATCGAGTCGGAGGGCGTCTACCACCTGCCCGAGGCCCAGCGGGACCGCTTCCTGATGAAGATCGACGTGGGGTACCCGAGCGAGTCGGAGGAGCTCGCGATCCTCTACCGGATGAGCGTCGGCCGCCCGGTCACCCGGCGGGTGCTCGACCCGCGGCGGCTGCTGGCCCTCCAGGCGGCCGTGGACGACGTCTTCGTCCACCACGCCGTCGCCGAGTACGCGGTCCGGCTGGTGTACGCGACCCGGGAGCCCGCGCGGTTCGGGCTGGCGGACGTCGCCCCGCTGCTCGCCTTCGGCGCGAGCCCGCGGGCGACGCTCGGCCTGGTCGCCGCGGCCCGCGCGCTGGCGCTGCTGCGCGGGCGCGACTACGTGCTGCCCGAGGACGTCGCGGACCTGGCCGGCGACGTCATCGCGCACCGGCTGGTGCCGTCGTTCGACGCGCTCGCCGACGACGTCTCCCCCCGGCACATCGTGGACCGGGTGGCCGCGGCGATCCCGATGCCCAGGATCGCCCCCGGTCAGGGAGAGGCGGCCTGATGCGGCACCTGCTGTCCGAGCGGGTGCTCCGGCGGCTGGAGCTGACGGTCGTCAGGCGCCTCGACGGGCTGCTCCAGGGCGACCACCGGGGCCTGACCCCGGGACCCGGCGGCGAGCCCGCCGAGGCGAGGCCGTACGCGCCGGGTGACGACGTGCGCCGGATGGACTGGAACGTCACCGCGCGCACGACGGAGCCGCACGTGCGGGACATGATCGCCGACCGGGAGCTGGAGACCTGGGTGCTGCTCGACGCCAGCGCCAGCATGGACTTCGGCACCGCGCTGATGGAGAAGCGGGAACTCGCGCTCGCCGCCGTCGCGGCGGTCGGGTTCCTCACCGAGCGGACGGGCAACCGGGTCGGGGCGCACCTGCTGCACGGCGGCGAGGTCCGGCGCTTCCCCGCCAGGAGCGGGCGCCCGCACCTCATGGCGCTGCTGAACGCGGTGTTCTCGCTGCCGCGCACCGAGCCGGGCGTCCCGACGCCACGGATCGGCCCGGCCGCCGACGACCTGCGCCGGGCCGTGCGCCGCCGCGGGCTCGTGGTCGTCGTCTCGGACTTCCTCGACCCCCCGGAGACCTGGGAGAGGCCGCTGCGCCACCTCGCGCTACGCCACCAGCTCCTCGCGGTGGAGGTCGTCGACCCCAGGGAGCTGACCCTGCCCGACGTGGGCGTGCTCACCCTCGTCGACCCGGAGACCGGCCGCCGCAGGGAGGTCTCCACGGCCGGTGCCCGCCTCCGCGAGCGCTACGCCGAGGCGGCGGCGGGCCAGCGGGCGGCCATCGCGAACGCCCTGCGCCGGTGCGGGGCCGCCCACCTGCGCCTGGACACCGACCGCGACTGGGTCCGCGACCTGGTCCGTCACGTCGTGCTGCAGCGCCGCCTGGCACGGGCCCGTGGTGCGCAGGGTGCGAGAGGGGGAGTGGCATGACGTTCCTGTCTCCCGTCTGGTTGTGGCTGCTGGTTCCCGCCCTGATGATCGCGGTTCTGTACGTCGTCATGTACCTGCGGCGCAGCCGGTACGCCCTGCGGTTCACCAACCTGGACCTGCTGGACAAGCTCGCGCCCAGGGGGCCCGGGTGGCGCAGGCACGTGCCCGCCGCGGCGTTCATGGGGATGCTGGTGCCCCTCGTCGTCGGGTTCGCGCGGCCGACGGCCGAGGTGCGGGTCCCGAGGGAGCGGGCGACGATCGTCGTGGCGTTCGACGTCTCGGCGTCGATGCAGGCCACGGACGTGGCGCCGAACCGGTTCGCGGCGGCGCGGGAGGCCGCGCGGCGCTTCGCCGGGGAGCTGCCCGGCCGGTTCAACCTGGGCCTGGTCACGTTCTCGTCCTCGGCCTCGGTGAGCGTGCCGCCCACCGCCGACAGGGCGGCGGTGCTGTCCGCGATCGACCGGCTCACCACGGACTCCGGTACGGCCATCGGCGAGGCGGTGTTCTCCTCCCTCGACGCGATCGACGCCCTGGAGAGCGGCGAGGGCGGGGAGAGGCCGCCCGCCCACATCGTGCTGATGTCCGACGGGTCCAGCACCATGGGCCGGACGCCGGAGCTGGCCGCGCGGGAGGCGGCCTCCCGGCGCGTGCCGGTCTCGACCATCGCGTACGGCACCTCCGACGGCACGATCCAGATGGGTGGCCGGGAGACGCGGGTACCGGTGGACGGCCCGGCGCTGCGCGAGCTGGCGGAGAGCACCGGCGGAGGGTTCTACGAGGCGGCCTCCGGCGGCGAGCTGCGGGCGGTCTACGACGACATCGGCAGCTCGGTGGGCTACCGGACCGAGCGGCAGGAGGTCTGGCCGTGGTTCGTGGGGGTGGCTCTGCTCGGCGCGGTCGTGGCGGCCGGGACCTCCCTGTTCTGGTTCTCGAAGATCCTTTGACATCCTCCCCCGCCTGAAGGCGGGGGATTCCAACGGCACCTACCCCACGAAGAGGAGGTCGCGTTGAGGTTCGCGGTTCACCGGCCTGCCCAACGGCAAGCCTCCCCGCGCGGCCACCGCGTGCCCCGCGGCGGTATCTCGGATGTTTCTCGCCGCGTTGACGTCGGCGTTGACCTGATGCCCGCAGGCCACGCACCGGAAGAGCGCTTGGCTCTCGCGACTCTCCCCGGCACGGTGCCCACAGGCGTTGCAGGTCTGCGACGTGAAACACGGATCGATCTTCTGAACCCGGCCCGGAGCCTTGTGCTCCAGCCGGGTCACGAGCCGACCCCATCCGGCGGCGAGGATGCCCCGGTTCAGGCCCGCCTTCTGCCGGACGTTACGACCCGGCACCTCGATCGTGCCGCGAGCGGAACGGGTCATCGCGGAGACCTTCAACTCCTCGACCGCGATCACCTCGAAACGGCGCGCCAGATCGGTGCTGATCTTCTCCACCCAGTCCTTACGCCGATCGGCCTCACGAGCCCTCAGGCGAGCGACGGCGAGCTTCACCTTCGTGCGCCGGTTCGACCCGCGCCTGGCCCTGGCGAGCTTTCGCCGCAGCCTGAGCAGCCGTTTCCTCTCGGTGTCGCGCAGGGCGGGCACGCTCAGCAGCTCACCCGTGGACAGTGCCGCCGACACGACCACGCCTCGGTCCACCCCGACGATCCCACCCGCATCCGGTGCGGGAATCGGCTCGGGAATCGCGGCGAACGCCACATGCCAACGCCCCGCCGCATCTCGGGTGACCCGGTAGGACCTCGCCGTCGGTGACGGGGCGCGACCAGCGAAACCGCACCCACCCCACCTTCTGGATCTTCACCTCGCCCACGTTACGCGACACCCGCCGCACATCACCGGGTGTGACCGCGACGATCCGAAAGCCCTCGCCGCGTCCCCGGCTGCGCCATGTCGGCTTGCGGTGAGTTCTACCGAAAAAGTTCGCCATCGCCTGCGCGAAGTCCTTGAGCGCCTGCTGCTGAACGATCACCGATCCGGCGCCCAACCACGCGAACGCGGCCCGCGCCTCGGTGAGCTGACGGCACTGCTCGGCGAACCCCGGCGCAGACCCCCTGCCCGGCCTCCAATGAGCGTGCTGCTCTACCGCGAGATTCCATACAAACCGGGCATGCCCGCAGTGCTCCAGCAACGCCCGCTCCTGAGCGGGCGAGGGCTGAAGCCGAAACCGCGACACGCCGACCAACCTACCGACACCTCCCGACAAAACCGGGAGACCACCATGCCCGCTCCTGAAGGACAGGGCATCCACGCTGCAAGGTTTCGGTGAACGGAGGCGCACGGGCCATCCGGGAGTGATTGGAGAAATGAACGGAAGCGGAGGGAAGGGAATGCGAGGGAAGAGAAGCGCGGCATGGCGGTGGCATCCGCGTTTCCGGCCGCGCACGACCTAGGTTCGTACCATGCGACTGCTCGTTGTCGAAGATGAGGAAGACCTGGTCGACGCCCTGCGCGTGGGGCTCGTCCGGGCCGGATACGCGGTCGACGTCGCCCACGACGTGGCCCAGGCGCGGGAGAAGCTGCGGGTCAACTCGTACGACCTGGTCCTTCTCGACCTCAACCTGCCCGGAGGGGACGGTTTCGAGGTGTGCCGGGCGCTGCGCGGGACCGACCAGGGCCAGGCCGTGCGGATCATCATGGTGACCGCGCGGGACCGGCTGGACGACCGGGTCAGGGGGCTGGACGAGGGCGCCGACGACTACCTGGTCAAACCGTTCGCCTTCCCCGAGCTCCTGGCCCGCGTCCGCGCGCTGCTCCGCAGGGAGCCGGGCGGCGGTACCGCGATCCTGCAGGTGGGGGCGCTGCGGCTGGACACCTCCCGGGTGGAGGCCCACTCGACCGGGCGCGAGCTGGGCCTCACCCCGAAGGAGTTCGGGGTCCTGCACTACCTGATGACCCGCCCCGGGCACGTCGTCTCCGCCGAGGAGCTCCTGGAGCACGTCTGGGACGAGCACACCGACCCGTTCACCAACACCGTGCGGGTGACGGTCGGGAACCTGCGGCGCAAGCTCGGCGCCGACGCCGTGATCGAGACCGTGGTCAGCAAGGGCTACCGGTTACGGGAGGACACATGAGGCTCTCCTTCGTGCAGACGATCCGCTTCCGGCTGACCGTCCTGTACTCCAGCCTGCTGTTCCTGCTCACCGCGCTGGTCATCGGCCTGCTGTACGTCGCCGTGGCCAGGAGCGCCGAGGAGCGGCCCTACACCGTCCAGCAGGCCAAGCTCTACAGCGTCGACACCGAGCGCTACGTCGGCAAGGCCCCCGTCGTCGAGCTCGCCGAGGTCGAGAACGCGGTCAACCTGCTCACCCTGCGGACCCTGCGCGACTACTCGTTCCTCACCCTGGGCGGGCTCTTCCTGGCGAGCTTCGGCATCGGGTGGGTCCTGTCGGGCCGGGTGCTGCGCCCGGTGCGCTCGATCACCAGGGCGGCCGCCGAGATCCAGGGCAGCGACCTGTCGCGGCGGATCCTGCTCACCGGCCCGAAGGACGAGCTCCGCGACCTCGCCGACACCGTCGACACCATGCTCGGCCGCCTTGAGGGCGCCTTCCTGGCGCAGCGGCAGCTGATCGGCGACGCCTCGCACGAGCTGCGCAGCCCGCTGGCCATCATCCGGGCCAACGTGGACGCCGTCCTCGCCTCGCCCGACAGCACCGAGGAGGAGCGGATGCGCGCGGTGGCCATCGTGGACCGGGCCACCACCCGGATGACCCGCCTGGTCGAGGACCTGCTGGCGACCGCGCGCCGGTCCGCGCCCGCGCTGGCCGACGCCGAGGCGGACGTGGGGACGCTGGCCGCCGAGGCGGCCGAGGAGTTCACCACGCTCGCGGCCGGGCGCGGCCTGTCGATCCGCAGGACGCTGCCCGCCGGGCTGCGCGGGGTGGGGGACCACGACGCCCTGCGCCGGGCCGTGGGCAACCTGCTCTCCAACGCGGTACGGCTCGCGCCCGGCGGGAGCGAGGTCGTCGTGGCGGCCGGACGTGCCGGGGGCTGGATCTGGGTGGCGGTGCGCGACGCCGGGCCCGGGGTGCCCGAGGACGACCACGCGCGGGTGTTCGACCGGTTCTGGCGCGGCCAGACCAGCCGCCGCGACCGGCACAGCGGGCCTGGGCCTGGCGATCGTCCGCCAGATCGTGGAGTCGCACGGCGGGCATGTGCGCCTGTTCTCCCGGCTGGGCGAGGGGAGCGTGTTCGTGCTGTGGCTGCCGCCCGGCGAGGGCCCCGCCGAGGGGGAGGTTCCCGACCTGAACCCCCTCGCCGAGGCGGGCCCGGCGGGCCGCTGAACCGGCCGTGAACGGGTTTGAATGCGCACGGAATTGGTTTATACCAATTGGTGTAAACCAATTTTCCGGACGATCGATATCGTCCGATATTCGGGCTTGATTTGAATTGGATTAGACCGGTTTACCTGTCCTGACCTGCGAAGATGTCCCTTCAAGAGGTGGGTGCCGTTTCATCGCCTTGTTGGTCGGTAGAGTCCGGAGAGAGGCGGAACCAGACGGCGTTTGAAGTCGCAGAAGGAGCAACCGTGCCGAAGTACGTTTACGACTTCACCGAGGGCAACAAAGATCTCAGGGACCTGCTCGGCGGCAAGGGCGCGAACCTCGCCGAGATGACCAACCTCGGGCTGCCGGTGCCGCCCGGTTTCACCATCACCACCGAGGCGTGCCGGAGCTTCCTCGCGGACGGGGTCGTTCCCGAGGGGATGCAGGAGGAGGTCTCCGGGCACCTGGCCGCCCTGGAGGCCACGATGGGCCGCCGGCTGGGCCAGGCCGACGACCCGCTCCTGGTGAGCGTGCGCTCCGGGGCCGCGTTCTCCATGCCCGGCATGATGGAGACCGTCCTCAACATCGGGCTCAACGACGACTCGGTGCACGGGCTGGCCAAGCAGGCCGGCGGCAACGAGCGCTTCGCCTGGGA
This sequence comes from Streptosporangium sp. NPDC002721, assembly GCF_042888905.1. Lineage (NCBI taxonomy): Bacteria > Bacillati > Actinomycetota > Actinomycetes > Streptosporangiales > Streptosporangiaceae > Streptosporangium > Streptosporangium sp. NPDC002721. The sequence continues at coordinate 14,999 of NZ_JBIAQI010000009.1, forward strand.
CTCCTACCGGCGCCTCATCCAGATGTTCGGCAAGACCGTCCAGGACATCGACGGTGAGCTCTTCGACCACGCCCTGGAGGAGCTCAAGGGCGGCCGCGACGACCTGGAGCTGGAGGCGGACGACTTCAAACGCCTGGTCGCGACGTACAAGGAGATCGTGCGCGACAGGACCGGCGAGGACTTCCCCGCCGACCCGCACCTGCAGATGCGCATGGCGGTGGAGGCGGTGTTCGCGTCGTGGAACGCCCCGCGCGCGGTCCTGTACCGCCGCCAGGAGCGCATCCCGGCCGACCTGGGCACCGCGGTCAGCGTCTGCTCGATGGTCTTCGGCAACTGCGGCATGGACTCCGGCACCGGGGTGGCCTTCACCCGCGACCCCGGCAGCGGCCAGCAGGGCGTGTACGGCGACTACCTGCAGAACGCCCAGGGCGAGGACGTGGTCGCGGGCATCCGCAACACCATGCGGCTGCAGGAGCTGGAGAGCATCGACAAGACCGTCTACGACGAGCTCATGCGGACGATGAAGACGCTGGAGGACCACTACCGCGACCTGTGCGACATCGAGTTCACGGTCGAGCGCGGCAAGCTCTGGATGCTCCAGACCCGGGTGGGCAAGCGGACCCCGGGCGCCGCGTTCCGTATCGCCGTGCAGCTCGTCGACCAGGGGATGATCGACCTCGACGAGGCCGTGACCCGGGTGAACGGCGACCAGCTCGCCCAGCTCATGTTCCCCAGGTTCGCCGACGACGCCGGCAGCAAGGTGATCGCCAAGGGGATGAACGCCTCGCCGGGCGCGGCCGTCGGCAAGGCCGTCTTCTCCACGGACCGGGCCGTCGAGCTCGCCGGGCGGGGGGAGGCCGTCATCCTGGTCCGCCGGGAGACCAACCCCGACGACCTGGCCGGGATGATCGCCGCCCAGGGCGTGCTGACGAGCCGCGGGGGCAAGACCTCGCACGCCGCCGTGGTCGCCAGGGGCATGGGCAAGACCTGCGTCTGCGGCGCCGAGGAGCTGGACGTCTCCGCCGCGGACCGCACGTTCACCACGGCCTCCGGCCTCGTGGTCTCCGAGGGTGACGTCATCTCCATCGACGGCACCAGCGGGGCCGTCTACCTCGGCGAGGTGCCGGTGGTCCCCTCCCCGGTCGTGGAGTACTTCGAGGGCTCGGGCGACCGGGACGACGAGCTCGTCCGCGCCGTGCACCGGATCATGTCCCACGCCGACGAGGTACGCCGGATGGACGTGCGCGCCAACGCCGACACCGGCGAGGACTCCGCCAGGGCGCGCCGGTTCGGCGCCCAGGGCATCGGGCTCTGCCGCACCGAGCACATGTTCCTCGGCGAACGCCGGGCCCTGGTCGAGGACCTGGTGCTGGCCACCTCCACGGAGGAGCGCGAGCGGGCGCTGGCCGCGCTGGAGCCGCTGCAGCGGGCGGACTTCACGAAGATCTTCCAGGCGATGGAGGGCCTGCCCGTCACGATCCGCCTGATCGACCCGCCGCTGCACGAGTTCCTGCCCGACTACACCGAGCTGTCGGTGAAGGTCGCCCTCGCCGGTGACGCGGCGCAGGAGAAGGACCGCAAACTCCTGGTCGCGCTCAAGCGGCTCCGGGAGGAGAACCCGATGCTGGGCCTGCGCGGCGTCCGGCTCGGCCTGGTCATCCCCGGCGTGTTCGCCATGCAGGTCCGGGCGATCGCGGAGGCGGCCAGGGCCGTGCCCGGCAGCCGCCCGGAGATCATGATTCCGCTGGTGGCCGCCGTACAGGAGCTGGAGCACGTCAAGGACGAGGCGCGGCGGATCCTGGAGGAGGCCGGCGTCGACGCGCTGATCGGCACGATGATCGAGGTGCCCCGCGCGGCGCTGACCGCCGGCCAGATCGCCGAGGCCGCCCAGTTCTTCTCCTTCGGCACCAACGACCTGACCCAGATGACCTGGGGCTTCTCCCGGGACGACGTCGAGGCCGCCTTCTTCGCCAAGTATCTGGAGCTGGGCGTCTTCGGTGTCTCCCCGTTCGAGACCCTGGACCGCGACGGTGTCGGCGGGCTCGTCGAGATCGCCGTCGAGCGGGGCCGCGCGACCCGTCCCGACCTGAAGCTGGGCATCTGCGGCGAGCACGGCGGCGATCCGGACTCGATCCACTTCTGCCACCAGGCCGGTCTCGACTACGTGTCCTGCTCGCCGTTCCGCATCCCGGTCGCCCGCCTGGAGGCCGCCCGCGCCACCCTGACGTGCGGCGGCTCCGACACCCGCTGACCCCCGGCCCCTTCGCGGAGCGCACCGCCTCCTTCGGTGCGCTCCGCGGAGGCGGGGAACGGCGGCGCATGCCCGGTAACCAGGTGTTTTCTCGCCGTTCGGCATAGGAGGGCCCTTTCGCGGATAAAATCAGGGCACTTATGCATGGCTACGACGAACACGATCAGGCCAGGTGGGTGCCGGAACCTCCCGGCAACCCCGAACGAAGCTCGTTCGAGCGAGACCGGGCGCGGGTGCTGCACAGCGCCGGGCTCCGCAGGCTCGCCGCCAAGACCCAGGTCGTCGGCCCCGGAGAGACCTTCGGCAGTGGCCAGCACATCCCCCGCACCCGCCTGACCCACTCCCTGGAGTGCGCGCAGATCGGCCGCGAGATGGGGGAGACCCTCGGCCGCGACCCCGATCTGGTGGAGACCGCCTGCCTGGCCCACGACCTCGGCCACCCGCCGTTCGGGCACAACGGCGAGACTGCGCTCAACGAGGTCGCCGCCGGGTGCGGGGGCTTCGAGGGCAACGCGCAGAGCCTGCGCCTGCTGACCCGGCTGGAGGCCAAGGTCGTCACCGAGGACGGCCGCAGCGCCGGGCTCAACCTCACCCGCGCCTCCCTGGACGCCGCCGTCAAATACCCGTGGACCCGCGAGACGAGTGCCAAGTACTGCGTCTACGACGACGACATGCCGGTCTTCGCGTGGATCAGGGAGGGCGCGCCCGAGGGGCAGGTCAGCTTCGAGGCCCAGATCATGGACTGGGCCGACGACGTCGCCTACTCCGTACACGACCTGGAGGACGCCCTGCACTCCGGCGGCGTGGTGCTGGAGGCGATGCGCGACCCGTCGGAGCGCCGCGAGGTCTGCGCGACCACCCGCGAGTGGTACGCCCCCGACGCCGAGCCCGGCGAGCTGGAGGACCTCTTCGGACGCCTGATCACCCAGCCGCTCTGGCCGCGCCACTTCGACCGCTCACTCGCCGACCTCGCCGCGATCAAGGGGCTGACCAGCTCGCTCATCGGCCACTTCTGCAGGTCCGCGGAGGTCGCCACCCGCGAGGCGTACGGACCGGCGGCCGGGCGCTACAGCGCGGACCTGATCGTGCCCAGGGCCACCCGGCTGCAGTGCGCGCTGCTCAAGGGGGTCACGGCCCACTACGTGATGACCAGCGACGCGCACAACGCCAACCAGGCCAGGCAGCGCGAGCTGATCCACGACCTGGCCCACCACATCATGCTGGGCGCCCCCGGCACCCTGGAGCCCGCGTTCAAGCCCGCCTTCACCAGGGCCGGCGGTGACGCCGGACGGCTCCGCGTGGTCATCGACCAGATCGCCTCGCTCACCGACACCTCCGCGGTCGCCTGGCACCGCGCCCTGGCGGGCCGCTGACCGGGCCGTGCTGGCCGGGGCGTGTCACGTTCCCGGCGCCCGGCCCGGGGTTCAGCGTCTCCCGCGGTCTACCACGGTCTCCCGCGGTCTTCCACGTCCCCGGAGGGCGGCGTGAAGGTCCAGGTCGAGACGCGGCGGCCCCGGCGGTGACGCGGACGAGCCCGCCGGAGGCCGGCGGAGATTACCGTGTCACGTTCCGTACATCAGGGTGCCGGTACCGGTGCCGCCCAGCGGGATCTGCTCCGGCTCCTGGGGCTTCGGCTTCCTGGTGGGCTTCTTCGTCGGCTGCGGCTTCGACGCGCACAGGGTGAAGCACCGGGGGGCCACGCCCGTCTGGTTCATCACGGCCTGCATCTCCTCGCGGGGGGAGAGCGTGGGATTGCCCTTCAGCCAGGCGTCCAGGTAGTCCCAGGGCTTGACCATGCCCCGGCGCACCCACCACATCGAGGACGGGGTCTTCCAGGAGATCGCGAAGTAGAGGTTGCTGGCGGTCGAGCGGGCGTTGCCCGAGTTGCCGACCTGGCCCAGGACCTGACCGGCGCTGACGCGCACTCCCGGCCTGATCCCCAGGGCGATCTTGTCCAGGTGGCCGCCGAGGTAGCGCACGCCGTCGTCGCCGACGACCGTGACGAACCGGCCCTCACGGTCGGCGCCGCGGTCGGTGGAGGGCGTCCACCGGTTCTTGGCGTTGACCTCGTCGACCACGCCGTTCACCGGCGAGACGAACGCGCAGCCCTTGCCCGCCCAGATCGTGGTCTTGGGCAGCACCAGGAGCCTGCTCTCGTAGGTGACCGAGCAGCCCTTCACCGGGAAGGCGTAGGTGTGCTTGGAAACCTTCGGCGGCGGGACGCGCACCGGGGGGTCGGCCTTGGGACGGTCGACCGCCGTCTGCCGGGGCGGGGTCGGGGTCGCCGCGGGCATGGTCGCGGTGACCGACGAGGCCGGTGACCCGGCCGCGGACTCCGTTCCGGGGGTCGGGGCCACCGTGCCGATGCCCGCGACCCCGCCCTGCGACGCGCAGGCCCCGGTGACGAGCACCGCGCCGGTCACGGCGGCCAATCGTGCCATATGCCCCGATCGCATGATCTCCACCCGCGTACATTATCGAGAATCCGCCTTTACCTTTGTAACCGACGTCCTGGTTGGTCACGACCACTTCGGGAAAGTCGTCGTTCCTCCTGTCCCTCCCCGTCCCTCCCGTCCCGGTGGTGGTGTCCCGGCCTGCCGGAAGATCGGAGCGGGGGGCGGGGCGGCTCGCCGCCCCGACCTGTCGGAGGGCCGGACTAGACTCGCGGCGTGGCAGGCCGGATCAGTGATGAGGACATCGCGCTCGTACGGGAGCGCTCACCGATCGCCGACATCGTGGGCGAGCACATCCAGCTCCGCAACGCGGGCGGCGGCAACCTGAAAGGGCTCTGCCCCTTCCACGAGGAGAAGAGCCCGTCCTTCAACGTGACCCCCACCCGGGGATACTGGTACTGCTTCGGTTGCGCCGAGGGCGGTGACGTCATCACCTTCGTCCGGCGCCTGGAGCACCTGTCGTTCGGCGAGGCGGTCGAGCGGCTGGCCAACCGGGCGGGCGTCCAGCTCCGCTACGAGCAGGGCGGCTACGTCCCCGGGCGCGAGCAGGGCGAGCGCATCCGCCTGATCGAGGCACACAAGGCGGCGGCGGAGTTCTACGTCTCGAAACTGTCCGCCCCCGACGCCGCGATCGGGCGCAGGTTCCTGTCGGAGCGCGGGTTCGAGCGGGTCGACGCCGAGCGCTTCGGCGTCGGATACGCCCCCGCCGAGTGGGAGGCCCTCTCACGGCACCTGATGGCCCGGGGCTTCACCACCGCGGAGCTGATCAAGGGCGGGCTGGCCAAGGAGGGGCGGCGCGGCCCGATCGACCGTTTCAGGGGACGGCTGGTCTGGCCGATCCGCGATATAACCGGCGATGTCATCGGTTTCGGCGCACGGAAATTGAACGACGCCGAAGACGGGCCGAAATACCTGAACACCCCGGAAAGCCCGCTCTACAAGAAGAGCGAGGTTCTCTACGGCGTCGACCTCGCCAAGCGCGAGATCTCCAAGCGTTCCCAGGCCGTGATCGTCGAGGGCTACACCGACGTGATGGCCTGCCACCTGTCGGGCGTGCCGACGGCGGTGGCCACCTGCGGCACCGCGTTCGGCGAGGAGCACATCAAGGTGCTCCGGCGGCTGCTGCTCGACCAGTCGGGGTCGCACGGCGAGGTGGTCTTCACCTTCGACGGCGACGCGGCGGGCCAGAAGGCGGCCCTGCGCGCCTTCGCCGACGAGCAGAAGTTCGTCACCCAGACCTTCGTCGCCGTGCAGGCCGACGGCCTCGACCCGTGCGACCTGCGCGTCAGGCACGGCGAGGCGGCCGTGCGCGACCTGATCGCCGGGCGCGAGCCGCTGTTCGCGTTCGCCATCCGCAGCGTGATCTCCCGCTACGACGTGAGCACCAACGAGGGACGGCTCTCCGCCCTCGACGCCGCCGCCCCGATCGTGGCGGGCATCAAGGACAGGTCCCTGCGCCAGCTGTACGCCGTCGACCTCGACCGGTGGCTGGGCTTCAACAACGAGCGCTTCGTCCTCGACCGGATCACCGAGGTCTCCTCGGCGGCGGCCCAGCCGCGCGCCCAGCGCCCCGCGGGGCCCCGCAAGGTCGCCGACCTCACCGATCCCAGTGTCCGGACCGAGGCGGAGGTGCTGCGATTGGCCGTGCAGCGTCCCGCGCTGCTCGGGCCGGGCTTCGAGGCGCTGGGCGCGGAGGCGTTCACGCTCGCCGAGCACGCGGCCCTCTACCGGCTGATCGTCGACTCCGGCGGCACCGCCACGGCGGGGCAGGGCGGGCGCGAGTGGGTCGACCTGCTGCTCGGCGGGGCCGAGGACTCCCTGCGCGGGGTCGTCACCCGGTTCGCCGTGGAGGAGCTGCGGGCCGACCTGGCGAGCGAGGAGCGCTACGCCTCGGCCATGCTGGCGGCCTTGGAGCTCGTCTCGGTGGCGCGGGCCATCGAGCAGCTCAAGTCGAGGATGCAGCGGACGAACCCGGTCGACGAGCAGCAGGAGTACAACCGGTTGTTCGGGGAGCTGGTCGCGCTGGAACAGCAGCGGCGGGTGCTCAAGGACCGCGCCGCCGGGAGCTGACGGCGCGCCGGAACGGTGGCGGCGGTTCGCGTGGATCGCGCCGCCGGGAGCTGACGGCGTAATTGGCATTAATATCCGCGGGCTGATTACACCAAACCCGAATAAGGTCTCGATCCGATAATGATCGCGGCCTTACCTCCGGTGACAAAAATAGGTCTGCCATTTAGGGGACCCAATACAGCAGACTGTCTCCCGTGGGTGCATCGGTGCTGCCAAGTGGGCCGCCATCGGTAGACCAGGTGGCCGACCTCGTCACGAAGGGAAGGGAGCGCGGAAGCGTCACGGTCGATGACGTGGCCGCCGCTCTCGACAAGTCCGAGCTGCCGTCCGACGCGCTCGAACGCGTCGTCCGCATGCTCGCCGAGCACGGAGTGGAGGTCCTCGAGCCCCAGGGCGACGAGGAGCCCGTCCGGGCCGATGAGGAGGATGTCGGAAAGAGGGCCCCGACCAGCGATCTTGTCCGCATCTACCTGCGGGAGATCGGTCGCGTGCCCCTGCTCACGGCCGAGGAGGAGGTGGAGCTCGCCAAGTCCATCGAGGCGGGCCTGTTCGCCGAGGACAAGCTGACCAGCGTCGTCTCGCGCCTGGTCTTCCCGGAGTTCAAGGAGCTCGCCTGGCAGGGCACGCGCGCCAAGCAGCGGCTGATCGAGGCCAATCTGCGGCTGGTCGTGTCAATCGCCAAAAGATATGTGGGACGCGGGATGCTGTTCCTGGATCTCATCCAGGAGGGCAACCTCGGGCTCATCCGGGCGGTCGAGAAATTCGACTACACCAAGGGCTACAAGTTCTCCACATATGCCACCTGGTGGATTCGCCAGGCGATCACCCGGGCCATCGCGGACCAGGCGCGCACCATTCGGATTCCGGTGCACATGGTCGAGACGATCAACAAGCTGGTACGGGTCCAGCGCCAGCTCCACCAGGATCTCGGCCGCGAGCCCGCGCCCGAGGAGATCGCCATGGAGATGGACCTGCCGATCGACCGGGTGATCGAGATTCAGCGGATCGCCCAGGAGCCGGTGTCGCTGCAGTCGCCGATCGGCGAGGAGGACTCCGACCTCGGAGACTTCATCGAGGACGCGGACGCGGTGGTGCCGATGGAGGCGGCGGCCTTCATCATGCTGCAGGACCAGCTCGACGACATCCTCGCGACCCTCTCCGACCGTGAGCAGCGCATCATCCAGCTGCGCTTCGGGCTCGCGGACGGACATCCCCGGACCCTGGAGGAGGTCGGCAGGGAGTTCGGCGTGACGCGCGAGCGCATCCGGCAGATCGAGTCGAAGACCCTGGCCAAGCTCAGGCACCCGACGCGGGCGCAGATGCTTCGCGACTACCTCGACTGAGGAGCCACACGGCGCGGGCCCCGGGAACAGAAGTTCCCGGGGCCCGCGCCGTTGCGCGGGGCCTGTTGGTGGTCGTGGAACAGAAGTTCCCGGGGCCCGCGCCGTTGTGCGGGGTCTGTTGTGGTGGTCGTGGAACAGAAGTTCCCGGGGCCCGCGCCGTTGCGCGGGGCCCGCGTCATCTCTCTTCGGCGCATTCGGGGCGGGCCGGGCTGTTCTCCCGGCCGATACAGGCGCAGACTGGGCGGATGGAGTCGCGAGCGGCGGTTGACGACGCCGCGCTCGGGCGCGAGGCGTGGTCCGTGCTCGACGCGAACTGGACGGGGTCCGCGACCGTCCCCGCGCCCGGCCTCTACCCGCACCAGTGGAACTGGGACTCCACCTTCGTCGCGATCGGCCTGGCCCGCTGGGACACCCGCAGGGCCGGAACCGAGCTGATCAGCCTGCTGGCGGGACAGTGGGGCACCGGGATGGTGCCGCACATCGTCTTCCACCCCGTCGACGCGGAGGGCTACTTCCCCGGCCCCTCGGTCTGGCGCTCCCCTGAGCACCCGGCCTCTCCCAACGCCGTGTGCACCTCCGGGCTGACGCAGCCGCCGCTGCACGCGCTGGCCCTGTGGTGGATATGGCGGCACGCGGCCGACCGCGACACGGCCGTGGCACTCGTACGGCGGATCTATCCGATGCTGGCCGCCCAGCACGACTACCTCGCCACCTCCAGGGACCTCGGCGGGGGAGGGCTGGCCGCGATCGTGCACCCGTGGGAGTCCGGGATGGACGACAGCCCCGCCTGGGACGCGCCGCTGGAGGCGCTGCCCTCGGTGCGCCACGCCTACCACCGGCGCGAGGAGCCCTCCGAACGGCGTCCCGACAGCCGCCACGACCGCTACATGGCCCTCGCCCTGGGCTACCGGGACTCCGGCTACGACCCGGCCTACCTGCGGGACGAGCATCCGTTCGCGGTCGAGGACCCGATGTTCAACGGGATCTGGCTCGCCTCCTGCCAGGCGCTCGCCGAGCTGGCCCCGGTGGCGGGCGTGGACGCGGGCCCGTACCGGGAGGCGGCGGAGCGGATCCGCGCGGCGCTGCTGGACCGTCTCTGGGACGACGGCGTCTTCCGTGCCCGCGACCTGCGCGGCGGGCGGCTCAGCCCCGTCTGCACGGTCGGCTGCTTCGGGCCGATGCTCGACCAGGAGATGCCCGCCGACCGGGTCGCGGAGCTGGTGAGGGTGCTGGAGTCGGCCCGTTTCATGGGGGCCGCCGGATACCCGGTGCCGAGCTGCGAGATCCGCGCCCAGCAGTTCGACCGGTCCTGCTACTGGCGGGGGCCGTCCTGGGTGAACACCAACTGGCTGCTGCGGCGGGCGGCGGGCACGCACGACCTGCCGGGACTGGCGCGGCTGCTCGGCTCGGGCACCCTGCGTCTCGTACGGCAGGCGGGTTTCCGCGAGTGCTTCGACCCCTTCGACGGCAGCGGGCGGGGCAGCCGGGACTTCTCCTGGTCGGCCGCGCTCACCCTCGACCTGCTGGCGGATACCGTGGAGCGGTGAAGCTCTTCAATCGCATGCCCTCAGCGGTCCGCGCGGCCGTCGTTCCCGGCGACCGGGTGCTCGCCTACGCCGAGGGGCCCGACGGCTACGTGATCGCCGCGGACAAGGCCCTCTATCTGGGCGGTGAACGCCTGCCCTGGTTCCGGGTGGACCGCGGGGTGTGGGACGAGGAGGGGCTGACGGTCGGCACCACCGACGGGCGCTCGCACCGGGCGCTGCTGCCCGAACCCGGCCGGATCCCCGAGGCCGTGCGGGAGCGGGTGACCGCCTCCATCGTGGTCAACCAGTACGTCCCGCTGGACGCGCGAGGGGGAGTACGGCTGGTGGCGAGGAGAGCCGACGCCGACCAGTTGATCTGGGAGTTCGTCTTCGACTCCGGCCTCGATCCGGAGGACCCCGGCCTGCGCGCCCTCGCGGAGCAGGCGCTTGAGGAGACACGCCGGAGCTTCGGCGTCTGAGAGTCGCCCGGGTGACACGCGCCGGAGCCTTGGCGTCAGAGAAGGCGCCTGGGGGGTGACACGCCGGAGTTTCGGCGTCCGAGAGGCGCCTTGAGATGGAACGCCGGAGCCTCGGTGTCCGAGAGGCGCCTTGGGGCGACATATCGGAGTTTCGGTGTCCGAGAAGGCGCCTGGGGGTGGCACGCCGGAGCCTCGGTGTCCGAGAGGCGCCTGAGAAGGTGCCTGGGAATCGGGCCCGGACACGCGAAAGGCCCCTGGCGGGGCCTTTCGCATCCGGCGGGCCGTTCCCGGCCCGTGAGCGCCGAGGGGGCGGCGGTGAGATCAGTAGGGCGCGTTGGTCCTCTGGTTCTCCGGCCAGCCGGTGCCCGTGTCGTCGTGCTCCTCACCGTGCCAGCCGTTGGCCGAACGCAGGAACGGCAGCCGGTTCCTCGCCACGTCGCTGACCTTGGTCCTGGCCACGCCCGTCGCCTTGGAGACCTTGGCGCCCATCAGGCCGGCCGTCTCCTGCACGGTGGGATTGTCGGAAAACCGCTGGGCCAGCTGCTTGATCTGCTCGTAACGTTCCCGGCCGGCGCGGCTCCCCAGGATGTAGCCGACCGCGAACCCCACCCCGAGCATCAATCGATAACGCATGTCCACCTCCACAAGCATGTTCCGCGGACCCTGTCCTGTGATCACTCGCGGATCGCCTCGTCTCGCACCTACCCCGGAGTATCGATGCGACACACACCCATGGAGTGCGCTAATCTATTCCTGCGCCGCAAGGAACGGGGAACACCCGGTCCGACCAGCGCAAAGCGCAATCCCGTGTAGCTCAATCGGCAGAGCAGCCGGCTGTTAACCGGCAGGTTATAGGTTCGAGTCCTATCGCGGGAGCCAGTGAAAGGCCCCGGAAGCCCCGCTTCCGGGGCCTTCGTCGTATCCCGTTTCGATTCGGCGGGCTCCTCACCTCGCGATTCGCCGGACAAACCACGGTGAATCACAGAAAATGAGGAACGCTGCGCCCGGTGCCGCCCTGATCGCGGTGAGTGATCCGTGCGCGGCTGCCGCGGACAACAGCGATCGCAGCGGGGAAGGGCCGCCGCGTTCAGGGCACCGCACCGCCCGGAACGGTCGTCGTGCCCGTGAGCCACAATTGGCGGTCTTTCTGTGCTGACCTGGCGAAGGTCCCGGCGGCGTGCGCCGGATCCGGTCCGCGACGTCCCCGGTGTCCCGGACGTCTCCGGTGTCCCCGGCGTCCCCGGCGTCCCGGACGTCTCCGGTGTCCCCGGCGTCCCCGGTTTTCTCCGTGCCCCCGAGGTGCCCCCGGTCGACGTGGCGGCGGCCGAGGACTATCTCCGGCTCTTCCACGCGGAGAATCCCGGGGCGGGAGTCCTGCGGGAACGCCTGCGCGAGGTCCGTCAGGAGATCGCCAGGAGCGGGACGTACACCCACACTCCCGGTGAGCTGATCTTCGGCGCCCGGGTGGCCTGGCGCAACAGCGGCAGGTGCATCGGGCGCCTGTACTGGCGCTCGCTGCGGGTACGCGACCGGCGGCACGTCACCACGGCCGAGGGGGTCGCCGTCGAGTGCGTGAACCACCTGCGGGACGCGGCGCCGAGCCGCCGGATCCGCCCGACGATCACCGTGTTCCCCCAGGACCGTCCGGGGGCCCCGGGGCCGCGGATCTGGAACGAGCAGCTCATCCGGTACGCGGGGTACGCGATGGAGGACGGCTCGGTCGTCGGCGACCCCCGCTACACCGGTTTCACCTCGATGCTGCGCGAGCTGGGCTGGCCCGGTGGTCCGGGCAGCCCCTTCGACGTCCTCCCGCTGGCGGTCTCGATGGGGGACGGGCGGCCGCTGCTGTCCACGATCCCCGGCGACGCCGTGCTGGAGGTCCCGCTCTCACACCCCACCCACCCGTGGTTCGAGCAGCTGGGGCTGCGCTGGCACGCGGTGCCGGTCATCTCGAACATGTGCCTGGAGATCGGCGGGATCTGCTACCGGGCGGCCCCGTTCAACGGCTGGTACATGGGCACCGAGATCGGCGCCCGCAACCTGGCCGACACCGACCGCTACGACCTGATGCCGCTCATCGCCCGGCGCATGGGACTGGACACCGAGAGTGACCGGTCGCTCTGGCGGGACTACGCGCTGGTGGAGCTGAACAGGGCGGTGCTGCACTCCTTCGAGCGGGCGGGGGTGACGATGACCGACCACCACACCGAGTCCAGGCACTTCCTGATGCACCTGGAACGCGAGGAGAAGGAGGGGCGGGTCTGCCCGGCCGACTGGACCTGGATCGTGCCCCCCATGTCGGCCTCGGCCACGCCGGTCTTCCACCGCTACTACGAGGACCGGCTGCTGTCGCCGAACTTCGTCCACCATCCGGACTCGCTGGGGCGCGCGCTCGGCCGCTGGGCCGCTACGGAAAGCTGATCAAGGGCTTCCGGCTCTCCTGCCCTCCCCGGTCCGCGCCACGGGTGAGGATCCGGTCCACCCGCACATGCTGACGCCGGGGAGGGAAAAGGTGTAGAACGATATTCTGTGGCTCTCCGGGTGAGAGCCCCGGTGGGCTTCCGGAGGGGATGCGGGATGGTCGATCTGGTGCTGTCGTCGATCGAGCGGGGCGTGCTGACGCTGACGTTCAACCGCCCGGACCGGCTCAACGCCTGGACCGACGAGATGGGCCGCCGCTACTTCGACCAGCTGGCCGAGGCCGAGAAGGACCCCGAGGTCCGGGTGATCGTGGTGACCGGCGCGGGACGGGGCTTCTGCGCCGGGGCGGACTTCCAGACGCTCACCTCCCTGCAGGACGGCTCCTACGCGGGGCAGCCCGACCCGCGTCCCACCACCTTCCCGACCACGGTCCGCAAGCCGATCATCGCCGCCGTCAACGGCGCCTGCGCCGGGCTCGGCATGGTCCACGCCCTACTCTGCGACCTGGTCTTCACCGCCGCCGAGGCCAAGTGGACCACCGCCTTCGCCCGGCGCGGCCTGATCGCCGAGTACGGCATGTCGTGGGTCCTGCCCCGCCTGGCCGGTCAGGCCAGGGCCATGGACCTGCTGCTGTCGGGACGCACCTTCACCGGTGCCGAGGCGTACGAGCTGGGCCTGGCCGGCCGGTCGGTGCCCGGGGAGAGGCTGATGGAGGAGACGCTGGCCTACGCCCACGAGCTGGCGACGCACAGCTCCCCGGCCTCGATGGCGGTGATCAAGCGCCAGGTCTGGGGTGACTGGCAGCAGAGCCTGGAGGTGTCGGAGAAGACCGCGACGCGCCTGATGGCCGAGTCCTTCACCCGGCCGGACTTCGTCGAGGGCGTCGCCAGCTTCGTCGAGCGCCGCGCCCCGGGGTTCCCGCCCCTGTAGGTCCCCGCAGGTCCCCTCGCGGGCGGGAGCGGCGGCCTTTCCCGCGAGGCGGCCGGGGTTCCCGTCCCCGTAGCCCCGGCCGGTTCCTTCCCCGGCGGTGGTGAACGCGGGCCCGGGTGGCGCGAAGGTGTTCCGGGTCAGGGAGGTGGTTCTCCGGTCACGAGCGCCGCGAGGCCGTCGAGGATGCGGTCCATGCCGAAGGCGAACTCGTCGTCGGGGCCGCTGGACATGTCGAAGACCCGGGCCCGGAGAAGCTCGTGGATCTCGGGGAAGCGCTCGGCGTCGGTCAGTTTGGCGAGTGTCCGGCCGTAGCCGGACAGCGCCTCCTCGTCGGTGACCCGGGAGGCGTCGAAGGAGTCCTGGAGATCGGCCAGGAGCCCGACCTCGGTCCTAACGAAGCCGTTGACCAGCAGCAGCGACGCCATCTTCGTGCCTGAGTCCAGGCCGGTGCCGCGCAGGCAGCGCAGCCCGGCCTCCAGCCAGGCGACGTGGTTGGGCATGATCCCCGGGCCCGTGATGGGGATGCGCAGCGACCAGGGGTGCCGCTGCAGGGCGGCGCGCATGGCGGCGGCCCACCGGTGGACGCCGTGCCGCCAGTCGTCGCCGGGCTCCGGGAGCGGGGGAGGCGGGCCGAGCACCGCGTCCGTGATGAGCATGAGCAGGTCGCCCTTGGAGGAGACGTAGCGGTAGAGCGCCATCGTCGAGACGTCGAGCTCGGTGGCGATCTTGCTCATCGAGACCGCGGCGAGTCCCTCCGCCGAGCCCACCCGCAGGGCGGCCTCCACGATGTGCTCCAGGCTCAGGGTGCGCTTGGGCCCCTTGCCCGGCCGCTCGCGCAGGCCCCAGGCGATCTCCACGCTCTCCGGCACTTCCATCGCGCTCCCGGGCTTGACCGTCCTTTCCTGCGAGTGTATACCTTACGCAATACCGCGTATGCCATAAACAGTAGAGCGTACGCCATACACAGGAGGGGTAGTGGAGCCAGCGATAGAGGTGAGCGGCCTCACCAAGTCCTACGGCCGGGTCGCCGTCCTGACCGGCGTCGACCTGCGCGTCGCGAGCGGCAGCGTGTACGCGCTGCTCGGTTCCAACGGCGCGGGCAAGACGACGACCGTGCGTACCCTGGCGACGCTGGTCACGCCGGACGCGGGCCGGGCCACGGTCGCCGGGTTCGACGTCGTGCGCGACCGCCGCCGCGTCCGCCGCGCCATCAGCCTGACCGGCCAGCACGCGGCGGTCGACGAGTTGCTCACCGGGGAGGAGAACCTGCGGATGATGGGCCGCCTGTCCGGCCTGTCACGCGGAGGGGCCCGCCGCAGGGCGGCCGAGCTGCTGGAGCGGTTCGACCTGGTCGAGGCGGGGAGGCGGCGGGTCGGCACGTACTCGGGGGGAATGTGGCGGCGCCTGGACCTGGCCGCGGGGCTGGTCGGCGCGCCGTCGGTGATCTTTCTCGACGAGCCGACCACGGGACTCGACGTGCGGAGCAGGCAGGCGATGTGGGAGGTGATCACCCGCCTCACCGGCTCGGGCACCACGGTCTTCCTGACCACCCAGTACCTGGAGGAGGCCGACAGCCTGGCCGACAGGATCGCGCTGCTCGACGGCGGGCGGGTGGTGGCGGAGGGCACCGCCGACGAGCTCAAGGCGAGGGTCGCCGCCTGGCGGCTGGACCTCGTCCTGGCCGACACCCGGTCGTTCGCCGAGGTGACGCGCCTGCTCGGGGCGCGTGCCGTCCACGCCGATCCCGGCAGGCTGACGGTCGGGGCGGCCACCGACGGGAGCGCCGCGGGGATCCGCGCGCTGCTGGACGAGGTGGACCCGGGGCGTTCGGCGGTCGAGAGGTTCACCGTGCGGGGCGCCACGCTCGACGACGCGTTCCTCGCGCTGACGAGCAAGGAGCACAGGGAGTCGGCGGACGGGGAAGCGGCGGGCAGGAAGACGATGAACGGGGAGCGGGCCGGTGTCTGATCTCGTCGCCTGGCCGGTCATGACCGGCCGCGCCGTCCGCCTGTCGCTGCGCAACCTCGACGCGCTGCTCACCTCGTTCCTGATGCCCGTCCTGGTCATGCTGCTGTTCGTCTACCTGTTCGGCGGCGCGATCCAGACCGGCGTCGACTACGTCACCTACGCCGTCCCCGGCATCCTCGTCATGTGCGCCTCCTACGGCGCCTCCCTGACCGCGGTCGCCGTCAGCCATGACATGAGCCGGGGGATCGTCGACAGGTTCAGGTCGATGGACGTCGGCGGCGGGGCGTTCCTGGGCGGGCACGTGGCCGCCAGCACCGTGCGCAACCTCGCCTCGCTCGTCATCGTGTTCGCGGTCGCGTTCCTGCTCGGCTTCCGGGCGGAGGCGGGCCTGTCCGGCTGGGCCGCGGCGGTGGGCGTACTGGTGGTGTTCGTCCTGGCCGTCTCCGCGGTCTCGGCCGTGGTCGGCCTGCTGTCCAGGACGCCGGAGGCGGCGGGCGGCTTCACCTTCGTGGTGATGTTCCTGCCCTATCCGAGCAGCGCCTTCGTCCCGGTGCACACCATGCCCGAGTGGCTGCACGGGTTCGCGGAGAACCAGCCGGCCACGCCGATCATCGAGTCCGTGCGCGGGCTGCTGCTCGGTCAGCCGGTGGGGAGCGACCCGTGGAAGGCACTGGCCTGGTGCGGCGGCTTCCTGCTGGTCTCGGCGATCCTCTCCGGCAGGCTGTTCCGCAACCGCACCCGTTAAGACCGCCGGGAGCCGTGCTGGGGGCCGTTCCGGAGGGCGCCGCCCCCGGCACGGCCGTCCGTGCGGGACGCGTCACGCCGGACGATCGGACAGGCGGGGAGCCGGAGGGCCGGGGCTCAGGTGACCAGGGCGAGCCAGCGCGGCGCGTCGCCGAAGGGGGCGGTGCCGGAGGTGACGGCCTCCATCAGCCAGGCGGCCGAGGCGCGGGCGTTCTCCACCACGCCGGACGGGTAGTCGTACTTCACCCGGTGCTCCTCGAACTCGTCCTCGTCGTCCAGGAAGACCCTGCTCGGACGGCCCTTCAGCAGGTTGCGGCGGGTCCGGATCACGTCGAGGTCCAGGTCGACCATGGTGACCTCACCGTCTCTCCACTCCGGCACCGTGGAGATGTCGCAGTAGATCTCGTGTTTGTGCGGGGCGGCGTTGAAGGCGGCCGTCCACCAGGCGTCGCGGGGGAAGAGCATCACGAACGGATGCGGCCAGGCGACCGCGGGACCGTCGCCCTTGTGGCCGCTGGAGCCGGCCACGCAGCCCGTCCACACCCCGTGCTCGTCCTCGCCGAGCAACAGGCCGCGGTGGTGCCAGTGCAGTGACCCGTCGTACTTGCGATAGACCACATTCACGCTCTCATAGGACATTCCCCGACACTAAGGCTTGACAGAGATCTATGTATTTCCTACCTTCTAAATAGGTTAAGAGTGTCAGTGAGAAGCCCCGGCTGGCTGACCGGCAACCCTCGCACCGCGGCGGGGTGCCCCCGGGGGAGACCTGGCGGCACGGTGGGCGTGCCGCAAGCGCGGACCCCTCACCAGGGTCACCGAGACATGCCCGGGAGTGCCACATGTCGAAGACCAGCACACTGAACCACGCGAGCCCCGTCGACCTCGACACCCACGGCCACTACCGGCCCGGTGCCAGGCCCGGCCCGCGCTACCCCTTCCAGGGGCGCATCGGCACACCCGCCTTCCCCGCCGAGCCGGGCCGCTACCACCTCTACGTCGCGGCCGTCTGTCCGTACGCGCAGCGCGCGGCCATCGTGCGCTCCCTCAAGGGGCTCCAGGACGTGGTCTCGCTGTCCTACGTCGACGACGAGCGCGACGGTCGCGGATGGGCGTTCCGCGAGCGGCGCGGGGCCGACCCGGTGAACGGGTTCACCGTCCTGCGGCAGGCGTACGAGGCGACCGAGCCGGGATTCGACGGGCACGTCTCGGTGCCGGTGCTGTGGGACAGGACGACCGGCCGCATCGTCAGCAACGACTTCCCCGACATCACGATCGACCTCGCCACCCGGTTCGGCGGCGACCCCGAGGCCGACCTCTACCCCGAGGAGCTCAGGCCGGAGATCGACGAGCTCAACGCGAGGATCTACGAGTACGTCAACACGGCGGCGGGCCGCGTGGCGGCGGCCACTACCGAGACCGCGTACACCGAGGCGCGCGCGGCCGTGGTCGCCTTCCTCGACGAGCTGGACGACCGCCTGGCCGACCGCAGGTTCCTGTTCGGCTCGGGGATCACCGAGGCGGACGTGCGGCTCTGGCCGTCCCTGCTCCGCTTCGACCTGAGCGACAACCCGGCGGCCAGGATCAGCGAGCGCCCGCTCACCGCCTTCCCCAACCTGTGGGACTACGCCAGGGACCTGTACGCCCACCCCGCCTTCCGTGAGAACACCGACCTCACCGCGATCTCCTCCGGTTTCTCCGGGAAGGGCGAGACCGACGCCTGGCGGGTCCCGGTCGAGCCACTGCACGCCGACTGGGACCAGCCGCACCGCAGAGCCGCCGTATGAGTGCCTCGATCGCCGTCGTCGGCGCGGGGCCGACGGGCACCTGCCTGGTGGAGCGCATCTGCGCCAACGCCGCCGACCTGCTCGGCTGGCCGTCGCTGGACGTCCACGTGATCGACCCCCACCCGCCGGGCGGCGGGCGCGTCTGGCGCCGCGACCAGCCGGACCTGCTCTGGATGAACTCCGCCGCGGGCGACGTGACGCTCTTCACCGACGAGTCGGTGCGCTGCGAGGGGCCGATCCACCCCGGGCCCACGCTGGCCGAGTGGCTCGGCGGCGACCCGGGCCGGTTCGCCTCCCGCCCGGCGCAGAACGGCTACCTCTCCCACGTCTTCCGGCAGGCGGTGGCGAACGCCCCGCGCGGCGTCCGGGTGCACGTGCACGACGCCCGAGCCGTCGACCTCGCCAACGTTCCCGGCGGCCAGGTGGTGCGGCTGGAGGACGGCCGGACGGTCGAGGCCGACGCGGTGATCCTGGCCCAGGGGCACGGCGACGTTACCCCGACCAGGGAGGAGGGCGCGCTCGCCGGCCTGGCCTCGCGCTCGGGGCTGCGCTACCTGCCCACCGGCTACGCGGCGGACCTCGACCTGGACGGCATCCCCGCCGGGGAACCGGTGGTCATGCGGGGGATGGGGCTCGCCTTCGTCGACCTGATGGTGCTGCTCACCTCGGGCCGGGGCGGCCGGTTCGTCCGCGAGTACGACGGGGAGCTGGTCTACCTGCCCAGCGGGCGCGAGCCGCTCCTGCACGTGGGGTCGCGGCGCGGGGTGCCGTACCACTCCAAGACCGGCTACCCCTTCACGGGCGTCCGGCCGCCGGTGCCGCGCTTCCTCACCCGCGAGACACTGGGCGAGGCGCTGGGCGAGGGGCCGTGGAACTTCCGCCGGGACGTGTGGCCGCTGGTCGCCAAGGAGCTGGCCTTCGCGTACTACCACGAGCTCGTCACCGCCCACCCCAAGCGCGTCAAGCGGGGATGGGCGGAGTTCGAGGAGGTCTTCGCGGCCGAGGAGTGGCGCAGCCTCGGGATGCGCAAGCTGATCCGCGAGACCGTGCCCCGGCACCCGGACCGGCTCGACTTCGACCGGCTCGACCGGCCGCTGACCGGCATCCGGTTCGGCGACCAGGCGGGCCTGCGGAAGTGGATGCACGGCTATCTCGCCGTCGACCTGGAGCGGCGCTCGGACCCCGCGCACAGCGCCGACCACGCGATGATCCTCGGGTTGCTCTCCGTCTACGGAGTCCTCGCCGAGGCGGGCGTCTTCGACCCGTGGTTCGGCGGGTTCTTCAGCTACGTCGCCAGCGGCCCGCCGGGACCCCGGCTGGAGGAGCTGCGCGCCCTGGCCAGGGCCGGGGTGGTCACCTTCCTCGGCGCGGACCTCAAGGTCGACCACCACGACGGGCGCTGGCGGGCGCAGAGCCCCACCGTGCCCGGCGGCGTGGCCGCCACGACCCTCGTCGAGGCCAGGCTGCCCGCGCCCAGCGTGAGCCGGGCCGTCGACCCGCTCGTCACCGCGCTCCGCGACCGGGGCGAGCTCGACGAGGAGTCGGGCCTGGTGAACGTACGGCCCGCCGACCGGCGCCTGCTCGACAGGTCGGGCACCCCGCACCCCCGCAGGTTCGCCTTCGGCCCCTGGGTCGTCGGCGGCCGGGCCACCGCCGGCTTCGCCAGGCCCCGCCTCGACGCCCCGCTCTTCCGCCACGCCGACGCCCTCGCCCGGATCGTGCTGTCCGAGGCCGCCGGAACCCAGATCAGACGGCACGTCGCATGAAGCGCCCCGAGTCGACCAGACACGTCGTAACAGAGCACGTCGTACGGAACCAGGCAGTGAGAAAGCGCGAGGAGAAGAACGTGAAGTTGCGATGGGGCGCCCTGGCGCTCGCCGGGGTGCTGGCGCTCGCGGCGTGCGGGACCGAGAGCGGGGCCCCGAGCGCGGCGGCCGGCGGCGAGGGCGGCGGTGGCGACGGCGGGTCGCTCGTGTGGGCGGTGGAGACGCAGCCCATCACCTTCAACCCGCACCAGTGGGGCCAGAACAAGGCCCGCCTGCTGGTCCACAACCAGTTCGACGCCCTGATCGCCCGGGGGAGGAACGGAGAGTTCCTGCCGTGGCTGGCCAAGTCCTGGAAGGTCTCCGAGGACGGGCTGACCTACACCTTCGAGCTCCGCGACGACGTCACCTTCCACGACGGCGAGAAGTTCGACGCCGCCTCGGTGAAGGCGAACCTCGACCAGCTCGTCTCGCCCGGCTACAACGCCGCGGTCAGCGCCATCCAGCTGCGCAACTTCGGCAAGGCCGAGGTGACCGCGCCGCACACCCTGAAGGTCACGCTGAAGGCCCCCGACGGACTGTTCCTCGACTTCCTCTCCGCCCCGTACGCCGGCCAGGTCTCCCCGAAGTCGCTGAAGAACGCGAAGGACCTCAAGGCGGGCGGCGTCGACGTGGTCGGCACCGGTCCGTTCATCCTCGACCGGTTCACCCCCGGCCAGGAGGTCCACTACAGGCGCAACCCGAACTACAACTGGCCCCCCACCGGCTCCGCCCACCAGGGCCCCGCGCACCTGGCCGAGATCACCTACCGCTTCCTGCCCGAGGCCGCGGTACGGGTCGGCGCGCTCACCTCCGGGCAGGTGCAGGTGATCGAGGGCGTGCCCGCCACCGAGATCGGCCTCATCAGGAGCGACCCGCGGCTGAAGCTGGAGACCAGCCTCAACTCGGGCAGCGCGTTCTCGTACTACTTCAACACCTCCCGCCCCCCGTTCGACGACAAGCGGGTCCGCGAGGCCTTCCGCGACGCCGTCGACGTGGACGCGGTGCTCAACTCCGTCTACCAGGGCACCGCCAAGCGGGCCTGGAGCGTCATCGGCCAGGGCAGCCCGCAGTTCTACGACCCCTCGCTGGAGAAGACCTTCGGCAACAATCCCACGCGGGCCAACCAGCTGCTCGACGAGGCGGGCTGGAGGGAGCGCGACGCCGAGGGCTTCCGGGTGAAGGACGGCAAGAGGCTCACCGTGCGTACCGTCAACGCCGCGCCGTTCGTCCGCGACCGCCGAGACATCCTCGCCCAGGCCGTCCAGGCGGCCGTCAAGCAGAGCGCCGGGATCGACTTCCAGGTCAAGATCGTGGACCAGGGCACCGCGCAGAAGGCCATCGACGACAACGAGTACGAGATCTTCGAGAACTCGCGCGGCGACACCGACGCCGGGGCGGCGCTCAACCTGATCCTGGCGAAGGGCGCCGCGATCAACCGTACGAAGTTCGAGAGCGCCGAGCTGGACAAGCTGCTCGCCGACGCGTCGGCCGCCGCCGACCTCGCCGAGCGCAAGGAGCTCTACGCGAAGGTGCAGAAGATCGTCGTCACCGACGAGGCGATCCTGCTCCCGGTCTACGTGCCCGCCGACCAGATCGCCTATGGCGCCGGGGTCACCGGGATCACCTTCGAGCCGGTCTCCGGCACTCCCAACAGTGCTTACGACGTCCGGACAGGGACGTGAACACGTGAGCACCCTCACACTCACCCGGCGGCGGGGGCTGGCCGCCGCCGGGTGGCTCGGCCCGGTGGTCCGGCGGCTCGGAGCGGGCGTCGCCGTGCTCTGGGCCGCCGCCACCGCGGCCTACCTCGCGCTGATGCTCGTGCCCGGCGAGACGGTCGACGTGCTCATCGGCGACGGCCTCGACACCCCCGAGCGGCGGGCGCAGATCATCGCCGAGTGGGGGCTGGACCGCTCCCCGATCCAGCAGTACGGCGACTATCTGCTCCGGCTGCTCCAGGGGGACCTGGGCCACTCCTACATCCTGCAGCGCGGCGTCGGCGAGATCCTGTCCTCCCAGATCCTGCCGACGGTCCAGCTCGCGCTCGCCGCCGCGCTCTTCGGGGTCGTCCTGGCCCTGGCGCTCGCCCTGAGCACCGCCGGGCGCCGCTCCTGGCTCGGCGGCCTGGTCGGGCTGTCGGAGCTGGTCGTCGTCTCGGTCCCGCCGTTCCTCGTCGGCATCCTGCTGCTCGCCGTCTTCTCCTTCACGCTCGGCTGGTTCCCCGTCTCCGGGGACAGGGGGCTCGTCTCCCTCGTACTGCCGGGGCTCGCGCTCGGGCTGCAGGTCGCCGGGGTGCTCGGCCAGGTGCTGCGCGAGGGCCTGGAACGGGCGCTGGAGGAGCCGTTCGCGGTGACCGCCCGCTCGCGCGGCATCACCGAGTGGCGGCTCGTCGCCCGGCACGCCCTGCGCCACGCGCTGCTCCCGGCCGTCACCCTCACCGGCTGGTTCACCGGCTACCTGCTCGGCGGCGCGATCATCGTGGAGGCCGTGTTCGGCCGCCCCGGGCTCGGCCAGGTCACCGTCAACGCGGTGACCGGCAAGGACATGCCCCTGGTGATGGCGGTCGTGCTGATCTCCGCCCTCGCCTACGTGACGGTCAGCACGATCGTCGACCTCGCCTACCTCGCGATCGACCCCCGCCTGAGGAGGAGCCGATGACGGTCCCGTCGTGCTCATCGCGTTCGTCGAGCTCATCGTGTTCGTTGCGCTCGTCGTGCTTATCGCGTTCGTCGTGCTCGTTGCGTTCGTCGTGCTCGTCGTGGGAGGAGCCGGTGGTGTCACGGTCGCCGTACCGCCAGGGGAGGAGCCGATGACGACGATCACGGAGGTTCCCGGTGTCGCGGCCGTCGCCCCCGCTCGGGCCGGGCGCCGGTACGGTTTCAGGGCGCCGCTGGTCGTGCCGCTGTTGTTCCTGGCGGTCGCCGCGGTCGCCGCCGTGGCGCCCGGCCTGCTGACCGGGGTCGACCCGCTGGCCGCCGACCCGCTGCACGCGCTCGCCGGGCCGAGCGCCCAGCACTGGTTCGGCACCGACCACCTCGGCCGCGACGTGCTGTCGCGCGTCGTCCACGGCGCCGGGCACTCGCTGAGCATCGGCGCCGCCGCCGTCCTGCTCGCCGCCGGGGCCGGCACCCTGCTGGGCATCCTGGCCGGACTGTCCCCCCGCTACGTCGACGAGCTGCTCAGCCGTCTGTTCGACGTCGTGGCGACCTTCCCCGAACTGCTGCTCGCCCTGCTGGTCATCGCCGTCACCGGTCCCGGCACCGGCAACGTCATCCTCGCGATCGGCATCGCGCAGATCCCCAACTACGCCCGGGTGATCCGAGCCCAGACGTTCGTGGTGCGCCGCTCGGGCTACGTCGAGCAGGCGGTCACCTTCGGCCTGGCCAGGCCGGTGCTGGTCGCCCGGCACGTGCTGCCCAACGTGCTGGGCCCGCTGCCGGTGCTCGCCACGATCGGCATGGGCACCGCCATCATCGCCACCTCCGGGCTCAGCTTCCTCGGCATGGGCCCGCAGCCGCCCAGCCCGGAGTGGGGCTCGATGCTGTCGGAGGCCCGCAACTACCTGCGCGTCGCCTGGTGGACCGTGCTCTTCCCCGGGCTCTCCGTCACCCTGACCGTCATCAGCCTGACGCTCGTCGGGCGCCGCCTGCAGCGCCGCTTCGAGGGGAGAAACCGATGAGCCTCATCGACGTCGAGGACCTGCGGGTCGGCTTTCCCAAGGCGGGGGTGCTGGCCGTACGGGGAGTGAGCCTGTCGATCGAGGCGGGCGAGTGCGTGGCGATCGTCGGGGAGTCCGGTTCCGGCAAGAGCGTCACGGCCAGGACGCTGGTCGGGCTGGCCGGTCCCGGCGCCGAGGTCACGGCCTCCCGGTTCGAGGTGAACGGCCGGGACGCGCTCGGGTTCGGCGCCCGCGACTGGAGGCGGCTGCGCGGCCGGTTCGCCGGGCTGGTGCTCCAGGACGCGCTGACCTCGCTCGACCCGCTCCGTACCGTCGGCGACGAGATCGCCGAGGTGCTCACCACCCACGACGTCGTACCCCGCGCCGCCCGGAGGGAGCGGGTGATCGAGCTGCTGGAGGCGGTCGGGGTGCCGGAACCGGAGGTGCGGGCCCGGCAGTACGCCCACCAGCTGTCCGGCGGGCTGCGCCAGCGCGCCCTGATCGCCTCCGCCATCGCCGCGGCCCCGCCCCTGATCATCGCGGACGAGCCGACGACCGCCCTCGACGTCACCGTGCAGGCCCAGATCCTGCGCCTGCTCGCCGCCCGCAAGGCCGAGGGCACCGCGCTTCTCATGATCAGCCACGACCTGGCCGTGGTCTCCGCTGTCGCCGACCGCGTACTGGTCATGAAGGACGGGGTGGTCGTCGAGGAGGGGCCGACGGGGCGCGTGCTGTCCGAGCCCCGGCACGACTACACCAAGCTGCTGCTCGCGGCCGTCCCCTCCGCGGCCTCGCGCGGCACCCGTCTGTCGGCCATCGCCTCCGGGGGGATCGCGCTGCGCACCCCGCTGCCGGAGCGGGCCGTCGACCACAGCGCGCCGGTCCTGGAGGTCTCGGGGCTGTCGGCCGCGTACGGCGCGCGCACGGTGGTCGACGACGTGTCCTTCGAGCTCTACCCGGGGGAGACGCTCGGCATCGTGGGGGAGTCGGGGTCGGGCAAGACCACGGTCGCCCGGCTCGTCCTCGGGCTTCTCGAACCCGCCGCGGGGGAGGTCCGGCTGGGCGGCGAGCCCTGGTCGGGGATCCGCGAGCGCAGGCGGCGGTCCCGCAGGTCCCGCATCCAGGTGATCTCCCAGAATCCGCTCGACTCCTTCGACCCCCGCTACACGGTGGGCCGCCTGGTCGCCGAACCCCTCCGCGGCAGGTCCCCCGAGGGCGGCTCCTCGCGCGGCCTCCCGTCCGGAAGCGGCGTCTCGTCCGGAAGTGGCGTCTCGTCCGGAAGTGGCGTCCCGTCCGGAACCTCCGGGAGCGGCCTCTCACGAGGGCCTTCCGCCGAGAACGGCTTCTCACGAGGGCCTTCCGCCGAGAACGGCTTCTCACGCGGGCTTTCCGCCGAGAACGGCTTCTCACGCGGCGTCCCCTTCGGGCGCGGCTCCTCGCGGGGGGCCCTCTCCGGACGGGTGGCCGAGCTGCTGGAGCGGGTCGGTCTCCCCGCGGACGTCGCCGGCCGGCACCCCCGGCGCCTGTCCGGCGGCCAGCGCCAGCGGGTGGCCATCGCCAGGGCCCTCGCCACCCGTCCCGACGTGCTCGTCTGCGACGAGCCGGTCTCCGCGCTGGACGTGTCGATCCAGGCCCAGGTGCTCGACCTGCTCGCGGAGATCCAGGCCGCCTACGGGACCGCGCTGATCTTCATCTCCCACGACCTCGGGGTGGTCCACCACGTGGCCGACCGGGTGCTGGTCATGCGCGGGGGACAGGTCGTGGAGGAGGGGCACGTGGACGAGGTGTTCTTCCTGCCCCGGCACGACTACACCCGCGAGCTGCTCGGCGCGGTGCCCAAACTGGTGTCGGCCGGCCCCTGACGGAGGCCGCGGATGTCGGGCAGGAGCAGCACCCCCAGGCAGGAGACCGCGAGCAGCGCCGCCGCCCCGTACAAGGTGGGGGCCGTGCCCACCGCGCCGGCCAGCGGCCCGGCCAGGGCCATGCCGAGGGGGTTGAGCCCGAGGGAGAGCAGCCAGTCGTACGCGGACACCCGGGAGATCGCCTCGGCCGGGATGTGCTCCTGCACGGCGGTCTCCCACAGCGGGGCCATGAACGCCAGGCCGCCGGTCATCAGCCCGTAGGCCGCCGCGACGGTCAGCGCGGGCGCCCCGGCGGCGAGCAGGACCAGGGGCAGGGCGCCGAGCGAGAGCGCGAGGTTGGCCACCACCAGGGGCTTTCGCGGTCTCACCCGCAGCGCCAGCAGCGCGCCGCACAGGGCGCCGACCGTGCCGCCCTGCACGATCGTGCCCCAGGCGAGCTCGCCGCCGAGGCTCGTGACGGCGATCACGGGCCCGATCGTGATCAGGGCGCAGCGGCTGAGGTTCCACATGGAGTGGCCGACGAGGTTCGTCCAGTACCACCGGTGGCGGCGCAGCTGCGCCCAGCCCTCGGCCAGCTGCCTGACGAACCGCTCGCGCGGCGCGGGCGGGATCGGCGCGAGCCGGAGCCGTCCCAGCAGCACCGCGCTGGCCGCGAACGTCAGGGCGTCCAGGAGCAGCGCCCACCCGGGGCCGGCGGTCAGGGCGAGGGCGGTGGCGATCCCCGGGCCGAGCAGCATCGACCCGCGCTGGGCGATCGCCATGAGCGCGTTGGCCCCGGGGAGGTGCTCCGCCGCCACGGTGGCGGGCACCAGACCGGTCGTGGCGGGCAGGAAGAACGCGGACCCGGCCCCCGAGACCGCGGCCAGCACGGCCAGGTGGACGATGTCGACCGTGCCGGTGACCAGCTCGAAGCCCATGGCGGCGTGGGCGAGCCCGCGCACCACGTCCGCGCCCATCATCACGCGACGGCGCGGGAGGCGGTCGGCCCAGACACCGCCGGGCAGCATCAGCGCCACCATGGCGATCGACTGGGCGGCCAGGACCACGCCGAGGTCGGTGGCCGAACCCGTCGCGGTGACGATCGCCAGCGCGAGGGCCACGACGGTGATGGAGTCGCCGACGTGCGAGAGGGTCTGGCCGGTCCACAGAAGGCGGAAGCGAGGGTCTCGCAGGGGGGCCCAGAGGCCGGATGAAGGGGGCATGGATGAGAAAGTACTACGAAATCATAATATATGCATCCGTATTAAATGGGGCTGGGTGGAGGGCGGCGCTACCCTTTGGGCATGCCAGAGCCTGACTCCATCGACCGGCACATCGCGCACTGGTCCCGGGAGCTGTCCGACCTCGACCCGCAGCTCGAGGGGATCGTCACGCGCATGCAGGGGCTCGTGCGGCTGCTCAAACGCAACAGGGACGCCTGGCTGACCGCCGGAGGGCTCAAGGCCTGGGAGTTCGACGTCCTCCACTACCTGGTCGCGGCCGGGCCGCCCTACCGGGTGACCCCCTCGCTGCTGGCCGGGTGGCTCGACACCCACCCGGCCACGCTGACCAACCGGCTCGACCGGCTGGAGCAGGCCGGATACGTCGACCGGATGCACGACCCCGGCGACCGCCGCCGCCTGCTCGTCGCGCTGACCCCCGCCGGGCGCGCCGTCTGGCAGGAGCGCATGGACCAGGGCGACCTCTCGGAGCGGGCACTGCTCGGCCCGCTCGACCCCGGGGAGCGCGAGGTCCTCGACAACCTCCTGCGCCGGATGGTCGGCGCCGTGGAACGGGACGGACCACCACTGATGCCGGACTGGCCGTCGGCCTCCGGTTCGGGTTCGGGTGCCGGGGAGGGGTGATCGGATTAGCAGGTGGGCTCATGTGTGGGGGAGGGCCGGTCGAAGTGGCCGGTGGGCCCGTTTGTCAGGTAGGGCCGGTCAGAGCAGCCGGCGGGCTCCCGCGGCCGGGGTCGCCGGGTAGATCTCCGGTTCGGCCCAGCCGCGCTCGGCGTAGGCCCCGGTCACCGACTCCCGTACGGAGTCCACCCGCTCGTCGGCGACCAGCGCGATCGCCGACCCGCCGAACCCGCCGCCGGTCATCCGCGCCCCTCGCGCCCCGCCCCTGACCGCCGACTCCACGGCCACGTCCAGCTCGGCGCAGGACACCTCGAACTGGTCGCGCAGCGACAGGTGCGAGGCGTTCAGCAGCGGCCCGATCTCCCGTACCGCCCCGGCCCGCAGCAGCCCGATCACCGCCTCGACCCGGTGGTTCTCCGTCACCACGTGCTGGGTGCGCCTGCGCTCGTCGCCGCTCAGCTTCGCGAGGGCGCCCGCCAGGTCCGTGACGTCGCGCAGCGCGTCGACGCCCAGGCGCTCGGCTGCGTTCTCGCAGTCCTGGCGGCGGCGGGCGTACTGCCCGTCGGCGAGCTCGTGGTGCACCCCGGTGTTGATGATCAGCAGCTGCAGGCCGTGACTCGCCAGGTCGAAGGGTATGTTCCTGGTCCCGAGACTCCGGCAGTCCATGAACAGGGCCTTGCCCTCCTCGCCGAGGGCGGAGGCGGCCTGGTCCATGATCCCGCACGGCATGCCCACGAAGTCGTTCTCGGCCTTCTGCGCGGCGAGGGCGATCTCCATTTTGGTCAGGCCGAGCCCGTACAGCTCGTTCAGCGCCGTGCCGACGGCCACCTCCAGTGCCGCGCTCGACGACAGCCCCGCCCCTCGGGGCACGTCCCCGTCGATCACCACGTCCGCGCCGCCGATCCGCCGTCCTCCCTGGCGGAGGGCCCAGAACACCCCGACCACGTACCGGGCCCAGCCCTCGGCCTCGTCCGGGGTCTCCATCGTGACCGGCTCGCCCGCCTGCAGCGACCGGAGCCTGATCACCCCGTCCTCGCGCGGCGACACCGCCGCGGTCACCCCCCAGGGCAGCGCGAACGGCAGAACGAACCCGTCGTTGTAGTCGGTGTGCTCCCCGATCAGGTTGACCCGCCCCGGCGCGTGCCACACCCCGGCGGGCTCCATGCCGTACGAGTCCCTGAAAGCTCCAACAACGCGCATGATCCAACACTCCTCAACAAGGTTCACCAGTAGGGTAGCGAGTCCGCCGAGGCCCAGGTCCCGCGCTTGATCACACCGAAGGTCACATCTTGAACCCGGCCCGCCCGGCAGGTGTGCGAACAGCGTCTACGTTTGGTTGAATGCCGCGTACGGCGTGCGCGAGGGGCGGTAGCTCAGCCGGTTAGAGCAGGGGACTCATAATCCCTGGGTCGCGGGTTCGAGTCCCGCCCGCCCTACCCCTTCCGACCACACGAAAAGCGCCCCTGACATGCGTGTTCGCGGTCACGGGCGCTTTCGTCGCATCGTCCTTTCGCCATTTCGCGGTCCTCGCGACCGATGAGTTCGCGGCCGGGCGCCGGTCTGTGTTCGTACCGGCACGTCAGCCGGGACACAAGCCGGAACGCGAGGAGAACACCATGGGCATGATCCACATCGACCTGTTCGCGACGCTCGATCTCGTCGGCCAGGCGCCGGGTGATTCCGAGGAGGACCCCGAGGGCTTTCCGTTCGGGGGGTGGCAGGCGCCGCTGTTCGACGAGACGGTCGGCCGGCACGTCGGTGCCGGGATGGAGGGCATGGACGCCCTGCTTCTCGGCCGCAGGACCTACGACATCTTCGCCGCGTTCTGGCCGAACCAGGTCGACGGCGTCGACGGCGGGATCGCCACGCTGTTCAACGGCATCCCGAAGTACGTCGCCTCGCGGGGCAACCCGGACCTGGGCTGGGCGGGCTCGACGCGGCTGGGGCCCGACCTGGTGGGCGCCGTACGCGAGCTGCGGGACAAGCACGAGCACGTCCACGTGATCGGAAGCCTGAACCTGGTGCAGACGCTCCTGCGCGAGCGCCTCTTCGACCGGCTCGACCTGTGGCTCTTCCCCATCGTGCTCGGCGTCGGCAAGAAGGTGTTCGACGGCGGCGCGGTGCCCGCCAACCTGGAGCTCCTGGAGCCGCCCGTCGCCTCGTCCAAGGGCGCCGTGCTCCTGCGTTACGGCCTCGGCGCGGGGATCCCCGGCACCGGGGACATGCGGCACGAGGACCGGGGCACCGGTTCGAGCTGAACGGTGGCCCGTTTCCCGCCCAGGTTTCCTGCCCCGGCCGGACGGGCCGTGAACGAGGGCTGTGAACGAAGACGCGGTGGTGGCCGGGTGAACCGGCCGCCACCGCGTCGGGGGGACGCCACGTCAGAGGGCGACCCGCGCCAGGCGGCGCCGTTTCCACGCCAGGGTCGCGGCCTGGATGACGAAGAAGGCGCCACCGGCCGCCGTGTACATGATCAGCGCGGTCAGGCTGGGGGCGTCGCCGACGGCGGCGGGCAGGTAGGTGAGACCGGCGATGACCGAGAGGGCGCCGGCGACGAGCATCGGCCACTGGCGGCCGAGTTCGGGGCTCCGGCGGCGGACGGCCACGGTCAGCTGGGCGACACCGGAGACGATGGCCCAGAGGCCGAACACGAACAGCACCGCGCCGATACCGCCGATGGCGGCCAGGCCGAGACCGACGGCGGCCAGGGCGCTGAGCGCCGTGTTGAACACCTGCAGCCCGCGGGCCGGGGTCCCGGGGTCCTCGCGGACGTCGAACAGCGAGGCGACGACGTCGATGATCGGGTACGCGATGAGCAGGATCACCGAGACGGCCGTCAACGAGGTGTGGACGGCGGCGAAACCGGCTGACCAGGCGATCGCGACGAGGCCACGGACGAGGTAGACGCGAAGGAGGGACGACATCAGGAAATTTCAGCTTTCTTTCCGGGTTTTCCGGCTTACGGGCTCTCTGGAACGCGGAAGCCGGAAGCCGCTCCGACCACCGCTTTCCGGGGTACGGAACCCACCCTGACCGCCCGTGCCGGCCGGCCGCCCCCGGGAGAGGCCCTGGGCGGGACACTGGCGCTCGCCGGGCACTCCCCAGGGAGAGGGCCAGGGACTCGCCCGGGGGCGATCGGGCCCCCGCCGGAACGAGCATTCGGGCATGCGGAGTTTCGACGTGGTGGTGATCGGCGCCGGTCCGGGTGGCGAGGTGGCGGCCGGGAGGCTCGCCGAGGCCGGCCTGGACGTGGCGATCGTGGAGGGCGACAAGGTCGGCGGGGAGTGTTCCTACTACGCGTGCATGCCGTCGAAGGCGCTGCTGCGCCCCGGTGAGCTGCTCGCCGAGGCGCGCCGGGTGCCGGGGGTCGCAGAGGCGGTGACCGGCCCGCTCGACGTAGCGGCGGTGCTGCGCCGCAGGGACGAGCTGGTCGGCGGCCTGGACGACAGCGGCCAGGTGCCGTGGCTCGAGGAGCGCGGGATCACGCTGGTCCGGGGCTGGGGCAGGCTGGCGGGGGAGAGGCTGGTCGCGGTGGGCGACGAGATCCTCCGGGCGCGCCGCGCGGTGATCCTGGCCGGGGGTACCCGCGCCGCGCTGCCCGACATCGACGGGCTGGCCGACGCGAAGCCGTGGACCAACCGGGAGGTGACGACGTCCCGGGAGATCCCCGGGTCGTTGATCGTGATCGGCGGCGGGGTGGTCGGCGTCGAGATGAGCCAGGCGTACGCGTCGCTCGGGTCCCACGTCACCCTGGTCGAGGGCGACCGGGGACTGCTGCCGCGCGAGGAGGACTTCGTCCGCGCCGAGGTCGGCGCGTCGCTCGCCGAGCAGGGCGTGGACATCCGCACCGGGCAGCGGGCGACGGCCGTACGGCGTGACGGCGGCGACAGAGAGAGCGGCGACAGCGGCGTCGGTGGGGGCGGAGGCGGAGACAAAGGTGGCGGCGGCAAGGTGACGGTGACCCTCGGCGACGGCGACACGGTGATCGGCGACGAGGTGCTGGTCGCCGCGGGCCGGGCGCCGCAGATCACCGGCCTGGGCCTGGAGACCGTCGGCGCCGTGACGGTCGGTGCCGTAACGGCCGGTGCCGGGACCGTCACTGCCGGGACCGTCGGTGCTGGGACCGGTGGCGTCGGGAGGATCGGCGTCGGGACCGTCGGTGCCGGGAACGGCGGCTTCGTCGCGGTCGACGAGCACATGCGGGTGCCCGGCCTGGACTGGCTCTACGTGGTCGGCGACCTCAACGGGCGGGCGCTGTTCACGCACATGGCGAAGTACCAGGCGGCCATCGCGGCCGGGGGGATCCTGGGCCGGGACATGACGGCCGAGCACGTCGCCGACGGCGCCAACTCGCCCAGGGTGATCTTCACCGAGCCCCAGGTCGCGGCCGTCGGGCACACCACGGCCAGTGCCGCCGCGGCGGGCCTGAGGGTCCGGGTGGTCGACGTGCCCACCGACGGCAACGCCGGTGGCGCCTTCTCCGGCGGTGCCCGCGGTACCAGCCGGTTCCTGGTCGACGAGGACAGGGACGTGCTGGTCGGCGTGACCATCACCGGAACCGCCGTCGCCGACTTCCTGCAGGCGGCCACCATCGCGATCGTCGGCGAGGTGCCGGTCCGCCGGCTGCGGCACGCCGTCCCGGCGTTCCCCACCCGCAGCGAGATCTGGCTCCATCTGTTCGACGCGCTCGGCATCTGAGGCGCCGCTACCTCACCCGTCCGGCCGTCGCCGGAGAGCGCCGATCACCCCCTTCCCCGGCACGCCGGCACGAGGTTCCGGCACGTCACGACGGTCGGCCCGTGTGCCCGCCGGGAGGCGGGAGTGTTGTAACCTCCCCGGCGAGAGGGGTGACGTGCCGATCAACACCAAGATCTCCGTGTTGCAGGGGCGGCGACGCGAGCAGGAGGCGCTCGACCGGCTGCTGCGTGACGTCCGCGCCGGGCAGAGCCGGGTGCTGGTGTTGCGCGGCGAGGCCGGGGTGGGCAAGACCGCCCTGCTCGACCACCTGGCCGAGGCGGCGTCGTCCGGCCGGGTGGCCCGCGCGGCCGGGGTGGAGCCGGAGAGCGAGATCGCCTACTCCACGCTCCAGCAACTCTGCGCGCCGCTGATGGGCCACCTCGACCGGCTGCCCGAACCGCAACGGGACGCGCTCGCCACCGGGTTCGGCCTCAGCGCCGGCAACCCGCCGGACGCGCTGCTCGTCGGGCTCGCCGTGCTCGGGTTGTTCGCCGAGGCCGCGTCGGAGCGGCCACTGGTCTGCACGGTGGACGACGTGCAGTGGATGGACCGGATGTCGGAGGTGGTCCTGACCTTCGTCGCCCGGCGGCTGGACTCCGAGTCGGTCGCCCTGGTCTTCGCGGCGCGCAGCCCCGGAGACGAACGCATCCTCGAAAGGCTGCCGGACCTGCGCGTCGAGGGGCTGCCGGACGCGGACGCGCGGGCGCTGCTGGACTCCGTGCTGCCGGGGCCGGTGGACGCTCGCGTACGCGACCGGATCGTCGCCGAGACGCGCGGCAACCCGCTCGCCCTGCTCGAACTGCCGCGCGACCTCACCCCGGCGGAGCTGGCGTTCGGGTTCGGCGGGCACAGCGCGGCGCCGCCGGCGAGCCGGGTCGAGGAGGGCTTCCAGCGGCGCATCGCCGCGTTGCCGGTGGACACCCGCACGTTGCTGCTCACCGCCGCCGTCGAGCCGGTCGGCGACGTGCCGCTGCTGTGGCGCGCGCTGGAGCGGCTGGGGGTCGGGACGGACGCCGCGGCCCCCGCGGCGGTCGCGGGCCTGATCGAGTTCGGCACCCGGGCCCGGTTCCGCCATCCGCTGGTCCGCTCGGCCAGCCGGCGCTCCGCCGAGCCCACCGAGCTGCGCGCGGTGCACCGGGCGCTCGCCGAGGTGACCGACCCCGAGCGGGAGCCCGACCGTCGCGCCTGGCACCGGGCGCACGCCGCCCTGGGACCGGACGAGGAGGTCGCCGCCGAGCTGGAGTGCTCGGCCGACCGGGCGATGGCCCGTGGCGGCCGGGCGGCGGCCGCGGCCTTCCTGGAACGCGCGGCGGAGCTCACCCCCGATCCGGCGAGGCGCGCCGGGCGCACCCTGGCCGCCGCGGTGGCCCGATTCGCCTCCGGAGCCCTCGCCGAGGTGCCGGACCTGCTGGCCGCCGCCGAACTCGGCCCGCTCGACCCGGTGCAGCGGGCCGGGGTGGAACGGCTGCGCGCCCAGGTCGCCTTCGCGCTCAACGCGGGACGGGCCGCCGGGCCGCCGCTGCTCGCGGCCGCGCGCCGCCTGGAGGCGCTGGATCCCGCCGCGGCCCGGAGGACCTACCTGGCGGCGATCGGCGCGGCCGTGAACGCGGGGTGGTTCGGCGGCGACGACCTGCGCCGGGCGGCCGAGGCCGCGCGCGGCGTTCCCGAGGGCGAGGACCCGGCCGGTCTGCTCCTCTCAGGTCTGACGGCGTGGATCCTGGAGGGGCACGCGGCGGCGGTGCCGCTGTTCACCCGCGCCCTGGTCGCGGTCGCCCCGGACAACGACCTGGAGCTGATCTGGCTGGGCGGGATGGTCGTCAACGAGGTCTGGGACGACGTGGCGTTCCTCACCATGACCGGACGGGCCGTCGGCCACGCCCGCGAGACCGGCGCGCTGTCCCTCCTGCCGAGCGCCCTGACCTTCCGCGCCACCGCGTTGATCTACGCCGGCCGCTTCGCCGACGCGTCGGACCTGCTCGACGAGGCCGAGGCCATCGGGAACGCCACCGGCTCGTCCCCGCATCCGGCCACCGCCGTCATCCTGGCCGCGTACCGAGGGGACAAGGAGCCGGCGCTGGAGCTCAACAGGGCTCTGGCCGGGAACGCCGAGGCGGACGGCCTGGGGTGGCTGCTCGCCGTCGCCGGGTACAGCAGGGCGGTGCTGTTCAACGGGCTCGGCCAGTACCGGTCCGCGCTGGAGGCGGCCCTCGAGGCGGCCGGGCACGAGGATCTCGCCGTCCTGCAGTGGACGCTCGGGGAGCTGGTCGAGGCCGCCGCGCGCAGCGGGGAGGACTCCGTCGCGGCCGAGGCGCGTGACCGCCTCGCCGCCCGGACGAGCGCCGTCGACACGAACTGGGCGCGCGGGGCCCAGGCGCTCGCGGACGCGCTCACGAGCCCGGCCGGGTCGGCCGCGTCGGTCGAGGAGCACTACCGGGAGGCGATCGACCGGCTCGCCGCGACCCGGCTCGGCCTGCAGACCGCCCGGGCCCGCCTGCTCTACGGCGAGTGGCTGCGGCGCGAGAACCGCCGGGTCGACGCCCGGACGCAGCTGCGGATCGCGCACGAGGCGTTCACCACGATCGGCGCGGACGGCTTCGCCGAGCGGGCCGGCCGGGAACTGGCCGCCACCGGCGAGACGGTGCGCAAGCGGACTCTCGGCGTACGGGAGGAGCTCACCCCGCAGGAGGCGCAGATCGTGCGCCTGGCCGTGGCGGGACGCACCAATCCGGAGATCGGCGCCGTGCTGTTCCTCAGCCCGCGTACGGTCGAGTGGCACCTGCGCAAGGTCTTCACCAAGCTCGGCGTCAGCTCCCGCCGCGAGCTGGCCTCCGCCCTGCGCGACCGGTGACACCGGGGCGCTCTGTCCCGGGGCGCTCTGTCACGGGGCGCTCTGTCCTGGGGCGCTCGTCCCAGGGCGCGACCCCGGAGGTCACCCAGGGGGCACTCCAGGGGGTCACCCAGGGCCTCCTCCAGGGGGTCACCCTGGGGCGGCCGTCCCCTTCCACGCGCGATCGTGAATGCCGGATGCCGGACGGCATCACCGAGATCGTGGAGGAGTGGGGACAATGGTGGACTACCAGCTTGAGGTGATCGTGCTGCCGGTGGCCGACGTCGACCGGGCCAAGGAGTTCTACAAGCGGATCGGTTTCCGCGAGGACCTCGACTACGTCGGCGGTCCGGACTTCCGGGTCGTGCACTTCACCCCGCCGGGCTCCCACTGCTCGATCGTCGTGGGTACGGGCATCGGCACCGCCGCGCCCGGATCGACGGAGAACGTTCACCTGATCGTGCGTGACATCGAGGAGGCCCGCGCCGACCTGGTCGGCCGTGGCGTCGAGGTCAGCGAGATCTTCCACGACGAGGACGGTGTCTTCCACCACGCGGGCAACGAGAAGCGGGTTCCCGGTTTCTATCCCGGCCGCCCCTCGTACGGCTCGTTCGCCTCGTTCAGCGACCCCGACGGCAACGGCTTCCTGCTGCAGGAGGTCACCGAGCGCTTCCCCGGCCGCTGAGAGCAGGCCGGCCGAAGCCAGGCCAGCCGCAACCGGGTCGAACGAGACCGGGGCGGCTGGAGCCGGGCCGTGGGCGCGCCGACCGGATGACGGCGGCGACGACAGGCGATGCGCCGGGCCCCCGACAGGGCCCGGCGCGTCGTCGTCGCCGGAGGCGGCGGTCCGGATGACCGGAGGCGGCCCCGGTGGGAGTCCGGGGCCGCCGTGCCGTGCGGACAGCGTCAGAGGTCAGAGGCCGGGCGTCGGGCCGGACACCGCATGGGGGTCAGACGGTGACGCAGCGGTAGTTCGCGGCCGAGTTCGTGTCTCCGTGGCCGGTGTAGCGGGCCACCATCGGGTAGCGGCAGACGTCGCGCGTGACGGTCCTGCCGTCGGCGCCGGGGGCCGAGGCGGCGAGGGTGGCCGGGGCCCTGCCCTTCTCCACCCAGTCGACCAGCGCGCCCAGGTCGTCGGTCGGGTACGGGCCGGTGCCGCCGGCGCAGTGGTTCACGCCGGGCAGCAGGAACAGGCGGTAGAAGTCGTCGACCCGCCTGTCGCCGCCGAGGACCTGGTTGACCCGCTCGCGGTAGGCGATCGTGCCCTCGGTGGGCACCAGCTCGTCGTTCTGGCCGTGCCAGCTCAGCAGCTTGCCCCCGGCCTTCGCGAACGCGGACAGGTCCGGGTCGTCGCTGCCGATGACGTCGTTGAACCGCAGCTGCGAGGCGCGGAAGATCTGCGCGAACGACGTGTAGGTGAGCTTCGTGGTGTCGAACGCGGGGTCCCGCTTCACGAAGTACCTGACCCAGCTGTCGGCGACGAAGAACGGCGTGCCGGGGGTGGCCAGGGCGTCGAGGCTCGCGCCCTTGTTCGGTCCGTACCAGAGCCTCCGGCCGGAGGAGGAGACCGGTCCGGCCCAGATCTTGCGCACCGCTTCGGCGGTGGCGCGGGAGATCGTGATCTCGCGGCCCTCACAGACGATCTTCGTGCCGACCAGCCGCCGGGCGTCCCAGTGACACTTGCGCGGGTTGTCGATGATGCCGTCCTCGACCCCGTCGAGGGAGTCACAGGCCTTGACCGCGGCGGTGTTGAACGCCGCCAGCTCGCACGAGGTGGGCGCGACCCTCTCCTCGTTGAAGACGGCCTGCGACCAGAGCGTGGCGACCGCGAACCGGTCCCAGCCGACCGCCGGGGCCTTGGCCAGGATCCCGTCGAAGTCCGTCGGGTGGTCCTGGGCCTCCGCGTACCCCTGGCGGCCGCCGGTCGAGCAGCCGTTCCAGTACGAGTAACTCACGGGCCGGTCGTAGAACCTCTTCGCCACGTCCTTGCCGATGACGGCCATGTCGTGCAGCGAGCGGGAGGCGAAGTTCTTCAGCAGCGGGGTGTCGACCTTGCCGGCCGGGGTGAGCGCCCAGCCGCTGACGTCGAGCGGGTTCGTGCCGACACCGGCGTCGGTGGCCGCGGCGACGTAACCGGCCTTCACCGCGCCGGCCAGCGGAGCGCCGCTGAGGTCACCGGCGAGGTAGGCGCTGCCGCCGGTGGCCTGGAACCGCCCGGTCCACTTCTTCCTGTCCTGGGGCAGCGAGATCCTGATGTTGACATGGTCCCTCGCGCCCGGATGGCTCACCGTGACGGTGATGTCACACCAGGCGGGCACGTCGGTGAGCGTCTCCTCCTGAGGGTGCAGCGGGGGAGCGGCGGGGAACGTGACGGTTCCGCCGGCATTGGCGACCGCCTTCACCGACTCCACCTTGGTGCCGGAGGGCGGGGAGACGGGAACCGCGGCACAGGTCGTGGCGGCCACGGGGCCACTGTCGCGGGCGACGGCGCCGGCGGCCGTCGGCACCAGCACCGCCAGCGCCGGTACTGCCGCCGCCATCAGGGCGATCAAGCGTCGTTTCATGCCCGACATGCTCACCTGGGACCCGCGGGTCTCACCCCAGGGCACCACCCTGGGGTGCACCCTGGCCGGGGGCCCGCGGGGAGGGCCTGCCGGCGCCCCCGCGGGTGAGGGGTGTGGGGTTCAAGGTGTCTTCACGGTGTGGTGTCAGGGGGCAGGGCACCCGGTACGGCGTCCAGGGTGTTCAGGGTGCGGTGTCCAGGGCGTCGCGGGCGTCCATGAGGGCGAAGCCGAGCAGGTTCAGGCCCCGCCACGTGGCGGGGGAGGCGGCGCGCTCGTCGTCGGCGGTGAGCCCGATGCCCCAGATCCGGTCGACGGGGCTGGCCTCGACCAGGACGCGGGAGCGGGTGCCGAGCAGGAAATCCCTCAGCTCGGGGTGCTCGCCGAACTTGGCGACGTTGCCGCGCACCACGATCTCGTAGCGGTGCTCGTCCCACACGGCCCCGTCGAAGCCGAGGACCTCGCGGCCGAGCCTCTTGGCCTCGCCGGGGTGCTCGGCGGCGAGGATCCGCCCGGCGGTCTCGTCGTCGCCGAACAGCCACGCCTTGTGCGCCATCATGTAGTGCTCGGCCGACCGGAAGGCGTGCCCCTCCGTGGTGAAGGCGGCCTCCCACCACTGGCTGAGGCATCCGGCGCCGACCCCGCCGTCGCGCGGCGGCCGGTGGCCCCAGAAGAACAGGTAACGCGGCCGCTCGCCGTCGCGCTCGGCGGCGACGGCCTCGGCGACCGAACGTGGGGCTCTGATGGGATCGGACACCCGTACACCGTGCCATGGGCGACCACCGGACGGCCACCGGGTTACCGGTTCGACGAGGACGGTGCTCCCCCCTCTTCCCGTCGCGCGCCGGCACGCGGCCGTCGTCGCGTGTGGGTGACCGGAGGTCCGGCGTGATCATCGCTCGCGTCGATCATGCCGATAATGGGGCGTGCCCTTCACCCTGAGCCACACCGTCGCGATCCTGCCGCTGGGGCGGTGGCTGCCCCCTTCGGCGCTGGCGGTCGGCGCGATGGTGCCCGACCTGCCGTACTACCTGCCGCTGCCCTTCTCCTCGAGGATCACCCACGGCTGGCTGGGAGCGCTGCTGGTGGACCTGCCCCTGGGGGTGGCGGTGCTCGTCGTCTTCCACCTGGTGCTGCGCGCGCCGCTGACGGCGCTCGCCCCGGACGGGTTGCGCGCGAGACTGCCCGACCGGGCGCGGCCCGTGCGCGGGGTCGCGGCGGTGGCCGCGCTGCTGGCCGGTGTCGCCACGCACCTGGTGTGGGACGGGTTCACCCAGGTGGGGGGCTTCGCCGTGGCGCACTGGCCGGCGATGCGCGTCTCGGTCGTCGGGGCGCACCGGGTGTTCAACGTGGCGATGTACGTCAGCTCGCTGGGCGGGCTCGTGGTCCTGGCCTGCTGGTTCGCCCTGTGGTACCGGCGCGCCGCCGTACGGCCGGAGCGCCGGCCCGGTGTGACGGGGCGGTGGCGCGGCCTGGTCCTCGCCGCCGGGGCGTGCGCCGCGGCTGCCGGCGCGGCCGTGCTGGGGACGAGCGACCGTGCCGCGGTGAGCCTGTACGACCTGGTGCGCTGCGTGATCCTGGGCGGGATCACCGGGGCCGGCGCCGTCCTGTTCTGCCACGTGGTCGCGTGGCACGTGTGGTCGGTGACGCGCTCCCGGCGGGAGGTGGTGTCGCGGGGCGGTGGCGGGGTACCCCGTTGAAGGGGAAAACCCCAGCTCAGGGTGCTTGATCGGCCCGGGAAGGACATGGACGATGCCGCTGAGGCGGCCCGGTCGCACCGGGCACGGAAGCCGGGACCTGGAGATCAACCCGATCTTCAGCCGGGAGCCCCTCCGGGTCCCGCGCCACGCCATGCCGGACGGGGAGATGGAGCCGGACACGGCGTACCAGCTGGTGCACGACGAGCTGATGCTCGACGGCAACGCGCGGCTGAACCTCGCGACGTTCGTCAGCACCTGGGCGGAGCCGCAGGCGCTGAGGCTGATGGCCGAGTGCGTCGAGAAGAACATGATCGACAAGGACGAGTACCCGCAGACCGCGGAGCTGGAGACGCGGTGCGTGGACATCCTCGCCCGGCTCTGGCACGCCGGTGACCCCCACCGCGCGACAGGCTGCTCGACGACCGGGTCGAGCGAGGCGGCGATGCTGGGCGGTCTGGCGCTCAAGCGGCGCTGGCGGCGGCGACGCGGCTCGGAGGGCCGCCCCGCCGACCGGCCCAACCTGGTGATGGGCGTCAACGTGCAGATCTGCTGGGAGAAGTTCGCCGACTACTTCGACGTCGAACCCCGCTACGTGCCCATGGAGGGCGATCGATACCACCTGACCCCAGAGACGGCGGCCGAGGCGTGCGACGAGAACACCATCGGCGTCGTCGCCGTCCTGGGTTCCACGTTCGACGGGAGCTACGAGCCCGTCGCCGACATCGCCGCGGCCCTGGACGACCTGCGGGACCGCACCGGCCTCGACGTGCCGATCCACGTGGACGGCGCCTCCGGTGCCATGATCGCCCCCTTCCTCGACCCCGGCCTGCGCTGGGACTTCCGGGTGCCGAGGGTGGCGTCGATCAACACCTCCGGGCACAAGTACGGCCTGGTGATGCCCGGGGTGGGCTGGGTGCTGTGGCGTGACTCCCAGGCCCTCCCCGAGGACCTGGTCTTCCACGTCAACTACCTCGGCGGGGACATGCCGACCTTCGCGCTGAACTTCTCCCGGCCGGGCGCCCAGGTGGTCGCGCAGTACTACAACTTCCTGAGGCTGGGCTTCGACGGCTACCGCCGGGTGCAGCGGACGTGCCGGGAGGTGGCGACCCGCCTGGCCGGGGAGATCGCCGGCCTGGGCCCGTTCGAGCTGATCACCGACGGCGGCCAGACCCCGGTGTTCGCCTTCCGGGTGCGGGAGGACGTCGGCGCCTTCACGGTCTTCGACGTCTCCGCCGCGCTGCGTGAGCGCGGCTGGCTGGTGCCCGCCTACACCTTCCCCGCGAACCGTACGGACCTGGCGGTGCTGCGCGTCGTCGTCCGCAACGGTTTCAGCCACGACCTGGCCGACCTGCTGCTGGAGGACCTGCGCAGGGTCCTGCCCCGGCTGGAGGCCCAGGGCGGACCGCGCCGCACCGCCGGCGACGCCGGGGGCTTCGCGCACGGCACCGAGAGCAAGGGTCCCCGGCGCCACGGTCACGACTGAGGGCGTACGGCGGAGTTCGAGGACGTCCGCGCCGGTCGGGGGAGCACCGGCGCGGCCGGAGGAGAAGGAAGAAGGAGACTCGGGATGTGCCGTTTGTTTGGCATGAGCAACGCGCCTCGGCGTACGTGCGCCACCTTCTGGCTCCTGGAGGCGCCGGACAGCCTCAGCGAGCAGAGCCGCCGCTATCCCGACGGCATCGGTCTGGGGTACTTCGACGCCGACGGCACCCCGAAGGTGCACAAGGCACCCGTCGCCGCCTTCGAGGACCGGTGCTTCGCGGAGGAGGCCAAGGAGACCGAATCCACCACCTTCCTGGCCCACGTCCGCTTCGCCTCCACCGGCGGCCTGGACGAACGCAACACGCATCCCTTCCTGCAGGACGGGCGGCTCTTCGCCCACAACGGGGTGGTCGAGGGCCTGGACGAGCTAGACGCGGAGCTGGGCGAGTACCGCAGGCTGGTCGAGGGAGAGACCGACTCCGAGCGCTTCTTCGCGCTGATCACCCGTGAGACCAGGGCGCGCGGCGGCGACGTCGCCGCCGGTATCGAGGCCGCCGCCCGCTGGATCGCGGAGAACCTGCCCGTCTACGCCCTCAACATCGTCCTCACCACCCCGCAGGAGCTGTGGGCGCTGCGCTACCCCGACACCCACGAGCTGTACATGCTCCAGCGTGCCGCCGGAGGGTGCCACGGCGGCCGGCACCTCGACCAGAGCGGTAGCGACGGCCGCATGCGCGTCCGCTCCCGCGACCTGACCGAGATCCCCGCGTTCGTGGTCGCCAGCGAACGCATGGACGACCATCCCGAGTGGTGCCCGATGGAGCCCGGCGAGCTGCTCCACGTCGGGCCGGGTCTCGTCCCCACCCGCCGGATCGTGCTGCCCGACGAGCCCGCGCACCGGCTGAGCCTCGCCGACCTGCGCCCCGAGGCCGCCGCCTCGCAGCAGGTCACCTGACACCGCGTCTCGCGCTGTGTGGGGGGCGGGTGCGGGGGCGGGGCGGGGTCGCGCGGTGTCAGGTTCGGGACCGCGAGGCGTCAGGCTCAGGGCCGCGAGGCGTCAGGCCCGGGACCGCGCGATGTCAGGCCCGGGGGTGCCGTGGATGACCGGACGGACGTGCCAGAAGGAACCCGCGCCAGGCCGACGGGCTCGCCGCGCGGGCGGATCGTTCTCCCGATGCCGATGCCGATGCCGATGCCGATACCGATCCCGGTGTCGGCGCCGAGGCCGGTGCCGGTGCCGGGTAGCGGGCGGGGGTGTCGGCGGTCTCGGTCGCCGGTCGGTGTTCGCGCGCCTCTCCCGTCGCGGAGGAGGTCTGGTATTCCAGGTCCTGGGTGAGAAGGCACATCACGCGGCCTGCGAGGATGTCCGGCGGGTGGCCGTCCCGGTGGGGTCGATCACGATGCCGGTGACGTCCAGGTCTTCGATCATGCGTCGGAGCGCGGGCTCGGTGAGCCGGATCCAGCGCTGGCCGGCGCCGAGCACCTTGGTCAGGCGCATCGGCGAGGAGAAGGCGGCTGCCGTCCTCCTGCCCGAATCGGTCCTGAACAGGCGCAGCGACATGCTGAAGGCGCCTTCACGGACCGGTACGTATAACGGGACTTCCGACATTGCTTCCTCCTGGTGAGAATTCGTACAAAAAAGACGTTATCTCCCTTCTGGTGGGCTTTGGGGTGATCTCTACGGGATCCAGACGGGGAGGGCGAAGGCGTTGACGCCACGTTGACGCGTGCCGCGCCGCCGCCCGAGGGCGGTTCGGGAAGGCGTCGCCTCCGGCCGGGACCCCGCAGGGGAGGCGGCCTGTCGTCCCGCTCGCTCTTCTCCCGCGGTTTTGTCGCCCTGTTCGAGGGGGCCCGGGGTGGGGCGCATCGCGTACCGGTTCGTGGCGGGGCGGGGGAGGTGGCCTGTTGTTCAAATACGGATAAATGCGATTTTTCATGAACGATCTGGCGATGCCCATTGCCGGGTCGTCGGCATTTTCCCGTTGCCGTGCCATGGATGCTCCTGCTGTCGGAGCCAGACGTAATGCGAATGGAGCAAAGTATGGACATCGCCGCCGAGTGTTTTCGTCCTGCCTCGCGCATTCCGAGGGTGAGGATGGCCTTGGCCGACCGGCTCGCGAGTGAAGGGAGCCGCGTCGGGTTTCCGGCAGGGATGCCCGGACGCTCAGCGTGTCCTGGCAGGTCGCCGTGCTCAGGATGCGCGTGGGACGGGAAAGGGGAAACGGAAGAA
Source organism: Streptosporangium sp. NPDC002721 (assembly GCF_042888905.1). Taxonomy (NCBI): domain Bacteria; kingdom Bacillati; phylum Actinomycetota; class Actinomycetes; order Streptosporangiales; family Streptosporangiaceae; genus Streptosporangium; species Streptosporangium sp. NPDC002721. The sequence continues at coordinate 57,674 of NZ_JBIAQI010000009.1, forward strand.
AGAGGGATTTGTTTTAAGTGACCTTTGCTCAAGAAGGGCTTTGTGGTGAAAGGGTGGGACGTCGACGATGATATCGGAGGAAACGTCGACCTTGTCTGGCGAGAAACCAATATTCGGGGTCATCGACTGAGGTGGCGCCCGCTGCTAGTGTTTTGCTCGGCTGGCGGATTCGTTCAACCGGCGATTTACCCCTAATAGGGTAGCTCGCGTTTCTCTGGTCATGTTTGGTTGAAGGGGGTCTCTCATTTCTGGTCTGAATGGTGATGCTCCCGGGGTCCGGACGGACGCGGGAAACGTCAGGACCGGCCCCCCGCCGTCCTCGAAGATCGAGTCGACCTACAACGAGCTCGCGGCACTGATGGGTGAGATCGCGAGATCCGACCGGCACCACGGCTTCTGGGCGGGTTCTCCCGATCTCGCGCCTCTCCTGGAGGCCACGGAGCGGATGACCGACTTCGTGCTCGCCAGGTTGGGGGTGGGCCACGGCTCCCGGGTGCTGGACGTGGGCTGCGGCGACGGCCGTCCGGCGGTGCGCCTGGCCCGGACCCTGGGCGCGCGGGTCGTGGCGATCGACATCGACCGGCAGGCACTGCGCGAGGGAGCCGAGCACGCCGCGGCGCACGGCGTGGAGGAGATGGTGCGGTTCCGGCGCGTCGACGCGACGGACCTGCCGTTCGCCGACGCCTCGTTCGACGCGGTGCTGGCCTTCGAGGTCACCCCGCACCTCGACATCGCGACCCTGTACGGGCGCCTCGCCAGGGTCCTGCGCCCGGAGGGCCGCCTGGTGGTCGAGACACCTTACCCGCGGGTTCCGATGACCGAGGAGATCCGCGAGCGCGTCGGCTCCCGCCTGGCCATGCCGAACGCCGCGTCGCTCGAAACGCCGGAAGATCACCTGTCGGCCGCGCGGCGGGCCGGGATGGCCGTCACGGAGCTCGTCGACGTCACCGAGGACGTACGCGACTCCTTCTCCCCGCTCACGCGCGGGCCACGGGAGCACGGGACGCGGCCGGACACCGGGCGCGGGACGTCCGGCACCGTACGGGCGCCCGGCACCGCGCAGATACCCGGCACCGTACAGACACCCGGCACCGCGCAGATACCCGGCACCGCGCAGATACCCGGCACCGCGCAGATACCCGGCACCGCGCGGACGCTCGGCGCCTTCGCCGCGTGGGCGGACATCGCCGAGGTCGGCGGGGTGGTCATGACCTTCACCAGGATGGAGCACTGACATGACGGATGTGACGGTCATCGGGGCCGGGGTGGTCGGTTCCGCGATCGTACGGGCCTGCGTCGACTCGGGCCTGGAGGTCTCGGTCTGGAACCGTACGCCGGAACGCTCGGAGAGGCTCGCGGGACGGGACGTCTACCTCCACGCGACGGCCGCCGAGGCGATCGAGTCCTCCCCGATCGTGCTGCTGTGCCTCCTCAACTACGAGATCACCCACGCGGTCCTCGACGAGACCGGGGCCGGTCTCTCCGGCAGGCTCGTCGTCCAGCACGCCAGCGGCATTCCCGACGACGTCGTCCCCCTGCGGAAACGGGTGGAGGGCGCGGGAGGCAGATACCTGGAGGCCGCGATCCTCAACTACCCGGACGCCATCGGCACCGAAGACTGCTTCACCGTCTACGGCGGGGCGGTCGAGGACTTCAAGGAGCTGGCGGGCGTGACCGAGGCGCTCTCCGGCAAGCAGGTGCGCCTGGGGCCCGACCCCTGCTACGCCAAGGCCTACCACATCGTCTCCAGCGCCTTCTACTACGCCTTCGTCAACGGCTTCCTCGAATGCTCGGCCATCGCCGAGAGCATGGGCGTCCCCCTCAACGACTTCGCGGAGTCCGTCCCCCTCTACGCCCCCGGTTTCCAGAACACGATCGGCGTCGGGCTCGGCCTCATCGCGCGTCGTGACTACACCTTCGAGCAGGCCCCGCTCACCTCGCACCTGGACGTCCTCAACAACCTGGCGGGCATCGCGGAACGGGCGGGGATCGACCAGTCCTACCTCGGCGTGATGCGCGAGCGCGTGCTGAGGGCGATGGAGCAGGGCTACCGGCGTGAGCACGTGGCGGTGCTCACCGAACAGTTCCGCAGCCGCCGAGCGGCCCTCCACGACCGCTGAGGGGAAGCGCGAGAGGCCGGGGTCGGCCGCCGTGAGCGGGAGGCGTCCGCTCGGCGGTGGCCGGTCGCCGGAGGAACGTCGCTGGAAAGGACGACAGAGGTGAACGCGACGCACACGGACGGCCTCGACGGGTTCGACGGCCCTGCTGGTTTCGACGGTCCTGGTGGCTTGGACGTTTTCGGCGGTCCTGAGGGACTGCACGGTCTTGACGGCCCTGGTGGTCTTGATGGTCCCGGCGGTTTCGACGGCCTGGACGTTTTCGACGGTCCCGGTGTCCTGGACGGTCCTGAGGAACTTCACGGCCTCGACGGCCTCGACGGCACGGGTGGCCTGGGCGGCATCGGCGAGCATGGCGGCACCGGTGGTGTCGCGAGGCCCGGGGGCCCGAGGCCGGGCAGCCCCGGTCCCGGCCTTCCCGACCCGGCCGTCCCCGGCCCCGGGATCCCCGGTCCCGGCAGCCCCGGCAGCCCCGGCCCCGGTATCCCCGGCCCAGGAACTCCCGTTCCCGGCACCCCTTGCCCCGGCACTCCCAACCCTCCTGGCTCCGGGGGCCCTGATCTCGACACTCGGAGGCCCGGCACACCCGGACCGGGTGCTCCCGATCCCGGCGCCCCCGGCCTCGGTATCCCGGGTGCCGACGTTTCGGGTGCCGAGGTCACAGGTGCGGACATCGCGGCCGTGGGTATCACCTGCCGCTTTCCCGGCGCACCCGTCCCCGCGGCTCGTACGGGTGGTGACGTGGTGTTCATGTTCCCCGGCGGGGGGACGCGGTATCCCGGGATGGGTCGCGGGCTCTACCGGGACGAGCCGGTCTTCCGTGCGGCCGTGGACGAATGCCTGGACCTGCTGCCCGACTCCTCCGTCGCCGAGCGACTGCACACCCTGTGGGCGGACGCCGCACCGGCCCTTTCGGACGAACCCGCCCGGCCTGGCGAACCCGGCGGGCCCGGTGTGCTCCTGAAGCGCGCGACGGAGGAGGAACCTGGGAAGGCCGATCCCTCGCACGCGCCACCGGCCGTGTTCGTGATGGAGATCGCGCTCGCCCGGCTCCTGATGGCGCGGCGGGTGAGCCCTTCCCTGCTGATGGGGAACGGCCTCGGCGAGTACGCCGCGGCCTGTGTCGCGGGCGTCATGTCGCTGCGCGACGCCCTCGCCGTCGTGACCAGGCGCGGGGAACTCCTGGCCACCCTGCGCGACGGGGCGATGCTGGCGGTTCCCGCCTCCGAGCGGGAGGTCGAGCCCTTCCTCGGGGAGGGGGTGTGCCTGTCGGCGGTCAACGGCCCGGCGTCCTGCGTGCTCACCGGTCCGGCCGCCCACGTCGCCGAGGTCAGGGAACTCCTGGACCGGCGCGGGATCGCCTGCCGCCTCCTGCCGCTCGGCACCGCCGCGCACTCGGCCCTGGTCGACCCCGTGATCGGCGAGTTCCGCGAGTTCCTCGCCGGTGTCCCGCTGCGTCGTCCCTCGGTGCGCCTCGTCTCCTGCGTGACGGGGACCGGCGACGCCGACTTCGCCGACCCCGAGTACTGGGTCACCCAGCTGCGGGCGACGGTCCGCTTCGACGCCGGGCTCGGCCGGGTCCTGGCCGGAGGTCCGAAGATCCTCGTCGAGGTGGGACCGGGCACGACCCTGACCACGCTGGCCCGGACACGAGCGGGTACGGGCTCCGTCGTCGTCAACGTCACCCGCCATCCGGCGGAGGAGCGAGCCGAGGGGGAGGTCCTGCTCGGCGCGCTGGCCCGGCTGCGGGAGGCGGGTGTCGAGGCCGATCTGCCCTCCCCGCGGCCGGAGTGGCGCCTCAAGTCGCCCGGGGTGCCCCATCCCTCCGTACCGACAGTGCCGACAGTGCCGACAGTGCCGACAGCGTCGACCGCCGTTCACCCGCCTGACCGGCCGCGCGTCACGGAGCCCGCCACCACGGTACGGGAACTTCCGGCCGGCGGTCTGTACGGGATCACCTGGAAACGGGCCGTGGAGGTGCCCCCGGCCGATCTCGGCCCCGTCGTGCGGGAACACAGCTGGATCCTGCTCTCCGACTCGTCGCCCCTCGCCGAGGCGATCGTCGCGAGGCTGGAGGGCTACGGGGCCACGACCGTCGTCGTCACCCCGGGCCGCGCGTTCCACCACGTGACCCGGGACCGGATCACGATCGACCCCCGGCGCGGGGAGGACTACGAGCGGCTCCTGAAGACGGTGGAGAACGACGCGGACGGGCCGTCGCGGATCGTCTGCCTCTGGGGAGCGTCGCTGCCCGCCCAGGTCTGCCCGCCGCTGGGCCACGTCGTCGGTCTGGCCCGTGCCCTGAGCGGCCGTCCGGAGACCGATCTCTGCCTGGTCACCAGGGGAGCGCTGGAGATCACCGGAGGTGAGCGGCTCGACCCGAGGGCGGCCCTTACGGTCGGAGCCGCCGGGCCGCTCCGCCGCGAGCTGGCCGGTGCGCGTGTCCGGCTCGTGGACCTGGACCCCGGCGACGACGGAGACCACGGGATCCGAGCCGCGGAACTCCTGGCCGAGCTCTGCCGCCCGCCGTACGAGGACCCGGTCGGCCTGAGGGCGGGGCATCGCTGGCTGCGCGGGTTCGAACCGCTGGACGTGGCGCCCGGCACGTACGGGAGCCCCTCGGTGCGCCGGGGCGGGACCTACGTGATCACCGGGGGGACGAGCGGGGTCGGGCTGCGACTGGCCGGGCACCTCGTGGCCGCGCACTCGGCGCGGCTCGTCCTGATCGGGCGCGAGGTGCCCGGCACGTTCCCGCCGTACGGCCCCGGCAGGCAAGGGGATCCAGCGGGCCCGGGCGGTTCCGGGGGGTTCGGCGGTCCCGAGGTCCGGGAGGGCACGGCGCTGACGGCTCCTCTCGCGGAGCGGGGAGGCGACGTGCTGGTGCGCGGCGCCGATGTCGCCGACGCCCGGCGTCTCAGGGAGGTCCTCGAAGAGGCGCGGTCGCGATTCGGCGAGATCCACGGGGTGATCCACGCCGCGGGCGTGCCGGGGGGCGGGGCGGCGGAGTTCCTGACCGAGGACGACATCGCCGCGGCCCTGCGGGCCAAGACCGAGGGGACCGCCACCCTGGTCTCGGTGCTGCGGGAGGTGGGCGCGCTCCCCGATTTCGTGGTGCTGTTCTCCTCGCTGGCGGCGTTCTCCGGGGCTCCCGGGCTCACCTGCTACGGGGCCGCCAACGCCTTCCTCGACACGTTCGCCCTCGGCGCCCGGCGCGACGGCGGAGGCGTACCGGTGCTGTCGATCAACTGGGACCGCTGGAACGGCGTGGGGATGGCCCGCGACACGGAACGCCGCCACCGCGAGCTCACCGGAAAGAGCCTGACCGGAGGGCTGAGTCCCGAGGAGGGGGTGGCGGCCTTCGAAAGGTGCCTCGCGGCCCTTCCGCTGGGACAGGTCGTCGTCTCCTCCCACCCGCCGGGGGCCACGACCCCCGACCGGCGGCGGTTCTCGCGCGATCTGGAGGCGACCGTGTCGGGCTGAGGCCGGACTGGGGGTCAAGGTAGGGCGGATCGGATGCGGCCGGTACGAATCCGCGTTCGCCGGTCGTCCCAAAGCACGTCGCCCTGGAAATTGTCGGTACCCGTCGTCACAGTCGACAGGGTCAGCGGCAACGTTCCAACCTCGTCCCCCGGAGGTGCGCGATGGCACGGCGACGGACACCCGCCAGGACGGTGCGACGGAGGGCGTCCGGTGGGCGAAGACCACGCCGGCGCAAGGGCGACGACAGCTGGTTTCTGTACGCGGTCGCGGCCGTGGCCTTCGTCGTGGTCGCCATGTGGCTCGTCGACGTCGTCGTCGCCAACTGGCCGCTGGTGATCGGCGGCACGATCGCGCTGATCGCGGCCCTGGCCGGAGTGCTCCTGCTCCGCCATCGGGTGATCGAGACCCGGGAGCGGGAATGGCTGCGCGACAACGCGCGCCTCGAACGCGTCGACCACATGACCGGCGACCGGTTCGAGACCCTCGTCGAGGCCCTGCTGCGGCGCGAGGGCTTCCACGGGGTGCGCAGGATCGGCGGCAGCGGTGACGGCGGCGTCGACGTCGTCGCGACCGCGCCCGGCGGCGACCGCTTCGTCATCCAGTGCAAGCGCTGGGGCACCTCGGTGGGCTCCCCCCAGATCCGCGACCTTCTCGGCGCGCTCCACGCCTACCCCGGCCACCGTGGCGTGCTCGTCACCTCGGCGACCTTCACGGCTCCGGCCAGGGAGTACGCGGCGGGCACCGGCCTGACACTGATCGACCGCGCGCTGCTCGCCGCCTGGTTCACCGGGGCCTTCACCCTCGCCCCGCGGGCACGTCGCGGAGCCGGTCGGCGCTTCCTGCCGGGACGCCGTCCCGCGCCGCCCTACCCGGACGGAGAGCTGGGGCTGGAGGGAGCGCTCGGCGACGAGCCCGCTTGACGAGCGTGTCGTCCATCGGTGCCTGCCGGTGCACGACGGTGACGGTTACCGGAGAGGCTCCCGAGTGAGCCGGTTCCGGGGTTCGGGCCGCTCGCCAGAGGGTGGAAGGATGCCCGGACGGTGGTGACCGAGGAGCCTCCCGGGTGAACAAGCGTCGGTTGTGGGGCCGCCCAGCCGGGGCCGGTTCACGACGCGGTGGCGTCGAGGGCCTTCTCGAAGGCGGCGTAGGCCTCCGGGGTGAACAGGACGAACCGCAGGTCCGTCACCTGTGTCGGGGTGGCCCGCACGGTGTCGACGGCGGTACGGGCGGCGTCGTCCATCGGCCAGCCGTAGACGCCCGCGGACACGGCGGGAAAGGCGACGCTGGTGGCGCCGAGCTCGTCGGCGACGCGGAGGGACTCGCGGTAGCAGGAGGCCAGGAGGTGCGTGCGGTCCTCGGTGAGGGAGTGGACGGGACCGACGGTGTGGATGACCCAGCGAGCCGGGAGCTCTCCGGCGGTGGTGGCCACGGCCTGGCCGGTGGGGAGCCCCTTGCCGTAGTGGGAGGCGCGCAGGTCCCGGCACGCGGCGAGGATGGCGGGGCCACCGCGCCGGTGGATGGCTCCGTCGACCCCGCCGCCGCCCATGAGCGAGGAGTTGGCGGCGTTGACGACGGCGTCGACGTCCTGCGTGGTGATGTCCCCCTGGACCAGCGTGATCCTCATGAGCCGTGGCCTTCCTCGATGGTTCGTCTTCTCCTACGGGGTCCTTCCCCGGTTTCCCGCGTCGTGACGTGTTCCCGTAGGTCCCCTGTGCTTCCCGTACTCCACGTGACAAGCCGCCACGCCGGACGGGGCCGTAGGCCGGGAGCACATCAGCGGGGCCTGAAACGTGATCACCGCACCGCCCGCCCCCGAGAACCGGTTCTTCCGGTCTTCCGGAGGCGGGCGGTGAGGCGTCGGCTCAGGCTCGGGTCAGGGCGCGGTGCTCACGTTCCCGCCGGGGGCGGGTCTTCCGCCCGGCGTGCGGTGAGCAGCAACCGTCCGGAACCGATCTCGAAGGGCGAGCCGTCGGGCCCGCCGAACCGTTCGACGCCGGTGAACCCGCCCTCGGTGAGGATCTGGCCCAGGTGGGCGCTGGTGTAGACGTGGTGGATCGCGGTGACCTCAAGCTCCTCCGCGCCCCGGGTGAAGCGATACCCGCTGATCAGGCGGCTGCGAGCGACGTCGTACCCCGTCGTCGCCGTGACGGTGATGTCGCCCGTCCGCATCTCGCGTGGTTCGCCCAGGTAGCCGGGCAGGACCGACTCGGCCGTCGCGTTGAAGTCGACCACCAGCCCTCCGCCCGGCCGGACCGCGTCCGCCAGCGCGGCGACGAACTCGCGGGTCTCCCCGGGTTCGAGGTAGCCGAAGCTGTTGCCCATGCAGACGGCGGCGTCGAACGAGCCGTCACGCGGGATGTCCCGCATGTCGGCGACGCCGAGCTCGACGTCGAGCCCGGCGTCGGCCGCGGCCCGCCGGGCGTGCCCGATGGCCTCGGCCGAGATGTCCACGCCGGTCAGGCGGTGACCACGTGCGGCGAGCGCGAGGGTGTGCCTGCCGCTGCCGCAGGGCGCGTCGAGGACACGGGCGCCGGGGCGCAGGCCGAGACGGCGTTCGATGAAGTCGACGTCCGCCTCGGTGGATTCCGGCGTCGCCGCGCGCCGCCAGAACTCGTTGGGAAGTTCGGTGAAGAAGTTCGCGTACCAGGTGGATGGGATGTCGTGTGACAAGGGAAAGCTCCAATGGTGTCGTGCGTGAAAATGATCGCGACATCACCGGGGCACACGGGAAAGGCCGATCAACCCTCGAACGCCTCTCGGGCGTCTCGGACGTGGCGTCTCAGACGTCCTTGAACGCCTAAGGCCAACGTCCCAGGCCTGAACGTCCCAGGCCTGAACGTCCCAGGCCTGAACGTCTCAAGCCCTGAACGTCTCAAGCCCTGAACGTCTCAGGCGTCGACCTCGATCGTCACCGCGCCGGAACGGCCGGTGCGATGCGGTGGCCCGGTGTCAGATTCCGGGCAGCCATGGCTTCCTCCACACTCGTCGCCGGACCTCGCCCGGCGGAACCCCATCGACGCTAACAGAACGGGCCCGTCCCGCACCGCTTGTTTTTCCGCCACGCCCGGCTGGCACCGCGCGGGCCGGGGGAGTACGGCTCCGGCGGCGGGCCGGGGATCACGGCTCCAGCAGCTCGACCGTGCCGCGCTCGCCGTCCACCCTGATCCGGTCGCCGTCGCGCAGGCGCATGGTCGCGTTGCCGGTACCGACCACGGCCGGGATGCCGAGCTCGCGGGCGACGATCGAGGCGTGGGACAGCGGGGCGCCCATGTCGGTCACCACGGCGGCGGCGCGGGGGAACATCGGGGTCCAGCCGATGTTGGTCAGCGTCGTCACGAGGATCTCGCCTGGGGCGAGCCTGTCGCCGTCCTCGGGTCCGGCGATGACGCGGACCACGCCCTCGACGACGCCCGGCGCCCCGGGGAAGCCCGTCACGGTGTCGCTCACCGGGGCACCGCCGCCCCTGGCGTCGAAGATGTCCCCGCGCCGGTCGGGGTCGGCGGCCCAGCGCTCCGGGTCGAAGCGGCCGACGATCAGCGTGGGATAGGCGGGCAGGGCCGCGTACCGCTCGTACGTCGCCCGCCGGACCGCCACCCGCCCCGTCGGGGCGTCGTCGCCGCGCAGGACGGTGAGGATCTCCTGGATCGACAGGAAGAACAGGTCGTCGCCGTGGCCGGTGAGCTCCCCGGCCCGCAGGACGAAGGCGCGCAACGCCCAGAAGGCGCGGACCACCTCGGAGCGGGCGTTCTCCCGGTCCCGGACGATCGCGTTCCACCGCGCCACCCGCAGGCGCGTCTCCGCCACCTTGCGCGGGTGACGCTCCGCGAAGCGCTTCCAGGCCGCCTCGCGCGCCTCCCGCTGGTGGCCGAGCAGCGCCCCGGCGTGCCCGCTGCTCGCGGGAACGGCCGCGAGCTGTGAGTCGATCCACCGCGGGTCCTCGCCGGGCCGGGGGACGGAGACCTCGAACTCGTGCGCGCCCCGGTGCCCGTAGAGGCGGGCGAACGTCTCCCTGTCGATCTCCCTTGCGGCGAGCCTCTCCAGGCCGACGATCGTCCCGAGGCTGGCCAGCTCCCCGTCGGCGTTGGCGCCGGTGAGCATCGCCTCGGCGTCCTGCTCGCCGGCCAGCTCGCGCAGCCTGGCACGGGTCATGACCAGGATGTTGCCGCCCTGCCGCCCGGCGGCCTCCAGGGTCCGGCAGGCCTCGACGAAGTACGGGAGCAGCTCGGCCTCCCACAGCCCGGCCAGCTCGCCCGTGGTCGCGGTGACGGCGATCCGCTCGCGCAGGTCCTCGCATCGCTGCCGTGCCGTGGCGAGGAAGCCGGGCATCCTCGTGGTGTTGGCCGCGATCCGTTTGCGCAGGGTGAAGGCGAGCGGCAGCACGCTCTTGACGATCTGCCAGCGCGAGGCGGGCAGCAGCGGCACGTCCAGGCCCTGCGGCAGCCTGCCGAAGACCTGCTCGACCGCGCCGAGCCGCTTCCGCATGCCCAGGGCGTGCCCCACCGAGAACACGACGCTCAGGTTCATGTAGAAGCGGCCGCCGATGTTGCCGACCATGGTGAAGCCCGGCAACGCCGACGTCGACATCGCCTCCCCGATGAAGATCTGGACGAGTGACCACGTGCACGGCGTCATCACGTCGGGGATGGCCTCGCCGAGGTTGGCGCCGGTCCACAGGTAGTCGCCGGTCAGGCTGTCGTTCCACTCCTCGACCCGCTGTCTGAGCCGGGTGATCGGGCGGGCCTGCACGACGAGGAACGTCTCACCGCGCCTGACCCACTCCACGTCCATGGGCGTCCCGTACAGGACCTCGATCTCCGTCGCGAGCCGCGCGAGCCGGGTGACCTGGGCCGGGTCGAGCACGGGCCGGTGGCGCAGGTCCTCGGGCACGGGTTCCTCGCGGGTGCCGCCGGGGACGCGGACCGTCATGACGGTCTTGTCGCCGACGCGCTCCTCGACGATCTCGCCGCTCTCCTCGCCACCAATCCTGGAGACGACGACGGTGTCGGGCGTCACCTGCCCGCCGACGACGGCCTCGCCCAGGCCCCACGAGGCGTTGATCACGATCTGGTCGCGCGCGCCGGTGACCGGGTTCGCGGTGAACAGCACGCCCGCCGCGTCGGCGGGCACCAGCTCCTGGACCACCACGGCCAGCGCCACGTCCTCCTGCGGTACGCCGTTGGTGGCCCGGTAGGCGATGGCGCGCGCGGTCCACAGCGAGGCCCAGCAGCGCCGGACCGCGTCCAGCAGGCCGTCGCCCCGGACGTTGAGGTAGGTGTCCTGCTGCCCGGCGAACGACATGTCGGGAAGGTCCTCGGCGGTGGCCGACGAGCGTACGGCGACCGGCACGTCCTCGCCGAGCCTCGCGTGGGCCGCGCGGATCTCGGCGGCGGTCTCCGCCGGTACCTCCCGCTCGGCGAACAGCGCCGCGATCCGCCGCGACGCCTCCTCCGGGGGCATGCCGGAGACGGCCTCCATGATCTGGTCGTTCAGGCCGTCGCGCGAGACGAAGTCGCGGTAGGCGTCCGTGGTGACGTGGAAGCCGCCGGGCACCGGCAGGCCCGCGCGGGCCAGCCGGGCCAGCGAGGACCCCTTGCCGCCCGCCAGCGCGAGGTCGGCCGCTTCGTCGTCCAGGGGGAGGGTCTTCACCGCGTGTTCTCCTCGAACCTCTCGAACCTCTTGAGCTTCTTGAGCTTCTTGAACTACCCGGACGCCTCGGGCGCCTCGATGCCGAGGGAGGCGCGCAGTTTCCGCCGCGCGGCCTCCGTGGCGGCGTCGACGTACTCCAGGGTCGCCGCCGTCACCGCCCGGGTGACGTCGGCCGGGACCGGGGCCGCGGCCTCCGTCGCGCTGCCGCCGGCGTCGGCGATCAGCTCCGCCAGCCGCTCGTCGGCGGGCCGGTACCCGGACGGCATCATCGGCGAGACGAGCAGGAACCCGTACAGGACGGAGACGAGCACCGTCACGTGCTCGGCGGGCGACAGGTCGCTCCGCAGCGCGCCGTGTCCCCGCAGCGTGCCGAGGTAGGTCTGGAAGTCGCCGCCCAGCTCGGCACCGGCCGCGCCGTCCCGCTTCTGGCGCGTGAGCCTGCCCAGCACCTCCGAGTCGCCCAGGATGCTCGCCCGCATCAGGGGCCTGCCGAGCACCTCCGAGGCGAGTGCCCCGAGCAGGTCGCGGAGGGTGGCCCGGCCGTCCCCGAGCCGCCGCCGCACCTCGGTGAGCATCTCGACCCGCTCGCGGCGCAGCAGCGCGGCGAACAGCTCCTCGCGCGTCTTCCAGTGCAGGTAGATGGTGCCCTTGGCGACCCCGGCCCGCCGGGCGATGTCCTCGACGGTGGTCTTGTCGTATCCCCAGCGCAGGACGAGGTCGGCGGCGGTGTCCAGGATGCGGTGCGCCCGCGCGAGCCGGTGCGAGGCGTCCTGCGGCGGTCGTCCCGCCTTCCTGCTCTCCCTGCTCTCCGGCTTCACGGCCCCACCGTTTCCCGTAAATTTGACCAAATGTCCTTATCTGGTCATTCAATTGATACCACATCGCCGGTGGGGGTGGCGGTGCGGGGACGGGCAGGCGTGCGGGGCTACGTCCGGGGGCGGTGGGCGGGCAGGTCGAACCAGACGCCGGTCCCGATCTGCCCGGTGCCGCACAGCCGCGTCCAGCGGGCCCCGCAGCGCCCCGCGGTGAACTCGTGGACGATCCGCAGGCCCCGCCCGCCGAGCTCCAGCTCGTCCACCTGGCCGGGGGTGGTGAACGGGCGGTGCAGCAGGCGTTCGATCAGCGGGACCCCGCTGCCCGCGTCGGCCACCTCGGCCCTGATCGGCAGGTCGTGGTCGTGCAGGACGCGCAGCTCGTACGGGCCCGGGGCGTAGCTGCCGGCGTTGGTGGCCAGCTCGGTGACCACGACCTCCAGCTCGGCCACCTCGTGGGCGGCGAAGGGCGGCCGGGACAGCAGGTCGCGGAGCAGCCTGCGGGCGCGGCGGGCGGCATTGTCCCGGGAGAGGCACCAGGCGGTCATCCGGAAGCGGCTCTGGATCCCGCCGTGCACGCCGACGTCCAGAGCCTGAGCGTGCTCGGTGAGCATCGTCGCTCCTAACACGTAGGACACCAGGGGTACGGCGTCGCCGGGGCGGCCGCTCGCTGGTCTGAATTACCCAGGGTGCGGGACAAGACCGATATACGGAGAGTCGCTGGACCAATACTCCCCGCAGATCGGTTCGGTGATAGGCGGGGCCGATCAGCTTGCATGATCGGTCGCACCGATACGGCTCCGGCGGTGCCGGGTCGCCGGTTACCTTGGCGTCAAGCGAAACGTCAAGGCGAAGCATCAAGGTGAATCAGCAACGCAACACGTCAAGGCGACGCGTCAAGGGGACTCGGCCGGGAAGGTCGGCATGAACGTCAACAGTGGAAACGCGCAGGAGATCGATCCGGCGCTCTGGGAGCGCCCGCAGATGCGCCAGGCGCTGGCCGCCCGCGACATGGCCACCGTGTACCGGTTACTCCAGCGGATCGGGGTCTCCCAGCGCCACATCGCCGCCCTCACGGCCCAGTCGCAGTCGGAGATCTCCGAGATCCTCAAGGGCCGCCAGGTGATGGCGTACGAGGTGCTCGGCCGGATCGCCGACGGGCTGGGGATCCCGCGCGGCTACATGGGGCTGGCCTACGACGCCTCCTGCGCGGCGGCGGCCGGGACGGCGGCGGCCGACCACCGCGACGACCAGTGCGAGGACGAGCAGGTGCGCCGCCTCCTCGCGCACGCCGCGCAGGTGACCATCGGCGCGACCGTCGGGGACACCGAGGACTGGGCCGAGCCGCTGGCGCCCACGGAGACCCCCGTCCCGTACCGCATCGGCATGGCCGACGTCGAGCAGATCGAGGCGGTGACCCGCACGCTGCGCGCCCTGGACTACCGGCACGGGGGCGGCGTCTGCCGCGACGCGGTGGTGGCGCAGCTGAACTGGTCGCAGCGGCTGCTGCGGGCCACGTGCCCGGAGTCGGTCACCCTGCGGCTGCACCAGGCGCTGGCCGACCAGCACAACCTCGCGGGCTGGACCTCCTTCGACGTCGGCCTGTACGGGGCGGCCAGAAATCACCTGGCCCGCGCGCTGGAGCAGGCCAAGCACGCGAGGAACCCCTCGCTCGCGGCCAACGTCCTGTACCGGATGGGACGCGTCCACCTGCACTGCGACCGCATCCTGGACGCGCTGCGCTTCTTCCAGCTCGGGCAGATCTGCGCGCAGGACGCCAGCTGCGAGCGGACCGTGGCGATGCTCTTCGCCAACGAGGCGTGGGCGTACGCGCTGCTGGGCGACAGCGACCTCGCCCTCAAGTCGGTCAACAGGGCGAGCGACGAGCTGGCCCGCGCCCGCGACCACGAGCCGCCCGCCTGGGTGAGCTTCTTCGGCACCGCCGACCTCGACGCCACGAGCGGCATGGTCCACGCCGACCTCGCCGAGGCCCACCTCGACAGCCACCTCGGCATCGCCGAGCGGTTCCTCACCGACGCGCTCGGGCAACGCGACCCGAGCATGGCCAGGAGCAGGGCCTTCGAGCTGACGGCCCTCGCGACGGTGCAGCTCAGGGCCGGTGACATGACCTCGGGACTCGCCAACGGCGACGAGGCCGTCACCCTGGCGACCGAGATCCGGTCGATGAGGATCATCGACCGGCTCGCGCCTTTGCAGGCCGTCGCCATGATGCGGGCGCACAGCGGCGACGCGCAGGACCTCGCCCGGCGGATCTCGGTGGTGCGCGCCGCATGACGATGACCACCGATCACGCCGGCGGGCTCACCCGCGACCGGCTCCGCTCGCTGCTGGCGTCGGTCTGCGCCCGGGCGGGGCTCGCGTCCGACGACGCCGAGCTGATCAAGTTCACCAACAACGCCGTCTTCCGCCTGCGGAGGGCGCCCGTCGTGGTGCGGGTCGCCGGATCCTCGGCCGCCCGCTCCCGTGTGCCGACGGTGGTACGGGTCGCCCGCTGGCTGGCCGAGCACGACTTCCCCGCGGTGCGGCTGCTGCCCGGCTGCGAGCAGCCGCTCCGGGTGGAGGGCCACCTGGTCACCCTCTGGGAGGAGACCCCCGAGGTGGGGCCGCGTCCCGGCGGCGGCGACCTGGCCGCCATGCTCAGGCGGCTCCACACGCTCGCGGACCCGCCGGCGGACCTGCCGGGGTGGACCCCGATGACCGAGGTCCGCCAGCGGCTCGACGAGCCGGAGGACCTGCCCCCGGGCGACCACGCCTTCCTGCTGGAGGAGTGCGACGAGATCGAGGAGCGGCTCGCCGCGCTCGAGTACGTGCTCCCCAGGGGGGTCATCCACGGCGACGTGTTCATGGGCAACGTCATCGCCGGTCCCGGCGGGCCGGTGCTGTGCGACTTCGACAGCGCGGCGATCGGCCCGCGCGAGTGGGACCTGGCCCCCGTCGCGGTCGGGCGCCTGCGGATGGACTACGCCTGGGACGAGCACACGCCGCTCGCCGAGGGCTACGGCTTCGACGTCACCCGCTGGCCGGGCTTCCCCGTGCTGCGCCGCCTCCGCGAGTTGAAGCTGGTCACCAGCGTGGTGCCCGTCCTGCGCAGCAACCCGGGCATCCGGCCGCAGTGGGAGCACCGCATGCGCAGCTTCAGGTCCCGCGACCAGACGGTCAGGTGGCAGCCGTACCGGTGACCGGTTCTCGAAAAGGTCTGGCAGGTCTGGCAGGTCCGGGAGGCGGGGTCGTCGCCGGGGAGCCCCGACCGGCTGTCGGAAAGCGACAGCCGGTCGGCGTTCGGGACGGTTCCCACGGGGGACATAGGGGCTGAACCTCCGGCTCCCGCTCGAAGAACCTCGAACGACCTCGAAGGACCTCAAGGACAGCGAAGAACCTCGAAGAACCTCGAAGGACATCGCATGCTCAGCATCGGCAAGCTCAGGTCCGCGGACCGCGCCCACTGGGAAGCCCTGTTCCACGGCTACAACGACTTCTACGAGCGCGAGCTCACCCCCCAGCTGTACGACAGGGCCTGGAACGAGTTCCGGGAGGGCGTACGGATGCACGCCCTCGGCGCGCGGCTCGGCGGCGAGCTGGTCGGCATCGCGCACTTCCTCATCCACTCCAGCACCACGGCGCCGGACGTGTGCTACCTGCAGGACCTGTTCACCGCGCCGCACGCCAGGGGCAAGGGCGTGGGGCGGGCGCTGATCGAGGAGGTGACCAGGTGGGCCCGCGCCCGTGACTGCAGCCGGGTCTACTGGTCCACCCAGGAGACCAACACCGCCGCCCGGCGGCTCTACGACGGGGTGGCCGTGAACCGGGGGTTCATCCTCTACCAGATCGACCTCTCGACGAAGAAGCCCTGACCGGGGGGCGTCCTCCACCGGATCGACCTCTCGACGGGGAGGCCCTGACCGGGACCGACTGTCACGGGCGACCGTTCGCCGTGTCCGCGTACTCGCCAGGTGAACGTCGCCGGTCTCCCTCAGTCCTCCTCTCCCGCTGAAACGGTTTGCGGTCCCTCGTTCCGATCAGCATGCTGGACGTCATGCTGATCAGGGACGCGACCTCCGACGACTGGCCGATGATCTGGGCCTTCCTCCGCCCGATCGTGGCCGCCGGTGAGACCTTCACCTGGGATCGCGACGTCAGCGAGGAGCGGGCCAGGGAGATGTGGCTGCTGGAGCCTCCGGGGCGCACGGTCGTCGCCGTCGGCGACGGCGGGACCGTCCTCGGCACCGCCAAGATGAACCCCAACCACATGGGGCCCGCCTCGCACATCTCCAGCGCGAGCTTCATGGTCCATCCCGATCACGCCGGGCGCGGCGTCGGGCGGGCCCTGGGCGAGCACACCCTGGACTGGGCGCGTGCCGAGGGCTACCGGGCGATGCAGTTCAACGCCGTGGTGGAGAGCAACGTCCGGGCGGTGGGCCTGTGGCGCTCGCTCGGTTTCGAGGTGCTGGCGACCCTGCCGGAGGGCTTCGAACACCCGGTCAAGGGCTACGTCGGGCTGCACATCATGTACAGACCCCTCTGATCGTTCGGGGCGTCATCCCCCGGGCCTCCATGTACAGGCCCTCCGATCGTCCGCGGCCGGTCAGCCGTCCCCCGCGCCCGGGGTCCCCTCGGGCGCGGCGGCTCGACCGCGCCGCCGGTCACCCGGGACGACGCCGAGGCGCGGCGCCTCGACGTCCTCGATCGTCTCGGCGCGCCTGCCCGCTCCGGGAGGGAGCGGCCGCTCGGACGCCAGCTGGGCGAGCGCGAACAGCAGGAGCTCGCCGCTGGACCAGTCGGCGCGGTCGCCGCGCCCCAGCTCCACGAAGCGCCGCATGACCTCGTCGGGGGTGAGGCCCAGCGCGATGGCGACGCGTTTAGCGGCCTGCAGCAGCTCGTGGTCCCGGGCCCCCATCAGACACCACCGAGAGGGCCGCCCGGAGGCGGCGGGATCGGGAGCGGTGGGGCCGCCGGGGCCCGGTCGTACGGTGACCCGCGCATCTCGCTGTCTCCTCGGCTTCGCGTTCGGGGCTGACGACATGTTCTCCGATTCCGCGGTTCCACGGCCGGAGGCGGCGGAGGTCGCGAGCCCGCGATCGTATCTCCCCTCGCGGGTCAGGACACCCGGGACGCGGGAGCGGTCCACGTGTCGCAGGCGGCGGGGGAGACCGCCCGGAGGCCGCGTTCGAACCAGCGGAGCCGGTTGGCGCCGGTGCCGTGGGTGCGGTGGTCACCCTCGTCGCCGCCGGCGCGGAGCGCGCCGGACAGCGCCTCCCAGTCCTGTCCGGTACGGGGCAGCGAGGCCCGTACGCTCCCCAGGAACACGCCCGCCAGGCAGTCGGCCTGGAGCTCGTAGCGGCGGCCGAGCTCGGCCCGGTGGGCGCGGTCGGAGCGGGCGCGGGCCTCGTAGCCGGCCCTGACGCCGGTGAGGCTCTGCAGGTGGTGGCCGTACTCGTGGGCCGCCACCTTCAGGGGATACAGGTCGGTCCGGCCCTCGATCCAGTAGCCGGTGAGCGGGAAGACCAGCGTGGCCCGTTCGGTGCAGTAGAAGGCGTCCGCGTTGGCGGGCCAGCGGACCCCGCACACGCGCCGGTCCGGTTCCTCGTAGAAGCGGACCGTGGGCTTGCGGAACTTCAGCTTCGCGCGGGCGAAGTGGGCGGACCACGACGTGTTCAGGCATCCCAGGGCGGCCGTCAGATACTCGCGCATCAGCGGCACGCCCCTGTCGACGATCGGTGGTTCGTGGCAGGAGGTGACCGCCAGCCTCCCGCTGCTCAGCAGCGGGTTCTTCGGCGCGGCGGCCCGCGCGACCCCGGACGGCAGGACGGTGAGGCACACGGTCACCAGGAGGACCCACCGGGTGAGGGCGGCGGAGCGCCGGGAGGCGACGCCGGACGGGAGGAGGCGCATGGTCGGACAGCATAGGACTCCCGGCGCGCCGGGCCGAGACGGCACCGGAAACGGGCCGGGGCGGCGCTGGGAAACGGGCCGAGACGGCACCGGAAACGGGCCGGGGCGGCGCTGGGAAACGGGTCGGGGCGGTGCCGGAAAACAAGCCGGGGCGGCGCTGGGAAACGGGTCGGGGCTTTACCCGGAAAACGGGCCGGGGCGGCGCCGGAAAATGGGCAGGCGGGCGGGAAGGGCGGATCTGTAGGGTGTCCGGCATGTCCTCATCGCCGCGCCTGGAGAAGGTCACGCCGGACAACGTCGAAGCCGCCTGCCGGCTCCAGGTGCGCCCCGACCAGGAAGGGCTGGTGGCCCCGGTCGCGTGGTCACTGGCCGAGGCGTACGCGCAACCCGAGACCGCCTGGCCACGGCTGGTCTACGACGGCGAGCGGCTCGTGGGCTTCGTGATGGCCTTCTTCGACGTCCGCTTCAACCCGGACGACCCGGACGACAGGCTCCGCTCGGGGCTCTGGCGGCTGAACATCGCCGCCGACGAGCAGGGCCGGGGATACGGCCGCTTCGCCGTGGAGTCGGTGTGCGCGGAGATCGCGAGGCGCGGGCAGTCACGCGTGACGGTGACGTGGGTCCCGGGAGAGCACGGGCCCGAGCGCTTCTACCTGCGGCTCGGGTTCCGCCTGACCGGGGAGACGAGCGGCGAGGAGATCGTCGGCGAGCTGGACCTGCCCGGGGCCTGAGAGGGCCGCGGGGCGTCACCGGGCGGACCTTCCCGGCCGTCGTGCACGACCGCGCGCGGGGCCGTCGAGCCGCCGGGCCGCCGGGCCGTCGAGCCGCCGGGCCGCCGGGCCGCCGGGTCATCGAGCCGCCGGGCCGTCGAGCCGCCGGGCCGCCGAGTCATCGGGCCGCCGAGCCACCAGGCCACGCGATGCTTCCGGACACCGCGGCGGACCGGCGTCATCCGGCGCGGCGGTATCTGCCCGGGGCGATGCCGTACCGGCGTTTGAACGCGCCCGCGAAGGCGAACTCCGAGGTGTAGCCGACCCTGGCCGCGACGGCGTGCAGCGGGGCGTCGGACTCCTGGAGGAGCCGGGCGGCGGTGGCCATCCGCCACCAGGTGAGGTAGGTCAGCGGCGGCCGGCCCAGCAGGGCGGTGAAGCGGCGGGCGAACGGCGCCCGCGACAGCCCCGCCTCGGCGGCGAGCGCCGCGACGGTCCACGGCCGCGCCGGGTCGCGGTGCATGGCCTGCAACGCGGCGGTGGTGGCCGGGTCGTTGAGCGCCGCCGCCCAGCCCGTGGCCCCGGGGAGCGGACGCCGGTCGAGCCAGGCGCGCAGGATGTGCAGCAGCAGCGTGTCGAGCAACGCCGGGACGATGGCGTCCGTGCCGAGACGGGGACGTTCGAGCTCGGTGGCGAGCAGGTCCACGGTCGAGCGCAGCTCGGGGTGCCGCCCGAGGTGCGCGGGGAGGTGGACGAGCTCGGGCAGGTCTTCCAGCAGCGGATGGGAGAGGGCCCGGTCGAGCTCGTACCCGCCGCAGAGCGTCACGGTGGCCGGAGGGCCGGCGTCCTCGGGGACGCTGGCGTGAAACCGCGGGACGTCTGGCAACTCGTCCGGGGCGCAGGCGGGCGCGACCGCCGGGGGCGAGGGGCTGTCGGCCAGTGTGTGCCCGTCCCCGTGGGGCCGGAACACCACGTCCCCGGCGGCGAGCGGCACCGGGGCCTCGCCCGGCCGGATGAGCCAGCACGATCCCCGCAGGATTATCTGCAGACCGGCGGCCCCGGGCACGGCCCCGAACTCCTGCGCCCACGGGGCGTGCCAGGCCACCAGCGCCGAGCGCGGCCGCCCGGTCCGCATGAACGCGACCACGTCGCTGAGTACGTCCATCCGGTCAGAGTATCCGTAGAGAGACGATCGAATATGAATCAAGGCTCTTGAAGCATGGTTCATCTTCCGGCGTCGCCCATAGGTTCGATCTGTGAAATCCATGCGAATCCACCGGTACGGTGACGCGTCCGTCATCCGCCACGACGACATCCCCCGGCCGGCGCCCGGTCCGGAGGAGGTGCTGATCGACGTCGCCGCGACCTCGTTCAACCCGTCCGACATCGGCCTGCGCCGGGGGCTGCTGCGTTCCGTCCTCCCGATCGACCTGCCGTACACGCTCGGCTGGGACGTCGCCGGCACGGTCGCCGAGGTCGGTGACGGCGTGCGCACCCTCGCCCCCGGCGACCGGGTCGTCGGCCTGCTCGACGGCGGGGGAGCCGCGGCCGAGTACGTCGTCGCCCCGGCAGAAACCCTCGTCGCGGCACCCGCCGCCGTCCCGCTCGCCCACGCCGCCGCCATCCCCATCGCCGGCCTCACCGCCTGGCAGGCGGTGTTCGAGCACGCGAACGTCACGTCCGGGCAGCGGGTGCTCGTCAACGGCGCGGGCGGCGGCGTCGGCGGGTTCGCCGTCCAGCTCGCCAAGCACGCCGGGGCGCACGTCATCGCCACGGCCGGCGCGCGCAGTGCCGAGACGATCCGCCGGCTCGGCGCCGACCGGATCGTCGACTACACGACCACGCCCGTCGCCGACGCGCTGGACGAACCGGTCGACGCGATCCTCAACATCGTCGCGGTCAGCGCCGACACGCTGGTACCGCTGGTCCGGCCGGGCGGCGTCGTCGTGTCCATCACCTTCCCGGTCGAGGCACCGGCCGGCTCCCCGGTGACCGCGACGCACTTCGTGGCCCGCAACGACACGAGCCACCTCGCCGCCCTGGTCGAGCTCGTCGACACCGGCGCCGTCCGCCTCGACATCTCCGCGTCCCGCCCGCTCACCGACCTGGCCGAGGTCCACCGCGACGCCGAGGCCGGCCGCAACCGCGGCAAGATCATCCTCGTTCCATAAGGGAGTTTTCGCCGGAGACGCACGCCGGTCCTGTACGCCTGGCACGTGACCTGTCACCGTGCTCCATGGCCTCTGCTTCAGCCGTCACGGGTACAGGTTGACCTGTGTCGCATGACGCGTGTCGGTGACTCCGGAGAGCTGCCATTCCGTCATCGACATCAACCGGACAGGAGAGCCGAAGTCGGGCTCTTCGGTGGCGGCCAACCCGCGCCCGAGCGCTACCGGCAGGTCGGCAAGGTGCTCCTCCGGGGCCGGGTGGCGCTGGCGTCTCACGGAAGACTCAATGAACATTTTCGTCGAATAGGTAAATAGACGATAAAGACTCTTTTGGCTGATCATACGTAGCATCATGCTCCTGGGTAGAACTCAATCGATCTAGGAGTAACCTCCTGTGGCACCTCCCCGAGTGCGTCGGCTGATCACGGCCGCGAGTCTGTCGCTGGTGGTCGCGGCGACCATGACAGCACTGCCCCCCAGCACCGCGAACGCCCTCTCGTCCGACGTTGTCATCTCCGCCGTGTACGGCGGCGGCGGCAACTCCGGAGCGGTCTTCAAGAACGACTACATCGAGCTGGCCAACCTCACCGGCAGCCCCGTCGACGTCTCGGGCTGGAGCGTCCAGTACGCCTCCGCCGCGGGCACCGTCTTCCAGGTCACCGGGCTGACCGGCAGCATCCCCGCGAACGGCAGGTACCTCGTCCAGGAGGCCGCGGGCGCGGGCGGCTCCGTCTCGCTGCCCACCCCCGACGCCACCGGCTCGATCCCCATGTCGGGCACCTCCGGCGTCGTCGCCCTGGTCACCAACCAGACGCCGCTGGTGGGCTGCGGCATCTCGTGTTGGACCGCTCCGAACGTCAAGGACCTGGTCGGTTACGGCGCGACCGCGAACGTCGAGACCCTCGCCGCCCCCGCGCTCACCAACACCACGGCCGACGCCCGCACCGGGGCGATGACCGACACCGACAACAACGCCGTCGACTTCGTCTCCGGCGTGCCGAAGGCCACCAACTCCGCGGGCACCACGGTCACCGCGGGCGACCCGGGCGGTCCCGAGGACCCGACCCCCGGCAACACTCGCATCCACGACATCCAGGGCTCGGGCCGGATCTCCCCGATCGTCGGGCAGAACGTCACGAACGTCCCGGGCATCGTCACCGCCGTCCGGGTGACGGGCAACTCGCGCGGCTTCTGGTTCCAGGACCCGTCCGCCGACGCCGACCCCCTGACCAGCGAGGGCCTCTTCGTCTTCACCGGCTCCACGTCGCCGACGGTCGTCATCGGGGACTCGGTCCTGGTCTCCGGCCGCGTCACCGAGTACCGCCCGGCCACCGGCGCGCAGACCCTCACCGAGCTCGGTGGCGCGATCAGCACCGTCAGGCTCGGCGGCGGCAACGCGCTGCCCGCGCCCGTCCCCGTCGCCTTCCCCGACGCGTACACCAAGAGCGGCAGCCTGGAGGCCCAGCCCCTGGAGCCGTCCTCGTACGTGCTGGACTGGCTGGAGATCCACGAGGGCATGCGGATCACCGTCGCCCAGGAGACCCGCCTGGTCAGCCCGGTCAACACGGCGTTCTCCGAGCTCTGGGTGACGCTCAAGCCGGGCCAGAACCCGACCCCGCGCGGCGGTGTCGTCTACAAGGGGTACGACGACCCGAACAGCGGGCGGCTGCTGATCCTCTCGCTGAACGGCGGCGTGCCCGCCGCCAACGTCGGCTCCACGCTGGCGGCCGGGACCACCGGCCCGCTCGACTACCAGTCGTTCGGCGGCTACGTCCTGCTCGCCACCCAGCTCGGCACGATCACCGAGGGCGGGCTCAAGCGCCAGAAGGTGCTCCCGCCGAAGAAGCAGGGCGACCTGTCCGTCGCGACGTACAACGTCGAGAACCTCGCCGCCACCAACCCGGCCGCCAAGTTCGCACGGCTCGCCGAGGCGGTCGTCGACAACCTCGGCAAGCCCGACATCCTCGCCCTGGAGGAGATCCAGGACAACAACGGCGCCGTCAACAACGGCGTCGTCGCGGCCGACGAGACCGTCGCCAAGTTCATCGCGGCGATCCAGGCCGCGGGCGGACCCACGTACGACTGGCGCTCCGTCGACCCGAACAACGGGACCGACGGCGGCGAGCCGGGCGGCAACATCCGCCAGGTGTTCCTGTTCAACCCCGCGCGCGTGACGTTCGTCGACCGCCCCGGCGGCGACGCCGACACGGCCGTCTCCGTCGTCCGCGAGCGGCCGACCAGCAACCAGGTCTCCCTGTCGGTCTCACCCGGCCGCATCGACCCGGCCAGCGACGCCTGGACCTCCAGCCGCAAGCCGCTCGTCGGCGAGTTCCTCTACGACGGCGACAAGCAGCTGTTCGTCGTCGCCAACCACTTCAACTCCAAGGGCGGCGACGCCCCGCTGAGCGCGGCCGTGCAGCCTCCCGTCCGGAGCACCGAGGTCCAGCGGATCAAGCAGGCCGCCGAGGTCCGCGACTTCGTCAAGGACCTCTCCGTCAAGAGCGCCGGGCGCGCCGCCGTCGTCGTGCTGGGCGACATCAACGACTACCAGTTCAGCCCCGTCCTCGACACCCTCACCGAGAACGGCACCCTCCTCAAGACGCTGATCGACACCCTCCCCGCCGACCAGCGCTACAGCTACATCTTCGACGGAAACTCCCAGGTCCTCGACCACATCCTCATCAGCCCGGCCATCAAGGGCTACTCCTACGGCGTCGTCCACATCAACGCCGAGTTCTCCGACCAGGCCAGCGACCACGACCCCCAGATCGTCCGCATCCTCACCGGCTGCAACGTCGACCCCCTCCCCACCCGCTGCCGCCCCGGCAGCCCGGTGGTGGACGAGTAGTGACCCCCTGAAAGCGCCCGCCCCTCCGGGAGCGGGCGCTTTCCCCATTCCATTTCGTACGACGGTGATTCTGTCGGTGACGGACCGTACAGTGACGGCGTGATCATCATCTCCGGTTGGATCAGTGTCGACCCGGACGCCCGTGACGCCTACCTGCGAGGCTGTGTCAGCGTGGTCGAGCAGGCCCGCGCCTCGTCCGGCTGCCTCGACTTCGCACTCGGCGCAGACCTCGTCGAAGCCGGCCGGATCAACGTCCACGAGCGCTGGGAGTCGGAGGAGAGCCTCGACGCCTTCCGATCCTCCGGACCGAGCGACGACCAGACGTCGATGGTCCGCGACGCCGAGGTGCTCCGCTACCAGATCTCCGGCGTCGGTCCCGCCTGATCAGGCGGGCGACGGCGGTGGCCAGGGCAGGCGGCGGGTCTCAGCCAGGCCAGCCGGCCGGGTTCGAGCACGACTCGCGGGAGATCTTCGATCCGGTGTCCGGGAACGTTCCGTAGCGCTCGTGGTGCAGGTGGGCGAAGAAGTAACACATCTCCTCGCACTCGGCATCCGGCACGGCCTTCTTCGGGTCTTCGGCCACCGCGGCGTAGAAGTCGCGGCCCAGCGCGACGACGAAGCCACGTGCGTAGAGGAAGCCGTCGTCGGAACCGTCGGTGACCGCCTGGATGTCCGCGCGGTCGATGTCATAGAGCTTACGCTCGACCACCCGGTCAAGATCTGTCAGCTCGTCCCCGGACAACCCCTCGGCGAGGGAGCCGAGGTTACCCAGGAACTCCTCCAGAGCGGCTTCGACCACGGCGAGCGGTGGCTCGCCGTGAAGGTCCTCGTCAAGGCCGGGCGTCCGATGTGTCAGCGCCTGCCGGGCCTGGTCGACGTCCACCCCGAGCGGTGCCCAGGCCGCCTCCACCAGGCCCCAGAAACCTTCTTCGTCCTTCATCGGCTTCATGCTCGCCGCCACCTCTCATGACCAATCCCGCAATCTGTACGGCCTACAGAACCAGGAGCCACTGACAGTTAGCGTGAAGGTCTCTCTGCCGGCCGCTATGAGACAGGGACGTACGAGCCTTCTGAAATCGCATCGGTTCGCGCTAAGTCGACATATAGGCTCGCGGGGTGGCGCTTTCCGATCTTCGGCGTGAGATGGTGCTCGCCGCCATCGACGAATTCGACCGGCTGGGCCGTGACGCCTTTCTCGAGCTGTACGGCTACCGCCCCGCCATCGGCTATTTCCTCGTCCACGACGGCAAACGGTACGACTCCAAGGCGATCGCCGGGGTCGCCCACCGGGAAGTCGACGGCAGGCCCCTGCGTCCCGACGAGTTCTCCGGGGGGAACGCCACCGTAGCCCGGGTGCTAGGAGATCTGGGCTTTGAGATGACGAAACCGGGGCAAATTGTCGAGGTGTCCTCCATCGAAGACCTCATGCGGAAGGTCGAGTCGCTCAAGCCCGCCGTGTCTCCCGCGACCGGTGCGCAGAAACGGCACCAGCCGTTGACCCTGCTCTGGGCGATCGGCCGCGCGGCCCAGGGTAAGCCACGCCTGCGGCGGTGGGAGAGCACCTACCGCGAGCTCGGGCGGCTCATCGAGGAGTTCGGTCTCGAAGAGGACCGGCCCAACCCGGAGTTCCCCGTGCTGTGGCTCCACCACCACGGCCTCTGGGACCTGCCCGGCCACGCCGACGTACCGGCTGCCAGTGGTCGGCACGCGCAGAAGTGGATGAAAGAGCGTGAGCCGGACAGTGGCCTGCGGCCGTGGGCGTATGAGATCGTCACCGACCACGAGGACATCCGGGCCCGGATCGTCGTGAGGCTGCTCAGCGCGTACTTTCACGGCGTCGACCACAACAGGCTTCTCACCAGGGTCGGGCTGGACGCGATGTCCCCTCCGACCAGCCGTCGCGAGGCCGTCGTGGAGCGCGTCGTCCGCGACTCCCTGCTCGCCGACCAGATCAAGCGCGCGCACGACTTCCACTGCCAGATCTGCGGCGACCGTCTCGCCCTCCACCGGGGCTTCTACGCCGAGGGAGCCCACATCCGCCCGCTCGGAAAGCCGCACAACGGCCCCGACGAGCCCGGCAACCTGCTCTGCCTCTGCCCCAACCATCACGTCCTGTTCGACCGGGGGATGATCGCCATCCAGGCGGACCTCACGATGACGGACACGGGATCCGGCGTCTCGCTCGGCCGGCTCCGGGTCACCGAGAACCACGAGATCGGCCAAGAGCATCTGGACTACCACCGGAAGATCATCGCCGAGCGGAACTGAACCGGGATCCTTCCTCTCCACACCGAGCCGGAGGTGACGAACACCTGCGACTCGCCGGTCCGCGTCGCCGAGGAAGCCGACAAGGCTCTGTCATGCGCGAACGACTGACCGAGGGCCGGCCGCTCAGCCGTCGCTAGTCGCACGAGTCGCAAGTACCGGTCGAAGGAAGCTGTACGGAGCAGCGGGGACAGATGCGGGGAGGACTCTCCGCGCGTACGCGTCGGCGCTCGATGGCCGCCTGATACAGCGGGGCGAGCGCGGGAACGCCGCCATCGGCGGGCAGAGCGGCACCGAAGCGCCGGTAGCACTCCAGCCGGGCGCGGGCGGCGTGCTGCTCGCGATCTGGAACGCTGTCCGCCGGTGGCTCCCCGGCAACCTCAAGAACTTCCTTGTAGCCCTCGCCCACCATGCCGTCATCGGTGTGCACCACCAGAGCGGTGAGTTGCGGGTCGCCGCGGCGATGAGCCTCCCGGACCACCTTGCTCAGAACGGTTCCGATCCAGTTGTGGAGCAGAGTCCTGGTCCGGATACCCGTGCTCTCCTGGATTCTCTCGGCGAGTTCCTTGTAGGTGATGACCGCGTGATAGGTGCGCGCCACATCGACGAGCAAGGGGTAGGCCTCACGGGCCCAGATCTCCCGGGCCTCCGCCGCCGCCACGGGAGTGCCGTCAGATACGCGCCAATAGCCGTGTTGCGACATGCGTGGCTCTCCGAAGTTCACCGTGCGTACAGTCGTCCGGCGTCATCCTTCCGCGCGCTGCGCGAGTGCGTCATGAACTTGCTCGAGCTGTCATCGGCCGGTTACGTGACGCAGGCCGTCGAAGCCCTGACCTCGTTTTCCAGGTGCGGGTCAGGTGCCGCCGCTTCGTCGTGAGCGCTGGACTTCGTGGTCGTCGGTCGGAGTCAGCAGGTCTCGGACGTATCCGGTGTGGAGGAGGCCGGCGTCCCGGACGAGGGGGAACCAGGTCCGCGGACGCCGGCCTTCTGCACGGTCCACGCTCGGCACGGGGGAGCCGTCGGCGTGGACCGGCTCCGGGCTCAGCGGGGATCGGGGGACGATCCCGGCTGCCCGGAGGTTGGAAAGTCTTGCCCGGCCGGCAGGTCGAACCAGACCCCGGTGCCGAGCTGACCGGTCCCGCACAGGCGGGTCCATTGGGTGCCGCAGTGGCCGTGGGTGAGCTCGGCGACGATGCGCAGGCCCCGGCCGCCGAGTTCGAGGTCGTCGACGCGCTCGGGAATGTCCGGGGGGCGGTTCAGCAGGTGCTCGATGAGAGTGGTCCCGGCTCCGGCGTCGACAACCTCGGTGCGAACAGGTAGGCCGTGGTCGTACAGGAAACGAAGTTCGTAGGGGCCGGGGGCGTAGCGGGCGGCGTTGGTGACCAGCTCGGAGACCACGATCTCCAGCTCGTCGAGTACGTCCAGGTCCAGGGACGGTTTGGACAACTGCTCGCGGAACACTTCCCGCGCCCGCCGGGCCGGACTACCGGGAGGCAGGCACCAGGCGGTCATCCGGAAGCGTCCCAACGGTTTGCCGCGTTCATCGAAGGGCTGGGCGAGATTGTCGCCGTGTCTCATCGAGGTAAGAGGATCTTTGTTTGGAGATCCATCCATGGACGGCCGGGAATTAGAGAAATTCACTGGTTCATGCCATCCCTTCTTTTCGCGTTGCCGTAGACCGGGCCGGTAATCCCCGCTTGACTGGACGACACAAGGGTGCGTCCTTCTGAGGGCTTTCCCCAGTGCGCGCAAGGGGGCGCAGATGTGCACTCGGAAGGAGAGGGAGTGGCGGAGCAAGTGTCAAATGACCGATTGGCCCGACTTATTAAAGAAGCCGGGTTTTCTCGTAAATCGTTTGCTCGAACGATCCGAGACTCCTCGGAGAGCGCCGGGACTCCCATCAACTGCGATCACACGTCGGTGAGTCGATGGCTGAACGGTATGCAGCCTCGCGCTGACACCGCCGGGCTGATCATCGCGACGTTGAGCCGAACTTTGGGACGTACGATCGCCCTCTCCGACGCCGGTCTGACATCCTCGGCCAAGCTACCTGTGGATCTGGGGTTGTCCTATCCCGAAGCGTCGGCCGAAGGGATGGAGACGGTCATGCAATTGTGGCAGGCCGACCTCGACGAGGCATCGGTTGCACTCAACGGACAGATTCACGCACGAGCATGGAGTGACGCTTCCCTGGCCTGGCTCCTTGCGATGCCGCTGTCCGTCGATGAGAAAGGAAATCGAATAGGTGAGGCCGAAATCGCGCGATTCCGTGTCACGGTTGACCTGTTCGCACAGATGGACAACCGGTTCGGGGGTGAGCATGCGCGACGCTCTTTCGTTCACTACCTGAATACGGACGCCACCCGTCTCCTGGGTAGCCGGACCTCGGAGAGGAAAAGCCCTCACCTCATCTCCGCAGTGGCCGAAGCCACCCTCCTGGCGGCCTGGATGTCATATGACAGTGGCTTGCACGCTCTGGCCCAGCGCTACTTCATTCAAGCTCTCGGACTGGCCCAGGCAGCAGGCGACCGACTGCTGGCCGCCGGCGTTCTCGATGCCATGAGCCACCAGGCCACCTTCGTCGGCCGATACCGCGAAGCCGTCAACCTGGCCCGAGCAGCACGCCAGGGAACAGCAGGAGTGGCCACCCCGACGATGACCGCGCACTTCCACACGATGGAGGCCCGAGCGCTGGCAGGTCTGGGCGACGCCCCTGCCTGTGATCGCGCTCTGACCCAGGCCACACGGGAATTCGAGCGGCGGAATCCCGACGATGACCCGGCCTGGATCGGCTACTTCGACGAGACCGAACTCGCCGCCGAGTTCGGCCACTGCTTTCGTGACCTGGGACGCTCGGCAGCGGCCAACCAATACGTGACCCCGTGCGTCAGGAACGGCCGGGACGGCGAATATCTGCGTAGCGACTTCTTCGCAACGATGGTTCTCGCGGACGCGCACCTTGGCGCGGGGGAGGCAGAGCAGGCATGCACGATCGCGCTGGACGCGCTGAGATGCGGCGAGCAGCTACGCTCGGCCCGCTGTACGAGCTATCTTCGCAACTTCTCGGTACGGCTCGCCCCAGCGGTCACCTCCGCGCAGCTCGGAGACTTCTACGAACAAGCTGCGAATTTCTCCCTGTGGCAGCAGATGACGATGGCTCAGTAAGGCTCCCAATCGTCTCGTCCGGCGCCGGTCCTCAACGCTCGAATCCGCTTGCCTACCTCCAAAGCGGCTCGCTCGTCCTGACCGGCCTTCTGGCCGAGCCAGGTGACCATGAGAAACTCCCGGACATCGCCCAGGACCCGGTATCCGGGCCAGCGCATCACGTCGAAGCCGTAAGCCCGCGTGTAGGCGTCGTACTCCTGAGCGGTGTGCCAGCCGAAGCGGTCGTAGTAGATCGCGGTGAGGGTGAGATCCCACTCGCGAGGGCCCAACGCGAAACCGTCCAGGTCAAGTAACACCGGGCGGCCCGCACGGTCGCGGATGACGTTGCCCACGCTCGCGTCCCCATGGATCACACCATGGGGAAGCTCGAAGCTCAGGGCCGCGTAGTCATCGCGCAGTTGCGCGAGCCGCCCGCGCAGGAACGAGGCGTCCTCGGGGCTGAACCAGTCGTTGCCCGCGATCCGGTGCTCCACTCGCGAGAAAGGATCCAGCCGGGGAAGCCGTAATTTTGCCGGTGCTCCCATCTTGTGGAGCATGGCGAGCAGGGTGCCCAACTCGGCGGGCGAGGCGTAGTCCTCTACCTCGGAGACGGACTCCCAGAATGTGACGACGCGTCCATCCACGACGAGAGGCTGATCGGAAGGGAGTACACGAACGGCAGGGAAGCTCTCGACGGCCAGCCAGCGGGCTACCGCGACTTCCTTTCGAGCATCATCCATGTACGCCGCCGTCCGGCCGATGCGCGCGACCACGGGTGAAACCAGGCGATAGACCGCGTTCTCCCCGATCCGGATCAACCGGGCGTTCGACGGATCAAGTCCAACTCGTGCGCATGCTCGTAGGAGTGTGGTCTTGGTGCTCTCAGGAGTGAAGGGAGATCCGGGGTGATCAGCGGGCGATACGGCCGTTTGACTCTCGGTCATGAACCGAACGCTATCTCCTGCGTCGGGGACTGACTCCAGTACCCACAGATGGAATGGAAGGACACCGAGACCAGCGAGTATGTCCTTCAGGGGTATGTGGTGGCCGATCCGGCCGCTCTCGGTGTCGGTCCCATCCCCGACGGGGAGACGCTGATCCGGTTCCCCAAGCGCATGATGCGGTTCTTCCCGGAGGTGAACGGTGGCGGTCGGGCGGACGCTTGAGCAGTGGCTACGCGTGTGCGCACATTCCGCCCTGCATCTGGAGATGCGTGACGGCTACATGCTCGACGATCCCGACTACCGTGCCTGGCAGGCCGGTCACCGGATCGACCCGGACGATCGGGCTTCCTGGTGGCGGCCGTGGCTGCGGAACGTCGTCGACGCGACCGCTCGCGGTGTGGAGATGCGGCGCGCCCGGATCGTGTCCGAACCTCTCAGCCAGTACATCCGGTACGAATACGATGTCACCTTTCCCAACGTGCGTGCGGGGGAGCAGGTGCGCTGGTTGCCCCGGCACAGCACCACCGGTCTGGCGTTGCCCGGTAACGACTTCTGGCTGTTCGACGAGGAGACGTTGCTGGTCAGCCACTTCAGTGGCGACGGTGACAAGGTGGGGGCGGAGACCTTCACCGATCCGGATCTCGTGAGGTTCTGCGTCAAGGCGTTCGAGGCGGTGTGGGAGCGGGCCGTTCCCCATGGCGACTACCGGCCCGTCTGACCAGTAACGGATCATGCGTTCCTCGTCCTCCAGCGCGCACAAAGCGCTCGAAGCCCTCGGTGTGAAGTTGCGAGGCATCCGTCTTGATGCGGGACTTTCGGGGCGCGCTCTTGGGCATCTGACCGGTTGGCATTCCTCCAAGGTCAGCAAGATAGAACACGGCAGGCAGGCTCCCACGGCCGGTGACATCCGCGCGTGGTGCGAGCAGTGCGACGCCGGCGACCAGATCGCTGACCTGGTCGCCTCGCTACGGGCCGTCGAGGGCATGTTCGTGGAGTGGCGGCAGATGGAACGCACCGGTCTGCGACTCGCCCAGGAGGCCGTGTTACCCCTGTGGGAACGAACGCAGCGTTTCCGCATCTACTCTCCCCGGGTGGTCCCGGGGCCCTTGCAGACTCGCTCCTACATCGCGGCCGTGTTGACCGCGATCATGCGACGGCGATCTCTTCCGGATGACGTGGAAGCGGCCGTGCAGGTCCGCGTGGACAAGCAGAACGTCGTCCGTGAAGGAGCCCGTCGCTTCGCCGTTCTTCTGGAGGAGAACGTCCTGCGCCATCCCATCGGCGGGTCGGAGGTCATGGCGGGCCAGCTGGGACACCTGCTCACGGTGGGTGCGCTTCCCACGGTCTCGCTGGGCATCATTCCGCTCGGCGCTGACCGTTCGAACATCTGGCCTGTGGAGGGGTTCTGGATGTTCGACGACGCGGAGGTGACGGTCGAGCTCGTGTCCGGGCACTTGACGATCACCCAGCCGCGAGAGATCGCCATGTACGGTGACGTGTTCGCCGCGCTCGCCGAACTGGCGGTCTACGGTTCCGGCGCTCGCGCGCTGATCACATCGGCTATCGCGGCGTTGGATGAATGAGTGACACTTCTGGGTGCGGTCCATTTACGGGGATGTCAGTTGCGATGTATGCGCGAAGGAGTGGTCTGACGTGGGAAAACTCGTGCGGGACAGGATTCCGGAGATCATTCGTGCCGGTGGCGGGGAGCCGGTGGTGACCGTTCTCGGGGAGGCGGACTATCGCGAGGCGTTGCTGGAGAAGTTGTTCGAGGAGGCGGCGGAGCTTCGCGAGGCCCCGGCGGCCGGGGTGGCGGAGGAGATCGCCGACGTGCTCGAAGTGCTGCGGGCCGTCGCCACGGTGCACGGGTACGAGTGGGCGGACATCGAGAAGGTCGCGGAGGCCAAGCGGGCCGAGCGGGGGGCGTTCTCCGGGCGGATCCACCTCAAAGGGTGACCTGCTGAGGACGACACCGCGGAGCGTACGGCCAGGGACTGTCGTCGCAGCCAGGTCAGCCTGTGGTGATCGCGTCGAAGCGGGGCGCGTCGGTGGGGTGTCCCCAGTGGCGGCACTCCCAGGCCAGGCGCCCGGCGCGGAGTCGTAGCGCGACGGGGGTGCGGTCGGCCGGGCGTGGGTGGCCCGCCGATCGGAGTCCTCTTCCGAGCGGGGCGTCGGCGATCAGGCCCTCCTCGCGCAGGAACACGGCCTCCGCGAGCGCGAGGCGTACGGCCTCGTGGTCCCCGCCGGCGCCGACCGCGTGGGCCCGGGAGAGGAGGTCGCGGGCGTCGCCGTCGCGGCGTTCGTAGAGGGCGAGGTGGATCCGGCGGGCCAGCCGCAGGACCTTCACGGTTGGCTGCTCGTCACCGTCGGCGAGCGGAGGCGGAAGGAGGCCGAGCAGCCGCCGGTCGACGCTCCAGCCGGTCTCGTCGCGCACGGTGGCCTCGATCCGCTCGCCCAGCACCTCGCGCAGCGAGACCTCCAGCCAGTCGTGGTACCACGCGCCGAACGACTCGGCCTGCGGGGCGAGCGCCTCGCCGACGCATGTCCAGTCGCCCCACACCTGGCCCGAGGCCGGGGGCCGTTGACGACCAGGTGGGAGCGGTAGCCGCAGCCGTGCTCGGAGACCGGCAGCAGCCCCTCGAAGGCGGCTTCCATCGCGTTGTCGTAACCCTCGTCGTCCGCGGGCGGCTCCCACTCCTCCGTGAAGGGGAACGGGCCGAACCGCGTCCAGGAGCCGTCCGGCCGCACCCCGTGCACCCCGTAGTACGGGCCGGCGCCGCCGTTGCCGAGCCGGGTCAGGAACGTGCGGTAGTCGGCGGGAAGGCGCACCCCGATCCGCGTCTCGACGTCCTCCAGCGTGGCCTCGTCGAGCGGGGGCCGGAACCGGTAGCGGTGCTCGCGGGCGCCGAAGAGGCCGAGGTCCGTGTCGTATTCGCGGAGCGCGTCGATACCGCGCCGGATGACGTCAAGATCCACAGCGGCACCCTAACCCGGAGGCGGCCTGAACGCGGCGGGGCCCCGGTGACGGCCGTTCTTGGGCGCGGTTCTCGAAGGCGGGTCACGGCGGGCGCCCGTGCGGCGGTCGACGCCGGAGAAGGGAGGCTCAGGACGTCGGGTCGCCGCAGGACACCTTCTCGCCTCCCACGAACGGCAGCAGGCGCTCCGCCTCCTCCTCCAGGGCCGCCCGGTCGGTCGCGGACAGCGGGCGGAACGGGGTGAGGCGCAGGGTGCCGCCTTCGAGGGACCAGCTTCCGTGCACGAGGCCGTTCACGAGGAAGGTGGGCAGTACCCGTGCGTGGCCGGGCATCACGCGCTTTCGGTCCTCGTGGCCGATGACGCGGGTCCGGTCGGCGTGGCCGAGCAGGGCGTTGTCGAAGGCGGGCAGCAGGCGTACGGGCGCGGGCGTGTCGGGGTCGGGGAGTTCCGCGTCGGCCAGGTCGAACAGTTCCCTGCCGTCGGGGTCGCGGTAGTGGCGCAGTTCGGCGCGCATGCCGGAGACGATCTCGCCGAGGCGGGTCAGGCCGGACCAGGCCTGTACGTCCATGGTCGAGGCCGGGCCGAACGCCGCCAGGTAGCGGCGGATCAGGTCCTTGACGGTCGCCGGGGCCATGGGCCGGCCGAGCCAGGTCTCGGCGGGCGTGACGGAGACGGCCGGCCGGGTGCCCCAGGAGCCCCACGCGCCGGTGGCCGGGTTGTGGACGAGGGGGGCTCTGAGCTCGACCTCTCCGGCGAGTACGCGCCCGTCGCGGCCCGGATGGCGTTCGGCCAGCCCTCGGGCCAGCTCCTTTCGCGGGGTCGTACCGCCCGCCAGCAGTCCAAGGCCGGTGGCGACCAGCGAGGCGGTGTCCAGGCCCGCGCTGTTGCGGGCGAAGTACGCCGAGCGGGCGGCGCGGTCGAGCACGGGCTGCAGCGGCGGCCGCAGCCGGAGGTAGTCGTCGGCCGTGGCGAGGTGCTGGGTGCTACGGAGCAGGCCGGAGCGGACCACCTTGCGCTCCTGCAGCGGTGTGGTGAGCCGGGAGTGGGTGAAGTCGTGGATCCTGCTCCACAGCCCGACGTAGGGCCAGTTGGGCTCCTGCGCCTGCAGCGCGACCAGGCGCCCGATCACCTCCAGCGGGGTGCGGCCGGTGCGGGCCAGCAGGAACTGGCGATCCAGCAGGGCCCGGTTCAGGGTCCTGCGCGAGAGGGCCGTCATGACAGCCCCGCCGAGGACATCTGGAACAGGGACAGGGACGCCCGCGGCACGTCCTCGATCCCGCCCTTGACGACCGTCGGCGGGTGGACGAGGCGGCCGTCGCCCGGCCGGGTGCCGAGGTGTTCCCGCCGGGCGGCGACCCGCGCGGCCGGCCGGATCTCACGAGTGATCATTCCTGGGTCCTTAGGTCGTGTACGGCCTTCGAGATCGACCCTAAGGAGAATTCCGGTCACTTTCCGGCCGGAATTCCGGCTGAGGATGTTTGTTGGTTCCTCTGGCTGCGCCGGGGTCCCGTTGTTGACAGGGTTGGCTAATTGCTTTAGCTTTTGGCTAACAGCGTTAGCCAAACTTGGAGGATGTCATGACCGAGTACCTCGCCGTCGACGGCGGCACGATCGCCTACGAGGTGACGGGTTCCGGCCCGCTGGTGGTTCTCGCGCACGGGATGGGCGACAGCCGCGCCGCGTACCGTTTCACGGTCCCGTCGCTGGTGGCGGCGGGGTACCGGGTCGCGGCGGTCGATCTGCGCGGCTGCGGGGAGTCCAGCGTCGACTGGCCGGAGTGGAGTCGCACCGCCATCGCCGGCGACCTGCTCGCCGTGATCCGCCACCTGGGCGGCCCGGCCGTGATCGTCGGTCACTCGATCTCCGGCGGCGCCGCCACCATCGCCGCGGCGCGGGAGCCCTCGCTGGTCACCGCGGTCGTCGAGCTGGGGCCGTTCACCCGCAAGCAGTCGATCCGCCTCGGCGACCTGCGGGTGAGGCGCTTCCGGCGGGGCATCCTGCGGCTGCTCGGCGCGGGCGTGCTCGGCAGCGTGCCGCTCTGGCGCTCCTACCTCGACGTGGCCTACCCGGGCGTGAAGCCGGCCGACTGGACCGAGCGGCTCGGCCGCGTCGACTCCCTGATGCGCGAGCCGGGCCGGATGAAGGCCATGCAGGCCATGGGCCGCAGCGCCCCGGTCGACGCCGGCGCGCAGCTCGGCAACGTCCGCTGCCCGGTGCTGGTCGTGATGGGCACGCTCGACCCCGACTGGGCCGACCCGCACGCCGAGGGTTCGGCGATCGTCGACGCCCTGCCGTCCGGCCTCGGCCGCCTGGAGATGATCGAGGGCGCCGGGCACTACCCGCACGACCAGTACCCTGACCAGGTGGTCTCGCTCATTCTCGGCTTCCTCCGATCGGACGCCGCCCGTGCCTAGGGTCGGCCTCGACCCGGCGGCCGTGGTCGCGGCCGGTGCCGCCCTCGCCGACGAGGTGGGCCTCGCCAACCTGACGATGGGGTCGCTGGCCGAGCGGCTGGGCGTGCGCACCCCGTCCCTGTACAAGCACGTGGACGGACAGGAGGACCTCAACCGGCGCATCGCGGTCCTGGCGCTGAACGAGGCAGCCGACGCCGTCGGCGGCGCGGTCCAGGGGTACGCGGGCCGCGACGCCCTGGCGGCCGCGGCGCGAGCCTTCCGCGCCTTCGTCCTGGAGCACCCCGGCCGGTACGCCGCGACGATCGGCATGGAACCGTCCGGCCCCGACGATCCGGTGGCCGTGGCGAGCGGGCGGCTGCTCGGCGCGTTCACGGCGGTCCTGCGCGGCTACGAGATCAGGGAGCCCGACGTGACCCCCGCCCTGCGCACGCTCCGCAGCCTCTGCCACGGTTTCGCCACGTTGCAGTCGGCCAACGGCTTCCAGTGGAGCGCCGACGTCGACGAGAGCTTCGAGTGGCTGATCGCCTTCGCCGACCGGGGCCTGCGCGCCCTCTGAGGACGCCGCCGAGGAGGTCGTCCGAACTGCCTTCGCCGACCGTGCCTGCGCGCTCTTTGAGGACGCCGCCCCGACCGGCCGGGCACGTCCCGGCGGGCGGGGAGCGCGCCGGAAAACCGGTCGCCGCGTGGAGAGGCCCGCTTCTACGCTCGACACCATGACGTTCGAGTGGGCTCCGCTGACCGAGGACGACGTCGGGGCGTGGGCGGAGTTGCTGGCGGCGATCGACGAGGTGGACCAGGTCGGGGGGAGACAGACTCCCGACGACCTCGCCGAGGATCTCGCCAACCCGCTGCTCGACCCCGTCGAGGGCACGCTGGGGGCGTGGGAGTCCGGCCGGCTGGTCGCGTACGGGATGACCATGAGCCGGGCCGCGGCCGAGCCGGTCCACCGGATGAGCCTGTGGGGCGGGGTGCGTCCCGGCCACCGGCGCAGGGGACTGGGAGGCCACCTGCTGGAGTGGGCGATCGCCAACACCCCGGTGCTGCACGAGCGCCGCTTTTCCGGGCATCCGCTCGAACTCCACGTCGAGGTGGACAGCCGCAACGAGGGGTTGCTCGCGCTGGTCACCGGGGCGGGGATGAAGCCGGTCAGGTGGTTCTACGGGATGACCCTCGATCTGGGTGGCGAGCTGCCGGAGGTCTCGCCCCCTGAGGGGGTGGAGATCGTCACCTATCGCGACGACCTGGAGGACGCCGCCCGGGAGGTGCGCAACCGCTCGTTCGCCGACCACTGGGGGAGTGTCCAGCACACCCCGGAGTCCTGGCGGAGCAACATCGTCGGGGTGCGGGTGTTCCGGCCGGAGGGCTCCTTCGTCGCGCTGGACGCGTCGGGGGAGAGCGTGGGCGTCCTGCTCACCCACTACTTCGAGGCCGACACCGAGGCGACCGGGGTCCGCGAGGCGTGGATCCAGATCATCGGCACCTCGCGCGAGTGGCGCGGGCGCGGGGTGGCGAGCGCGCTGCTCGCGCACGCGCTGGGCGAGTTCCGCGCGCAGGGGTACGACACGGCGGGGCTGGGGGTGGACGCGGACAACCCGACCGGAGCCCTCGGCATCTACACCCGCGCGGGGTTCGAGATCGCGCGCCGTACGGCCGACCACGGGCTCACGCTGGTTCCCGCGGTGGGGTGACGGCCGCCGTCGCGGGACGCCCCCTGAGGAGGCGTCCCGTCGTCACGTGCGTCAGTGGTGGTGCTGGTCCCGGCCCTTCTCGGGGACGTCACTGGAGACCACGGCCTCGTAGGGCTCGACCCGGGTCCTGGAGCGCGGGTCGTCGACGAGACCGGCGCACTGGCCGCTGCCGGTGACGTGGTTGGACACCCCGGCGTCGGACGGCGCGGGCGTGTTGCCGGAGCAGGAGAGCGCGCCGCGGATCCTGCTGCCCGTCACCACGAGGGCGTCGGCGGTGGTGTTGCCGGTGAGCACCGCCGCGCCCCTGAACTCGGAGCCCGCGACGACCAGCCGGCCGGTGGTGCCGGAGACGACGACCGCGCCGTTGACCTGGGTCTTGAGCAGGTGCACCTCGGCGGCGGCGGACGAGGCGATCGCCCCGTTGACGCTGCCGCCGTTCACCACCAGGGACGCGCCGGGGCCGACGGTCACCCCGCCGTTGATCCGGGCGCCGTTCAGGCAGGTGACGCCGGAGCGGACCGCGAGCGTCCCGTTTCTCGTACCGGTGACCGTGGTGGTGCAGGCGGGTGGCGGCGCGAGGGTGGTGACCGTGAAGCTTTTGGCCGCGCCGTGGTTGCCGCTGGGGTCGATCGAACGGTACTCGACGGTGTGCCTGCCTCGGGGCAGCCTGCCGAAGGTGAGGCTGTCGATGACGGTGCCGCTCTCGCTGAACGTCCACGGCAGGTCGGCGGAGGTCGGCCAGCCGAAGTAGTTGAACCAGCCGTCGCCGTCCACCCGGGACTCGTGCACGACGTACCCGTCCTGGTCGTCGCCGCCGGTGAGCCTCATGGTGAAGGGGCCGTTGTAGACGTGGGCGTCGGCGGAGGCGACCAGCGGCGCGGAGAGCTCGTAGCCGGTCGTGGGCAGGGTGTTGTCGACGGTCCAGGACCGGGTGTCGTCGCCGTGGGAGGCGGTGAGGGTGTGGTTGCCGAGGGTGAGGGTGAGTCCTCCCAGGTCCAGGTCACCGTCGGTGTCGCCGAGCCGCGTGCCGTCCAGCGTCCAGGTGACGGCGGGGACGCCGTCGTCGGGGTGGGTGGTCTCGACGTGGACGACCTCGTCGTGGCCGACGGCCTGGTTGGTGGGCGTGGAGGAGAGCAGGCCCGCCTCGACCGGGGCGGGGACGGTGGTCACGGTCGTGTCCACCGTCCAGGTACGGGTCGCGGTGAGGGCGCCGGAACGGATGGCGGGGTCCCGTACGAAGTCGCCCGGGTCGACGACGGTCGCCTTCACCGTGTGCGTACCGGGAGGCAGGTCCAGCGTGCGCAGGTCGAGCGCGGTGCGGTCGCCCGGCAGGTCGGCGCCGTCGACGCTCCAGGTGGTGGTGAGCGAGTGGCTGTTGGGGTGCAGCGGCTCGACCCAGAGCACCCGGTCGGCGCCGACGGGAGAGGTGGCAGGGGTGCCGTCCTGGATGAGGCCGACCTTGGCGGAGATCTTCTGGGTCATCACCTCGCGGCTGACCTGGTCGTAGTAGTAGCCCAGCGTCCTCATGATGGAGTGCTCGCTGGGCCGCCAGACTCCCTTGCCGAAGTACAGGCCGCCCTCGTGGCGGCCGATGACGCCGCCGGCCTCGCTCGGCTCGCCCAGCCAGCGCCACCACTTCTTGCGCTGGTCCTTCATCTCCTGCTCGGTCAGCAGGGTGTGGTGTACGGAGCCGGGCTCGCCTCCGGTGTAGGTGCCGCCCTCCACGCCGCGCGTGTAGTAGGTGTACTCGTCCTGCAGCCCGCCCAGCGAGTGGCCGATCTCGTGCGGCGCGATGAGGGCCGACATCGAGTTGTGGCCCGAGGAGGTGGCGTAGGCGCCGCCCGCCCCGCCGTAGGTCCCGCTGTTGGCCAGGGCGAGGACCTGCCGGTTCGCGCCGCTGGTCCCGGGCACCAGGTTGGCGTACGAGTTGGCCGCCGAGTTGCTCATCGTGATGAGCCGCTGGACGCTGGCGGGGTTGCAGCCGCCCCAGAACCCCATGCTCAGCGGGGTGTTCTTCCTCCCCGAGGCCAGGCCGGGGTCGCAGCTGATGCCGGACTCGCCGGAGACGATGTCCACCCGGTAGACGTTGAAGTAGTTGCGGTAGGACCTGTACGGCTCGATGGACCACATCACGTTGAGCTGCCGGTCGGTGTCGGCGGCGAACGCGGCCTGCTCGCCCGCGGTGTAGCCGTCGCCCATGATGATCAGGTTGAACCGCTTGTCCGGGGTTCCGGTGACCTGGAGCGGCACCACGGTGGCGCCGCCGACATCGGCGGTGGCGGGTGCCGTGGGAACGGTTGTCGTCAGAACGGCTATCGAGACGGCCGCCAGGGCGGTGAGCGGCCTGGTGATACGCATGGCGGGGGGAACCTCCGTGGGCCAGTCGAGACTCCCTGCACTATCGTGCGTCGGCACTCCGGACGTCCATCACAAATGGCAACAAATGCGGCACGAGTCGGATCTTCCCTTTTTTGTCCCCATATTCTATGGTTCTTTGGAATATTGGATCACAGGGATGGAGAGCGCGATGTCGTACCCCAAGGCTCGTTACCTGGGTGAGTCGGGCGAGAGCAGCGGGACCTTCCGGCCGGCGAGCGCGGGGCCGGACCTGATGGTCGGCGGGACGGCGGTGCACTACCTGGGCACCGGCGCCTCGACGGACGGGCAGTTCGGCCTGTACCGCTGGGAGATGGGGCCGAAGCCGTCCGGCCCGGAGCCCCACTTCCACCGGACCATCTCCGAGTCCTTCTTCGTCCTGTCCGGGGCGGTGCGGCTGTTCGACGGGAAGGGCTGGATCGACGCGACGGAGGGGGACTTCCTGCACGTCCCGGCGGGCGGGATTCACAGTTTCCGCAACGAGTCCGGCGAACCGGCGTCGATGCTCCTGCTCTTCACCCCCGGGGCGCCGCGCGAGGCGTACTTCGAGGAACTCGGCGCGATCGTGGCGGAGGGACGTCAGCTCGGTGACGCGGAGTGGACCGACCTGTACCTCCGCCACGACCAGTACATGGTCTGACGGCCATGGCGGAGTTTCGCGAGGAACCGATCTACCGGCAGCTGGCGCGGATCGGCAAGACGCTGGCCAGTCCCGTGAGGCTCAGGCTGCTCGACGTGCTCGACCAGCGGGAACGCACCGTAGAGGAGCTGTCGGAGGCGGCCGACGTCCCGCTGAAGAACACCTCGGCCCAGCTGCAGCAGCTCCGCGCCGCCCACCTGGTGACGAGCCGCAGGGAGGGTACGCGGGTCTACTACCGGCTGGCCGACGAGCGGGTCTCCCGGTTCCTGGGCGAGCTGCAGGACTTCGCCGGGGAGAGGCTCGCCGACCTGCGGGAGGCGGTGTCCGAGCACCTTGGCGACCCCGCGGTGCTGGAGCCGGTGACCGCCGGTGAGCTCGCCGCGCGCCTCGCCGACCCCGGGTCCGGCGTCGTGATCGTCGACGTGCGCTCCGCGGCCGACCACGCCCGCGGCCACGTGCCGGGGGCGTTGTCGGTGCCCCTGGCCGAACTGAACGACCGTCTCGGCGAGCTTCCCCGGGACGCCGAGATCGTGGCCTACTGCGGCGGACCCTACTGTGCGGTCTCCCCGGAGGCCGTGCGGTTGCTGCGCGAGCGGGGTTTCCACGCGCGCCCGCTGGACGGCGGGCTCGCCCGCTGGCGGCGCACGGGCAACCGGCTGCAGGCCGGTTCCACCCCCACGGTCCCGTGACGGGTCGTCCCGCCAGGTGACACGAGAACGGGCGCCGGTTCCGATGGATCGGGACCGGCGCCCGTTCTCGCGGCAGTCGCCATGTTTCCCTGGAAGCGGCAGTCGACACGTTCCCCTGGAAGGCGAACGTGGTCACTATCCTCTCTGACCTGCGCCGAGACGGCCGTACGGCTTTTTCGAAAGCATAAAAAATAACTTTATTTTCTTTATGTCTGGAAATGGTCGTGCAATAAAATATCCCGCATGTCGCATAACGAATACGACTTCGCCGATCAGTAGGATCGGATGAAATGGCGCATCATCGGCAATGCGTCTGAACGGAGTAATACCAAAAGAAAAGGTCGTTATTATGATAGGCATTGGTCATTCGCGAAGTGTCGAGCGAAGTGTCGTGCGCCGGTGGCTCACCGGGGGCCTGGCGGCCGTCCTCGCGTTGGGGTGCGTCACCGCGACCCCGCACACGGCGAGGGCGGCGACGCCGGTGCCGCTCGGCACGGCCGGCAGTTTCGCGGTCCTGGGCGGTTCCGCCGTCACCAACACCGGTCCCACCATCCTCACCGGAGACCTCGGTGTGAGCCCGGGGTCGGCCATCACCGGTTTCCCGCCCGGCCTCGTGGTCGGCGCCGTCAACGCGGCCAACGCCGTCGCCGCCCAGGCCCAGGCCGACCTGACCACCGCCTACAACAACGCGGCCGGTCAGGTCGCCGACGCCACCCTCGCCACCGAGCTCGGCGGGGCGACCCTGACGCCGGGAACCTACACCTCCGCCCTGGGCCCCTTCCAGATCACCGGAGAACTGACCCTGGACGGGCGGGGAGACCCCAACGCCGTCTTCATCTTCCAGGCGGCCTCCACCCTCATCACCGCGTCCGCGAGCACGGTGAACCTCATCAACGGCGCCCAGGCCTGCAACGTCTTCTGGCAGGTCGGCAGCTCGGCCACGCTGGGGACCGGCTCCAGCTTCGTCGGCAACATCCTGGCGCTGACCTCGATCACCGCGACCACCGGCGCGGTGGTCGACGGCCGCCTCCTGGCCCGCAACGCCGCCGTCACCCTGGACACCAACACCGTCACGCGCTCGCTCTGCGCCGCGCCGGTGTCACGGGAGACCTCGACCACACTGGCCGTGGCGCCCACCCCCGGGGTGGCGGGCGGGTACACCCTCACCGCGACCGTCACCTCTCCCGGGCCGAACGCGCCGACGGGGCCGGTCAGGTTCTTCGACGACGGGGTGAGCCTGGGGACCGCCGTGCTCGACGCGAACGGCCGCGCCGTCCTGGCCGTGGTCCTCGCACCGGGGACTCACCGGCTCACGGCCGCCTTCCCCGGCACCGCCCTGCTGGACGCCAGCGTCTCACCGGTGGTGCCCCTGGTCGTCCCGCCGGTGTCGCGGCAGAGCGCGACCACACTGGCCGTGGCGCCCACCCCCGGGGTGGCGGGCGGGTACACCCTCACCGCGACCGTCACCTCTCCCGGGCCGAACGCGCCGACGGGGCCGGTCAGGTTCTTCGACGACGGGGTGAGCCTGGGGACCGCCGTGCTCGACGCGAACGGCCGCGCCGTCCTGGCCGTGGTCCTCGCACCGGGGACTCACCGGCTCACGGCCGCCTTCCCCGGCACCGCCCTGCTGGACGCCAGCGTCTCACAGGTGGTGCCCCTGGTCGTCGCGCCCGATGACCTCCCGGTGACACCCGCCGGCACGTCATCCACCGGCCGTGAACCCGGCACGAGCATCAGGAACCACCAGCGCAACGACAACGTGATCAGGATCAAGGACCGTGAGCGCCACCGCCGCCACTGCTGCCGCTCGGGGGCCAGGTGCTGCCGCGCGCACGCCAGGGTGGACGAGAAGCCCGTTCTCCGTCGCTGACCACGCGCTCAAGGGGTGAGCGAAGGACGTGGTCGCCGGTCGCACGTCCGTTGGATCCGTCGCGGGACCGTGGTCTCGTGACGGATCCGCGGCCGAATTGTCGGAGTGGATCACTACTGTTCGCGGCATGTCCACCCCCCATCAACACGTTGCCCCGCCGACCGGGACGAAGCTCCCGGCCTCCGGCGAACCCTCCCGGACCTCCCGCCGCGAGGAGGTCGTCGCACCGGTGAGCGCCTGGGAGGAGATCCGCGGGCTCATCGACCGCAAGGACGCCTATGCCGTCGCGATCCGGGTCACCGGGCTGGACGAGGAGGCGCGCGGGGAGGTCGCCGCCAACCTTCCCGGATACCTGAAGACACTGCGCGGCAGGCAGGAGTCCTGGGAGAGGCTCGACGAGCACGCCGAGGTGCTCCGCGCCGCCGGGGCGGGGGTCCTTCCCGGGGCGGCCGCCGTGGCGACCTGGCTGAACCGCCGGGATTTCAGCTCCCGCTGGAGCCCGCCGTACGGGGACACCAGGCGGATCATGACGATTCTCGCGGCCCGGCCGGCGGAGTGGCGGGCCGACCTGGCGAGGCGGCTCGTGCTGAGGCTCCGGACGGCGGAGGACCGCGGCATGGAACTGGCGCTCGCCCTGCTCCGCGAGACCGGGACCGAGGTTCCGGCGCACGATCCGGTGGTCGTCGGATGGGCGGGCGCGGTCGCCGGTCTGCCCGCCCCGCACAGGGATCCGCTCTTCGACGTCATGCTTCCCCGCCTCTTCGAGGCCCAGGGGGTCGGGCGGGCCCTGCAGTGGGAGAGCGACCCGGACAGGTCGTTGCTGCGCGCGCTGCGCACCCTGGCCGCGACGGACGGGGCGAGACGGTCGGAGCTGCTCCAGGGATGCGTCAGGCGGTTCCTGCTGGGGGGCTCGGTGACGGAGCTGCGGTTCTTCGTCCGCCTGCACGAGGCGCTCGATCCCACGCCGCACGAGATCGAGCCGCTGGCCCGTGACTACCTGCGGCTGCTGCCCGCGGCCCCCGGGCCGGTCGCCGAGCTGGCGCTGCGGCACCTGCGCGGGCTCGACGCGCTTGACGTGCTCGACCCCCTCGACCTGCTGGAGGGATGGGAGGCGGTGCTCTTCCGGCCCGAGCGCAAGCTCGTCCGCGCCGGGCTCACCTGGCTGGACCAGCGGGTACGGCTCTCGCCCGGCCTGGCGGCCTCGGTCGCGGGACCGCTGGCGACGGTGCTCGCCGCCGACTCCGTCGAACTGCAGGAGAGGGCGCTGACACTCGCGATCAAGTACGCGGGCCTGATGGACGACGAGGGCCGCGGCGTCGTCCGCGACGCCCTCGGCGCGCTCCCGCCCGACCTCGGGCGGCGTGCCTTCGAGGTCTTCGGCGGCGAGGAGCCGGTCGAGGCCGGGCCGCGGGACGGGTTCGACCCGCCCGCGCTCCCGCGGCCCGAGGCCCCTCGGCGGATGCCGGAACCGATCGACTCAGTGGCGGACATGGTGTCCCTGCTGAACGACTCCGACGACTGGCAGGCGTGGGAGCGGCTGCTGGCCGGTTTCGTCTCCCTCGTGCACCGGGACCGGGCGGGCGCGGCCGCCGCGTTCGAGCCCCTCCTGGCCGGCAGGTACGAATACCTGTACGGAGAGGCCGATCACTGGGACCGGGCCCAGCGCTGGCAGCGGGTCGACCACTGGCTGATCGGCGCCGTGTACTCCCTCGTCGGCATCGCGCCGGAACGCGGCATCTGGAGAAGCAGGCTTTCCAACCCCCGGTATGTCAGCCCGCCGCACCTGCTCCTGCTGCACCGGGCGGCCGAGATCCAGATGGCCGTGGAGCAGGACGTCGTCCCGCCCCTGCTGCTGGCCACCCCCACCCTCACGACCGGGCACGTGGAGGCGGCCGAGCTGGTGACGAGGCTGGAGGTCATCGAGGCCGCCGGGGCGAAGCCGCTCGCCGCGGACCTGCAACAGGCGCTCATCCGGCTGCCGAGAGAGCCGGACGGGGAGGCGGCCGAACG
Source organism: Streptosporangium sp. NPDC002721 (assembly GCF_042888905.1). Taxonomy (NCBI): domain Bacteria; kingdom Bacillati; phylum Actinomycetota; class Actinomycetes; order Streptosporangiales; family Streptosporangiaceae; genus Streptosporangium; species Streptosporangium sp. NPDC002721. Next base: position 102,381 of record NZ_JBIAQI010000009.1, read on the forward strand.
CGCCGGCCGGCTCTCCTCGGCGGCCGGTCGCCTGGTCGCCCGGTGGCTGTCCGGAACCCGGATCGCCGATCCGGTGGTGGAGATGGGCTGGTCCCACCCGGCGCCCGGACACGACAACAGCGGCCGGAACCACTCCGGCGAGCTGAGGCCCGTCCCGTCGGTGCGCGCACAGGCCACCGGGCAGCTCCTCGTCGACCGGACGTTCGCCACCTCCTCGGGGCGTGGCGACGGGCTCCACCTGGCCTGGTGGCCGTCGATGTTCCCGTCCCACCGCGAGGTGGCCGCCGCCCACCTGTCACGTCATCTCCTGAACCATCCCTGGTACCACCCGACGGTGCAGACGAGCCATCTGCGCGAGCTCGCCCGGCTCGACGGGCCGCCGGGAGCCGCCGTGGCGCTCCTCCTCGCCCGCATGCTGGGAGACCCGGACACGCCGGAAGCCGTCGACGTCCTGCTGACGATGGCGGGTCGCGGTGACCTGCCTGCCGCCGAGCTCGGCAGGCGGGCGGCGGAGCTGGTCGAGTACGACCAGACGAAGCTCGTCCACCTGACGGCGGCCCTGGAGTCGGCGGCCCGCCAGGGCGCCCACGAGGAGGTGTGGACGGCGGTCGCCGCGGCGTTGCCGTCGCTCCTGCCCCGGGCCGGCCGCCGGCCGCGCCACGGGCTGGCGGGGTTCGTGGAACTGGCCGCCACCACGGCGGCCTGGTGCGGCGCCCGCGGGGTGATCCCCGAGATCGAGGCCATGGCGGCACGCAAGGGATCGAGCGGCCTGCTCCGTGAGGCGCGTCGCCTGCACGGCCTGTTGACTGCGAAGGAAGGATGACCATGCGCTCGAAGTACGACGAGGAGCGCCGCCTGCGGCTCGCGATCGGTGACCTGGTGCGTGCCGCCGCGCCTTCGGGCTGGAGCGGCGCCACGGTCCGGTGCGGCCAGGTCGGAGGATTCACCCGCGTCACCGTGGACTGCGACGGGGTGGAGATCGGCGTTCAGGGGCTGGAGGAGTCGGTCCGGCGGCTTCGCGAACTGTCCTACCGCGAAGGCGAGGGCACGTGGTTCTCCTGCAGCCTGAGCTTCACGCCGAAGGACAGGTCGTACCGGGGAGAGGTGGACGCCGACGGGTTCCCCTTTCCCGACGGTACGGACATCCCTGACCTCGCGCCGCTGGAGGAGCTGATGGTGTTCCCTCGCGGCACCGTTCCCGGCTGGCTGCTGGACGCCCTTCCGACGGCGGTCCCGATGGGGCTCCGCGAGCCCGAGGACTCCTGGCGTCGTCGCTTCCACGAGTCGCCGGACCCCGAGCCGGTCGTCTCCGGAGAGGTGGCCTACACGCCGACCGAGCACATGGTCGTCCGTGACTTCGGATTCAGCGGGAGGGGCGAAGGGCCCGCCGTCTTCCTGCACGAGGAGGCGGACGGCGGTGGTGACCACCTCCTCTTCCTCGGCAGAGGAGACGGGGAGGAGCGGTCCTACTGGGTGGCCCGCGAGGGCATGCGGGGCACCGGGAGCGGCATCACCGCCTGCGCGCTCGACGATCGCCGCCTCGTCCTGCACCTCACCCCCGAGGCGGCGGACAACATGGAGACCGGGACCGTTCTCACCGTCGAGCTGGACCTGACGCCCGTCGACACGGAGCGGCTGCGGACCGTTCTCGGCAGGGTCTTCCGCGGTGGATCGTCCGATCGGATGCCCTCGCTCACCGGGTTCTGACGCACCCGAACGCACTGGGTTCTGGCCAACCTGGACGTACTCGGTTCTGACGCGTCCGGACGCACCCGGTTCCGGCACACCCGGACGCACCGGGTTCCGACGCGCCCGGTTCCGACGCGCCGGCCGGGCGGAGGCCGATCGTGGCCGGCGGGCCTCGTCCCCTCCGCCCGCTCCGCCTTCGGGGCGGATCGGCCGATCCGTCCGGCGCCGGTCTCCAGTCGGGACTGTCGGTCCCACATGTCGGGACTGTCGGTTCCACATGCGAGCATTTCCGGGTGACAGTGCACCCCGCGCCGCAGCCTCCCCGGATCATGACCGGTGGCCTGACCTTCCTCTTCGCCGTCGCCGGTGGCGCGGCGGTCGGCAACCTCTACTGGGCCCAGCCCCTTCTCGGCTTCATCGCCGGCGACCTGCACGCCTCCACCGCCGTCACCGGGTGGCTCGTCACGGCCTCCCAGATCGGGTACGCGATCGGCATCCTGCTCTTCGTCCCGCTGGGCGACGTCCTGGACCGGCGGCGGCTCATCCCGCTGATGCTGCTCGCGTCGGCCGTGACGCTGGTGCTGTGCGCCCTGGCGCCGTCCTTCTGGACGCTGCTGGCGGCGATCTCGCTGCTGGGCGTCACGACCGTGACCGGGCAGCTGCTGACCCCGCTGGCCGGGGACCTGGCCGTGGAGGCCGAGCGTGGCCACGTGGTCGGGACCGTGACGTCCGGCATCCTGACGGGCATCCTGGTCTCCCGCACGATCAGCGGCCTGGTCGCCGAGTTCGCGGGCTGGCGGGCCATCTTCGCGGCCGCCGCCGTCGTGGCCGTCTCGCTGGCGGTCCTGCTGCACCGGAGGATTCCCGCGCTGGAGCCGAAGACGCGGCTGCCCTACCTCCGGTTGATGGCGTCGGTGTTCTCGGTGGTACGGCGGGAGCGGGTGGTGCGGTGGACGCTGCTGCTGGGCGGGACGGGCTTCGCGATCTTCACCATGTTCTGGACGTCGCTGACCTTCCTGCTGAGCTCGCCGCCCTTCGAGTACCCCGTCTCGGTGATCGGTCTCTTCGGCCTGGCCGGGCTGGCGGGGGCGCTGGCGGCGCGGCGGGCCGGGCGGCTGCACGACCGCGGCTGGTCCCTTCCCGCCACGGGCGCCGCGTGGGCGCTGGTGCTCGCGTCGTTCGCCGTGGCGCTGTTCGCGGGGCGGTCGGTGGTGCTCGTCCTCGTCGTGGTGGTGCTGGTCGACGTGGCGATCCAGGCGTTGAACATCCTCAACCAGGCACGGATCTTCGCGGTGTCCGACGAGGCGCGGAGCCGGTTGAACACGGCCTTCGTGACGGGGAACTTCATCGGCGGGGCGATCGGGTCGGCCGCCGCCGTGGTGTTGTGGTCGGTGGGGGAGTGGCAGGCGGTGAGCGTCGCGGGCATGGTCCTGTCGGGACTCGCCCTGACGATCTGGGCGATCGGACGGCGAGGGGCGCTGGTCCCGTCATGAGACGTGCCCACGCGGGCCCTGTCCCCGGTGCCTGCGCACCATCCCCGCCGCGAGGGGGGCGTTCGCGAAGTCACCGGCCGCCACGCGGGCCGCGACGGTGCGGCGTACGAGGCGGTCGGCCAGGGAGGGGGCGTGCCTGCCGACCATCATCTCGACGCGCCCCCGGACGGTGGTCGCCACGTCGCGCGGGGCGCGCCGGGCGGTGACGGCGCGGACGATCGCGTCGACCACGCCCTCGACGGGTTCCGGCCTGGACACCGCGTCCAGCGACAGCCCGGCCTGCCGCGTGCTGTCGTGGATCGGGCTGCGGACCATGCTCGGGTAGACCGTCGTCACGCCGACGTGCGTGCCGACCTCCAGCCGGAGCGCGTCGGCGTAGGCCGCGAGCGCGCGCTTGGAGACGCCGTACGCCGCCGCCAGCGGCAGGGGCAGGAGCGCCATCCGCGAGGCGACGAAGACCACCCGCCCGCGCGTGCGCACCAGGTGGGGCATGACCGCCGCCGTCACACGCCAGGCGCCGAGGAGGTTCAGCCGCAGCTGCGCCTCGACCTCCTCGCCGGGGGCGAGCTCGGCCGGGGCGGGCCCGCCGCGCCCCGCGTTGTTGACCAGCAGGTCGACGCCGCCGAGCAGGGCCACGGCCTCGGCCACCGCGGCGTCGACGGACTCCTGGGAGGTGATGTCGCACGCGATGATCGGGACGCCGGAGTCGCCGGGGCGGGTTGTGTCCACGATGTCCAGGCCGACCACGTGCGCGCCCCGGGCGGTGAACCGCGCGCTCATCGCCCTGCCGAAGGTGCCCGCCGCGCCGGTGACCAGGATCCGGCGCCCGGCCAGCGAGCGGGAGAGGGAGGCGCGCAGCTCGCGGTCCATGACGCGCAGATACTGGTCGACGTCGATCCGCATGTGCGGCCTGCGCTGTCCCCAGCGGTCGCGGGCGGCGTCGAGCTCGGCGGAGGCGATCCGCCGCGCCGTCCCGGGGTCGGGCAACCGGTGGGTCCCCGCGCGTACGGCGGCCACGAGGCGGCTCTGCGCCTCGACGACGGGCAGCGCCGAGCCGGTCGACTGCATCAGCCCGACGTAGCTGATCGAGTCGTCGCCGATGGGGAAGACGTGCCGGTGGAGCAGCGCGCTCGCCGGGTCGGGCATCGTCGCGGCGTCCAGGAAGGGGGTCACGGCCCGGTAGCCGGTGCACCAGACGATGTGGTCGACCTCGTCCACCCGGCCGTCGGCGAAGTGGACCCGCGTGCCGTCCAGGCGCGCGATGCCCGGGCGCGCGAGCACCTGTCCCTCCGCGATCAGCCGGGGGACGGAGTCGCTCAGGGTGGGGTGGTCCTGGAGCACGCCCCGGCGGGGTGCGGGCAGGCGCGGCCCGGCGGGTTTCCGGTCGGCGAACCTGAGCACCGCCTGGGAGACCACCTGCCGCACCCGCCAGGGCAGCAGGGCCGCGAGGGCGCCGTTGAGCTGGTCGGAGGGACGGCCCAGCAGCCGCTTGGGCAGCACCCAGACCCCGCGCCTGGCCGACAGCAGCACGGCGGACGCGTGGCCTGCCAGCTCGGCGGCGATGTCCATCGCGGAGTTGCCGGTGCCCACCACGAGCACGCGCCTCCCGGCCAGCTCGGCGGGGGTGACGTAGTCGTGCGCGTGCGACTCGGTGCCGGTGAACGTCCCCGGGTAGGGCGGTTCGGGCAGGCGGGGCTCGTGGTTGTGGCCGTTGGCCACCACCAGGTGCTCCACCGTCTCGCGGTACGGACCTTCGGGGCCGGTCAGTTCCAGCTCCCAGCCGTCCTCGGCGCGCCGGGCCGATTCGAGCGTCGTGCCGAACCGGAACCGCTCGCCGACCCCGAAGCGGTCGGCGTACGAGCGCAGGTAGTCGAGCATCTGGGCGCGGGTCGGGTAGTCGGGCCACTCGGCGGGCATCGGGTAGTCGGAGAACTGCGTGCGCGGCCCGCTCGTGTTGAGGCACAGGCCCTCGTAGGAGGCGGTGTCGGCGTCCAGCCGCCACAGGCCGCCGAGGGAGGCGGCGCGCTCGACCCCGAAGACGGGCAGTCCGGCCTCGACGAGAGCCTTGACGGCGGCTATGCCCGCCGGGCCGCCACCGACGACGGCGGTCACGCCCCGGCCCGGTTCCTTAACGTCCCGGTCCGGCGTACCGCCGGCGGCCACCGCTGGGCCCGCCACGCTGTCGCCGTCGACGGCCGTCTCCCGGCCCGGTTCCCTCGCGCCCATCCGTCGCCTCCATATTCCATCGCTTGATGGAATATTAGCCGTCGGAGGCGCCCGCGCCAGGGGGTGCGTAGAGCCGGTCGACGAAGCGGTGGGCGTAGGCGCGGAACTCGCGCCTCTCGCGGTCGGCGGCCACCGCGTCCCCGCCACGGGACCTCAGGGCGCTCAGGGCGGTCACGTGGCCGTGGGCCGCCCAGACCAGGCCGCGCACGGTGACGTGCGGCGTCGGCTCGACGACGAGGCCGCGGGTGGCGGCCTCCAGCAGGGCGCGCTCGATCTCGCCGTAGATCGGCAGCGAGTACGCCTCGTCCAGGGACGGGTGCAGGGTGGGGTCCAGCCACCGCCGCAGCCACAGGAACGTCGTCCGGGGGTGCTCGTCGAGGAAGTCGACGAACGCGTCCACCAGGGCGTGCATGGCGCCCACGACGTCGCCCGGGGTCTCGGAGCGCACGGCGGCGAGGAGGGCGCGCACCGGCGGGGTGAGCGTGGCCCGCTCCAGCTCGAAGACGCGCGCGAAGCAGGCGTCGTACAGGGACGCCTTCGACGGGAAGTGGTGGTGCACGCTGGAGACGTCGATCCCGACCCGGGCGGCGATGTCGCGCATGGAGACGCCGTCGGCCCCGTGCCGGGCGAAGAGGTCCGTCGCCTCGGCGAGGATGCGGTCGGGCGTCGACGGCGCCGGCGGCGCCGAGCGGTCCCTGGGCGGGCGTCCCCTGCGGCGCGTCCCGGGGGCGGGGGCGTCTCTCCCGCTCTCCTCGCTCTTCCTCATGCCGGACAGTCTGCCAGGATCACCGGCTCTGGTAATCCATCACCGGATCGATTCGCTCGTCCCGAAGGCCGGCTGCCCTCCCCGGTCCGGCGGGGGCGCGTGTTCCCGGCCGGGAACCGGGGAGGTCACGGAGGCGTCCGGAAGGACGGCCGTGGACCTGATCTGCTCGGGCGTGAGCGCGGTGCCGCGTTCGTGTTCGGCGGCGAAGCGCTCCTCGCCCAGCGCGTCACGGGCCCGCGCGGTGATCCGGTCGACGTCACCGCGCTCCATCGGGGCGAGGGGCACGGAGTTCGACGCGCGGGCCGCGGCGCTCGCGCCCAGGAGCCGGGCGGCGCGGTCGTGGTGCCCGGCGGCGGCGAGGGCCCCGGCCAGGCCGTACACGACGACCGGCATGTCCCTGATCCCGTCGAACCTGGCCATGAGGTCGAGGGCCGACAGGTGCAGGGTGAGGGCCGTCGCCGCGTCACCGCGCTGCTCGGCGACGAAGCCGAGCTCGGTCACGATCATCGGGAGGTACGGAGGCGGCTCCCCGGTGCCGGGCGGGGTGCGGTCCAGCACGTCGCGCAGGTGGGTCTCCGCGACGTCGAGGCGGCCGTCCCTGCGCGCGGCGAAGGCCAGTCCCATCCGGGCGAAGGTCTGCCCCGCCTGGTGTCCCTGCTCCATGGTGATCCGCAGCGACCTCTCGCTCGACTCCATCGCCCGCGCGTGGTCGCCGCGCTGCAGCGCGATCCAGCCCAGCCAGCCCAGCCGCCCGGCGAACTCCGTCCACAGCCCGAGCTCCTCGGCCAGGCGCATGCCGTCGCGCTGCAGCCGCTCGGCCCGGTCGAGGTCACCGGTCATCTCGGCCAGGGCGCCGAGCCAGCCGCTCGCCTCCAGCTGTCCCCAGCGCTCCCCGAGCTCGCCGAAGATCCGCGCGCTGCGCCCGCCGTCGCGTTCGAGCCCGCCGAGGTCGCCGCGCACGTGCGCGAGCTTGGCCCGGAGCGCGAGGGCCGCGGCCGTCCCCCACCGGTCGCCGAGCGCCTCGAAGGCGGGGAGCGCCCGCTCCAGCAGGTCTCCGGCGACGGACAGGTCGCCGAGGTCGAGCCCCGCGTAGGCGAGGATCCACCACGCCCTGGCACGCCCGCCGGGGTCGCCCGCGTCCTCGTACGCCTCCAGGGCCGCCCGGCGGAGCCTCTCCCGGTCGGCGGCGGCCACCTCGCCCCGGAGGAACTCGACCGCGGCCTTCCAGGTGAGGGCCCTGGCCCGGAGCGCGGCGAACGAGACGCCCTCTGGGACTCCGGGGCCGCCGCCCGTGTCCGGTTCGTGGTCCCGGGGGACGGCGGCCGAGGGGGCGCCGGGGACGGCGAGTGCCGCCGCCAGGGACCGGTGCGCCTCGGTCAGCCGGCCTCGCAGGAACCAGTACCAGGCCATCGCGCCGACGAGACGCAGCGCGCCGTCCGCGTCGCCGTTCCTGACGGCCGCGTTCAGCGCGGCGCGCAGGTTGGCGGCGTCGGCGTCGAGGCGCCGCAGCCAGAGCCGCTGGTCCGCCTCCTGGAGACGGGGCGCGGCCCGCTCGGCGAGGCCGATGTAGTGGCGCAGGTGCAGCCGCCGCACCCGCTCGTACTCCCCGGCCCGCTGGAGGCGTTCGACGCAGTACGCCGCCACCGATTCCAGCAACCGGTACCTCGGCCCGTCGGCACCGTCCACCATGACCACCAGCGACCGGTTCACCAGCCGTGCCACCAGGTCGAGCACGTCCTCGGCCGGGATGTCGTCCCCCGCGCAGACGGCCTCGGCGGCGTCCATGGCGCAGCCGTCGGCGTGCACGGCGAGGCGGCGCAGGACGGCGCGCTCGGCGTCGGTCAGCAGCTCCCAGCTCCAGTCGATCATCGCCGTCAGGGTCTGCTGGCGTGGCGGTACGCCACGGTGCCCGGTGGCCAGCAGCCGGAACCGGTCGTCCAGGCGGGCGACGAGACCGTGCACCCCGAGTGCGGGCACCCTCGTCGCGGCCAGTTCCAGCGCCAGCGGGATGCCGTCCAGCCTGCGGCACAGCGCCGCGACCGCCGGAGCGGTGTCCGCGTCCAGGACGAACCCCCGGGCCGCCGCGGACGCGCGCGCCACGAACAGCCGTACGGAACCCGTCCGCTCCAGCGCGGGGAGGTCGTCGGCGGCCCGGCCGGGGACCTCCAGCGGCGGGACGCTCCAGACCACCTCGCCGGGCAGGGCGAGCGGCTCCTGGCTGGTCGCGAGGATCCGCAGCCCCGGGGCGGCGCGCAGCAGCAGCCCGGCCAGCTCGGCGACCGGCTCGACGACGTGCTCGCAGTTGTCCAGCACCAGCAGCAGCCGCCGGGAGCGCAGCGCCCCGGTGAGCCGGTCGGCGGCGGTCACCGGCCCGGTGCCGCCCGCGGCGTCCTGGACGTCCAGCACCGTCATGATCGTCTCGGCCAGCCGGTGGACCGCGTCCTCGTCGCCGGGACGGTCGAGCGCGGCCAGCTCGACCAGCCATACGCCGTCATGCGCGCTGCCGGAGGAGAGGCCGGTGAAGGAGACCTCGCCGGAGGGGACCGAGTGGGCCGGGGAAAGCGTCTCCGGGCCGGTCAGGTGCCCGGCGACCTCGATCGCCAGGCGGGTCTTGCCCACGCCGCCGGGCCCGGTGAGCGTCACCAGCCGCTCGGTCTCCAGCAGGGCGCGGACGCCGGTGACGGCCTCCTCCCTGCCGATCAGGCCGGTGAGGGGCACCGGGAGATTCCCGCCGGGCCTGCCGTTGCCGGGTCCGCCGGGTCCGCCGGGTCCGCCGGGTCCGCCGGGTCCGCCGGGTCCGCCGGGCCTGTCCGGGAGGGCGCCGGGCCTGTCCGGGAGGGCGCCGGGCGCGGCCAGAGCCGGGTCCTGGGTGAGGACGGCCCGGTGCAGGGCGGCCAGGTCGGTGCCCGGATCCAGGCCCAGCTCGTCGGCGAGCAGGGCGCGCAGTTCCTCGTAGCTGTCCAGCGCCTCGCTCTGCCGCCCGGACCGGTACAGGGCACGCATGTGCGCGGCGCGCAGCCGTTCCCTGAGGGGGTGCGCCGCGAGCAGGTCGCCGAGTTCCCCCGCGAGCCGGACGTGCTCGCCCAGCTCCAGCCGTACCTCCGCGCGGTCCTCCTGCGCGGTCAGCCGCCGCTCCTCCAGCCGCGCGATCGCGGGGCGCGCGAACGGCTCGTCGCCGAAGTCGGCGAACGCGGGACCGCGCCACAACGCCAGCGCGTCCTCCAGCAGCGCCGCCCTGGCCGGCGGGTCCCCGGCGAGGGCCGCCTCGCCGAGCAGGCGCAGGAAGACGGCCGCGTCGGTGTCGGCCCTCACCACGTAGCCCGCGGGATGGCGGACGACCAGGTCCCGGCAGCCGGGTTCGGCGTCCTCCAGCACCCTGCGCAGCTGCGAGACCTTGGCCGACAGGGCGGCGGCGGGGTTGCCCGGCGGGTCGTCGCCCCACAGGTCGTCGATCAGCCGGTCGGCGGGCACCGGGCGTCCCTCGTGGACCAGGAGATCGGCGAGCAGGGCGCGGACCTTCAGCCCGGGGACCGTCACCGGCTCGCCGGAGGTCGTCCACACGGCCAGTGGCCCAAGCACCCCGAAACGCATGAAGGCCACGATAACGCCGCGCGCTCACCGCCTTACGACGGATTCCCGCGCTCCCCGGCCCGGCCGTAAGACGACGGGAGCTTTTCCGTAAAAGGGGTGCGGCATGGTGGAACACGTCGGACCGGGGACGGGCACGAGGGAGGTACGGAGATGCGGGAGGACGAGCGGCTGCGGCTGGCGGTCATCATCGGGAGCACCCGCGACGGCCGGTTCGGGCCCACCGTGGCGGGCTGGTTCGCCGCCAGGGCCCGCAGGCGCGGCGACCTGGAGATCGACCTGATCGACCTGGCCGAGACCGGCCTGCCGCATACCCTCGGCGACCAGGACGACCCCGCCCCCGCCGAGGTGGCCGCGCTGGCCCCGAGGCTGGCGGCCGCCGACGCCTTCGTCGTGGTCACCCCCGAGTACAACCGGAGCTTTCCGGCCCCGCTGAAGACCGCCATCGACTGGTACTACGAGGAGTGGCAGGCCAAGCCCGTCGCCTTCGTCGCCTACGGCAGGGACTCCGGCGGCCTGCACGCGGTCGACCAGCTCCGGCAGGTCTTCACCGAACTGCACGCCGTGGCCATCCGCGACGCCGTCACCCTTCCCCGCTACTGGGAGCTCTTCGCCCCCGACGGGAGCTGGCCCAAGGCCACCGCGGAGTGCAACACCGCGGTGCGGGACACGCTCGACCGGCTGACCTGGTGGGCCCGCGCCCTGCGCGACGCCCGGACCAGGAGCCCGTACGTCACCTGAGTGCTTTCTCTCACCTGATACCTGACGCGAACGACACGGAGGAAACCATGCGCAAGATCATCGCCATGACCCACACCACGCTCGACGGCTTCATCGACAACCCCCACCTGTGGTCCATGCAGTACTCGAACGGGGAGTCGCAGGCGTACGCCATGGACCTCACGCTCGGCTGCGACGCGCTGCTGCTGGGACGGGTCACCTACGAGGGCATGGCCCAGGCCTGGCCCGGCATGAGCAACCCCTACGCCGACCACGTGAACCGCATCGAGAAGTACGTGGTCTCCTCGACCCTGGAGAAGGCCGGGTGGGAGAACTCGACCATCGTCCACGGTGACGACCTGGTCGCCACGGTGACCGAGCTGAAGGGGCGGCCCGGCGGGAACATCATGATCTGGGGCTGCGGCCGGCTGACGGACACGCTCATGGAGCACGGCCTGCTGGACGAGTACCGGCTCATGGTCTCCCCGGTCATCCTCGGCGAGGGGCAGCGGCTCTTCCGCGGGGAGAACGTCAAGGCGACCCTGGAGCTCGTGGACAACACGACGTTCGACACCGGCCTCATCGCCCTCGGCTACCGCCCGGTGAACGCGGAGGGAGACCGGGCGAACGCCGGCTGAGCACCACGGCCGGGGTCCCGGGGTCCCAGGGGCCTGAGGTCCAGGGGTCTCGGGGCCCGAAGTCCCGGAGTCCCGGAGTCCCGGAGGCGCACGCCGCTTTCGGGGCTTCCGGCGTTCTCCCGGTCACCGGAGAACGCCGGGAGGGCCGGGCTCGGGAGGTCATCCGGGGGGCGGCTCCTCGTAGGGGATGCGCCTCAGGTGCAGGACGTCGCCCAGCGTTCCCCACTCGTCGCCGCCGAGCTTGGTCAGCGGGCGCAGCCGCCCGGCGTCGGGCCGGCCGTCGACGAGGTACTCCTCGTGCACCGCCGCGAGGAAGACCCTGCCGAAGACCAGGGTGGAGTTGCCCATGCGCAGGGTGGTGTGCGAACGGCACTCCAGGACGACGGGGGAGGCGGCCACCCGGGGCGGCCGTACGTGGCGGCTGGCCTCGCGCTCGATCCCCGCGAACCCGAACTCGCTGACGCTCCGGGGGAAGTCGGTGGCGGTGTCGCGGATCGGATACAGCAGCGGTTCGGAGGCGAAGTTGACGACGAACTCCCCGGTGTCCTCGACGTTGCGCAGCGAGTCCTTGCGGCCGATCGAAGTGAACTGCACGATCGGCGGATCGGTGCTGGCGATGCTGAAGAAGGAGTGCGGGGCGAGGTTCTCCACCGCTCCGTCGGGGGTGACGGTCGAGACCCACGCGATCGGACGCGGGACGACGACCGAGGTCATGAACCGGAAGAAAGTCGCTCCCCCCATGGCCTCGGGATCGAAGTCGACGCGCATGACCGTCAGTATCCATCACGCTCACGTTCCGTACCGGCCGCCACGCGGCAGGTGGGTCACGCCGGTGCCGCGTTCCCCGGACCCCGGGTCCGTCCTGCCGGCCGGCCGGTCGGCGTGGCGGTACGCGGGAACCCGGACGCGACCGGCGTGAGCGATCTCGTCGTCGACCCGGGCGAACGCGCGTCCGGCGGAGAGCCCCCCTTCTATAGTTGGGTGCCGATTGTCGGGCTCGAAATCGTTTGCGGGGGAACGTGGAGGATCGGGAGGGGGCGGCGGCCGTGCTCGCCGGTCGGTACCGGCTGGACGAGCTGATCGGCCGTGGCGGTACGGGCGAGGTCTGGCGCGGTTACGACCTGCGGCCGGGCTGGGCGGTGGCGGTCAAGATCCTGTCACCGGCGGTGGCCGACGCCGCGACGCGCGAGAGGTTCGCCAGGGAGGCCAGGACCGTCGCGCGCGTCGTCCATCCCAACGTGGTGACGGTGCTCGACATGGGCGAGCACGAGGGGCGGCCGTACCTGGTGATGGAGTTGCTGACCGGCCGGGACCTCGCCGCCGAGCTGGCCGCGCGAGGGCCGCTGGGCGTGTCCGAGACGTGCCACCTGGCCGGGCAGGCGGCGTTCGGGCTGGACGCCGCGCACCGGGCCGGGGTCGTGCACCGCGACGTCAAGCCCGCGAACCTGCACCTGGGCGCGGGCGGCGCGCTCAAGGTCCTCGACTTCGGCACCGCCAGGGTCGCGACCGAGGCCGCGATGCGGCTCACCTCGGCGGGGAGCGTCATCGGCACGGCCGCCTATCTGTCTCCCGAGCAGATCCTCGGCGAGCCGGGAGAGGCGGCCTCCGACCTGTACGCGCTCGGCTGCGTCTGCTACGAGCTGCTGTGCGGGCGGCCCCCCTTCGTCGGCCCGGCCACCGAGGTGATCTCCCGGCACGTCCACGACCGGCCGGACCCGCTCAGGCGGTACCGGCCCGACGTCCCGGCGGAGCTGGAGCGGCTCGTCCTGGCCATGCTGGAGAAGGATCCCGCCGCGCGGCCGGCCGGGGGAGAGGTGGTCCGCCGGCTCGCCGACGCGGCCCGCCAAGACATAGCACCGCCGACGCCGACGTCCACGTACGACACCGTGTCATCGGGGATCACGCCGGGACCGGTGCCCGCGCCCGCGACGCCTGAGTCCGGTGTCCTTTCCGCGCTCGCGCGGGGGCGGTCGTCCGGACGGTCCGTCGCGATCGCACTGGGTGCGGTGGCCGTGCTGGTGGCGACCGCCGTCTGGGCGCTGGTGCCGTCGGACCCGGCGGGGCGGGTCACCACGGCGGTGCCGTCCGCGATCGCGGCGGCACCGTCCGGGACGCGTTCCCCGGAACGGCCGGTGTCGCCGTCACCCGCACCGGCCGTCTCGCGGAGCGCGTCCGTGACGCCGTCCCCGGCACCGGTGCGGTCGACGGCGGCACGGGGATGGCAGGAGCTCCTGCCCGCCTTCCACCGGGCGGTCACCGACCAGGAGCGCCAGGGGAAGATCGACCGCCGGGTGGCCCGTGAGATCCGCAAGAGGATCGTCAAGGCGGCCCGCGCCCTTCAGCGGGGCGAGAGCGAGAAGGCGCACGACGAGCTGAGCAGGCTCGTCCGGGACCTGTCCGAGGCGCGGCGGAAGGGCAGGCTCGCCTCCGACGGGCCGCTCATCGCCTTCCTGCGCGAGTCGGGGTTCGTCTTCCAGCCGGACGGCCGGGACCAGGGGCCTCGCCGCCAGCACTCCCGGGACCACGAAGACGACGAGGATGACGACGACGAGGACGAGGACTGATCGGTGGCCCCTCCCCGGACGACCGGCGCAGGTGGGCGGGGGCCGGTGGTCATCGTAAGGGCCGGCGCCGGTCGGTCCCGCCGTGGCGGTCCCGGATGCGCGCCTGCGCGCCGGGGGCGGTGCTGACGCCGCAGACGTCCAGGCAGCGGTCCGACCGCGGGCCGGACAGCGGGACGGCACCCGGAACCGCCGGTCAGGGAGATGTTCGCCGTTCTTCGGGTACGGCTGGGGCATGACCGACGAATCGAAGGATCCACTGGCGGGCCTCGACCCGTTCGACCTGTTCGACGCCGAGGCGGAACGTCTCGACCGTTTCTTCCGGGGACTCGACGCGGAGGGCTGGGGCCGTCCCTCGCGGGCGTCCGGCTGGTCGGTCCGGGACGTGCTCGGGCACCTGGCGGGGGAGGAGCTGTACAACCACGCCTGCCTGGACGACGACATCGACGGTTTCACCGCGATGCTCCGGCGCGAGGGGGTGGACGGCGGCTTCGACGGTTTCAACGAGTGGTGCGTGGAGAGGCGCCGGGGCGTTCCGGTCGGGACGGTGCTCCAGGAGTGGCGGCGGGAGAACGGGGACACGCGCGAGCGGATGCGCGCCCTCGGCCACGAGGCGCTGCTGCCGACCTTCGCCGGGCCGTACCCGGTGGGGTCGCAGACCTTCCACTACGCCTCCGAGTACGCCACCCACGCCGACGACGTCGGCGCGCCGGTCGCGGAGGGCGAGGCGGAGGAGCGGGCCCGGTGGCGGGCCCGGGTGGGGGTGTTCGTGCTCGCCGAGCAGGAGTCGAAGGTCCGGGCCGAGCCGACCGCCGACGGGGTCCGGGTGCACGCGGACGGGACGAGCGAGCTGCTGCCGGTCCCGGTGTTCGTGGAGGCGACGGTCGGGCGCCTGCCCGACGACCACCCCCTCGACCGCGGGCTCAGGTCCGCCCTGCGCTGCCTGGCCTGAGCGGCGGCCCGCCCGCTCACAGGTCTGTCCGCCGCCCTGCCCGGCCGCTCGTCCGCCGGGCGGGGCGGCCCGCCCCCGTACGCCCGTCCGGCCCGCCCGCGTCTCAGTCGTCGGTGGATCCCCGCCCGCCGGAACGGCCCTCCTGAGCCTGTCCCTGACTCCGGCCCTGTCCCTGGCCCTGCTGTCGGCCCTGCTCCCGGCCCTGCTTGCCGTCCTTGCGGCGCATCCGGTGCAGGGTGCCCGCGTGGGCGCGCTCCTCCGGGTGGTTGCGCACCCGCCGCAGGCTGGTGACGACCGTGACCAGCAGGACCAGGAAGATCACTCCGAGGGAGACCGGGGTGGGGACCTCGGGGAAGGACTTCGAGACGTCCTCGTGCAGGAACGTCAGGATGAGCTTGAGACCGATGAAGCCGAGGATGACCGCCAGGCCGATCGACAGGTAGACCAGGCGTTCGAGCAGGCCCTCGATCAGGAAGTACAGGGCGCGCAGCCCCAGCAGCGCGAAGGCGTTGGCGGCGAAGACGATGAGCGGGTGCTGGGTGACGCCGAAGACGGCGGGGATGGAGTCGAGGGCGAACAGCAGGTCGGTGCTCCCGATGGCGAGGAAGACCAGGAACAGCGGCGTGACCACCCGCCTGCCGTTCTCGCGGGCGACCAGCTTGCCGCCGTGCATGTCGTCGCTGACCGGCAGCACCTTGCCCGCGCGCCGGATCAGCGGGTTGCTCTCGACGTCGGGGTCCTGGTTCCGGTGCCGGACGAGCTGGATCGCCGTCCAGATCAGCAGCAGGCCGAAGATCAGGAACGTGAAGGAGAAGAGGGCGATCGCCGCGGCGCCGACCGCGATGAGGACGGCTCGCAGCACCAGGGCGGTGGCGATGCCGAAGAGCAGCACCTTCTGCTGGTGCTCCTCGGGCACCGAGAACCGCGCCATGATGATGACGAAGACGAAGAGGTTGTCGACGGAGAGGCTCTTCTCCACCATCCACCCGGCGAAGTACTCCGTCGCCAGGCCCGACCCGGCCAGCCACCACAGGACCAGGCCGAAGGCGATGGCCACGCCGATGTAGAAGACCGTCCAGGCGGTGGCCTCGCGCATGCCCACCGTGTGCGGCCGGCGCGCCGCCACCACGAAGTCGAGGGTGAGCAGCACCACCACCAGCGCGATGACCGCGATCCACATGCCCACCGAGTCGATCGCCATCCGTGTCCCCTCTTACCGGCCGAGACCACTCGCTTACCCCGGGCGGGGACCCCCACACCCGACGGTCGCCGAAGGGGCCTCGGTGCCCGCCGAAGGGGATCACCGTGGTCACAGACGGGTCCGCCCCCTGCCCGCCGGGGTGTCCGGCGGGCAGGGGGCGGAAGGAGCGGAGGGGGTGAGGCCGATGTGGAAGGTCAGCGTGTCGCGCCCGCGCGGCGCTTGGTCCACACGTCGAGGGCCACGGCGGCGAGCAGGACCAGGCCCTTGAAGAGCAGGACCTGCTCGCTGGGCGCGCCGATCAGGGACATGCCGTTGTTGATCACGGCCATGATGAGACCGCCGGTGAGCGCGCCGACCACCTTGCCCACGCCGCCCTGGACGGCGGCGCCGCCGATGAACGCGGCCGCGATGGCGTCCAGCTCGAAGCTGTTGCCCGCCGTCGGCCCCGCCTGGTTCAGCCGCCCGGCGAAGATGATCCCGGCGACCGCGGCGAGCACGCCCATGTTGACGAAGAGCCAGAACGTGACGGACTTGACCTTGATGCCCGACAGGCTCGCCGCGTTCAGGTTGCCGCCGATGGCGTAGATGTGGCGGCCGAAGACGGCGCGGTTGGTCATGAGGGTGTAGCCCAGGACGAGGGCCGCGAGGAGCACCAGCACCCAGGGCAGGTTCTTGAACCTGGCCAGCTGCACGATGATGACCATCACCACCGCGGCGGCGGCACCGATCTTCAGGAAGAACAGCGGCAGCGCGTCGACCTTCTGCCGGTAGCCCAGCCGCGCCTGGCGGGCCCGCCACTGCGTGCCGGCGATCCCGGCCACCGCGGCCAGGCCGATGAGCAGCGTCAGCACGTCGGCGCCGCCGAGCGGGCCGAGGCCGATGTTGCCGAAGAGGCCGGGCACGAAGCCGTTGGCGAGGGTGCGCACCTCGTCGGGGAAGGGGCCGATGCCCTGGTTGCCGAGCACGGTCAGGGTGAGCGCCCTGAAGATCAGCATTCCGGCCAGCGTCACGATGAACGCCGGGATGCCGAAGTAGGCGATCCAGTAGCCCTGCCAGGCTCCGATCAGCGCGCCGACGACCAGCGTGACGAGGAGGGCCAGAGGCCAGGCCACGTCCATGTCGACCATCAGCACGGCCGCGACCGCGCCCGTGACCGCGACCACCGAGCCCACCGACAGGTCGATGTGCCCGGCGATGATGATCAGGATCATGCCGATCGCGAGAATCAGGATGTAGGAGTTCTGCACCATGATGTTCGAGATGTTCTGCGGGCTGAGCAGCCTGCCGTCGGTCAGGACGGAGAACAGCACGATGACCAGCGCGAAGGCGATGTAGATGCCGCTCTGCCGCAGGTTGAAGGAGAAACGGCCTCCCGGTGCCTTCGCGGGCACCGCCAGAAGGTCGCCGCCGCCCGGTGGCGGTGCTCCGGTCTTTCCTGCGGGTTCGGCGACTCCACCTGCCGGGACCTGACCGCTGCTCATCGTGCTCCCTACTCCTTTTCCTTGGTCATGAACTGCATGAGCCGCTCCGGGGTGGCCTCCGCCCGGGAGACCTCACCGGTGATGCGACCGGCCGACATGGCGTAGACGCGGTCGCAGACGCCGAGCAGCTCGGGAAGCTCCGAGGAGATGACCAAGATGGCCTTGCCCTGGTCGGCGAGCTGGTTGATGATCGAGTAGATCTCGTACTTGGCACCCACGTCGATGCCCCGGGTGGGCTCGTCGAGGATGAGCACGTCCGCGTCGGTGAAGATCCACTTCGACAGCACCACCTTCTGCTGGTTGCCGCCGCTGAGCTTCCCGGTGACCGACAGCACGCTGGGAGCCTTGATGTTCATGCTCTCGCGGAAGTCGTCGGCGACCTGGTACTCCTTGTTGTCGTCGACCCAGCCGCGCTTCGCCAGCTTCCTCAGCGCCGCGGCCGAGACGTTCCGCTTGATGTCCTCGATCAGGTTGAGCCCGTAGCGCTTGCGGTCCTCGGTGGCGTACGCGAGCCCGTGGCCGATCGCCTCGCCGACCGTGCGGAGCTGGATCTCCCGGCCGTCCTTGTAGACGCGGCCGGAGATGCCGACCCCGTAGCTGCGGCCGAACACGCTCATCGCCAGCTCGGTGCGCCCGGCGCCCATCAGACCGGCCAGGCCGACGATCTCGCCGCGGCGCAACGTCAGGTTGGCGCCGGAGACGACGACGCGGCCGTGCTGGCTGGGGCTGTGCACGGTCCAGTCCTCGATCCGCAGCGCCTCCTCGCCGATCTTCGGCTCGTGCGGCGGGAAGCGGTTCTCCAGGTCGCGGCCGACCATGCCCGAGATGATGCGGTCCTCGCTGACCCGGTCGTCGCTCATGTCCAGGGTCTCGATCGTCCGGCCGTCGCGCAGGATCGTGGTCGAGTCGGCGATGGCCCGGATCTCGTTCAGCTTGTGGGAGATGATCACCGAGGTGATGCCCTCCTCGCGCAGCCCGCGCAGCAGGTCGAGCAGGTGCGCGGAGTCCTCGTCGTTGAGCGAGGCGGTCGGCTCGTCGAGGATGAGCAGCCTGACCTTCTTGGAGAGCGCCTTGGCGATCTCCACCAGCTGCTGCTTGCCCACCCCGATGTCCATCGAGGCCGTCACCGGGTTCTCCCGCAGCCCGACCCGCTCCAGCAGCTCGGCGGCCTCGGCGTTCGTCCGGTTCCAGTCGATCAGGCCGCGGCTGGTCCGCTCGTTGCCGAGGAAGATGTTCTCGGCGATCGACAGGTACGGGCTGAGCGCCAGCTCCTGGTGAATGATCACGATGCCGCGCTTCTCGCTGTCCCTGATGTCGGAGAAGCGGCACGGCTCGCCGTCGAAGACGATCTCGCCGTCGTACGAGCCGTGGGGGTACACGCCGGACAGGACCTTCATCAGCGTCGACTTGCCGGCGCCGTTCTCCCCGCAGATCGCGTGTATCTCGCCTCGCTTCACCACCAGGTTGACGTCCTGCAGGGCTTTGACACCCGGGAACGTCTTGGTGATGCCGCGCATCCGAAGTATGTCGTCGGTCATGCCGTCCGCCTCCGCACTGCCTTCCCGCTCCGTGGCACCCGGCCGGCGGCGGGTGGGGAGCGCCGCTGGCCGGGTGTCGTCCGTCATGACACCGATACAGCCACTTACTTGAGCTGGTCCTCGGTGTAGTAGCCGGAGTCGACGAGGACCTTCTTGTAGTTGTCCTTGTAGACGATCACGGGGTCGAGCAGGTTGGACGGGACGACCTTGTTGCCGTTGTCGTAGTCCTCGGTGTTGTTCACCTCGGGCTTGCCGCCCTTGAGCACGGCGTCGGCCATCTCGACGGTGACCGCGGCCAGCTGGCGGGTGTCCTTGTAGATCGTCGCGTACTGCTCACCGGCGATGATCGACTTCACCGAGGCGACCTCGCCGTCCTGGCCGGTGACGACCGGGTAGGGCTGGTCGGAGGTGCCGTAGCCGCTGCTCTTCAGCGCCGACAGGATGCCGATGGACAGGCCGTCGTACGGGGAGAGCACGCCCTGGACCTTGGTGTCGCCGGAGTAGGCCTTGGTGATCAGGTCCTCCATGCGCTTCTGCGCGGTGGCGGGGTCCCAGCGCAGGATCGCGACGGTCTTGAAGTCGGTCTCGCCGCTCTTGACGACCAGGGTCTTGTTGTCGATGTACGGCTTCAGGGTCTCCATCGCGCCGTTGTAGAAGAAGGTGGCGTTGTTGTCGTCCGGGGAGCCGGCGAAGATCTCGATGTTGAACGGGCCCTTGGCGTCGCCGTCGGAGCCGTCCTCCTTCTTCAGCCCCAGGCCGACCAGCAGCGAGGTCGCCTGCTGCACGCCCACCTTGAAGTTGTCGAAGGTGGCGTAGTAGTCGACGTTCGGCGAGTTGCGGATGAGCCGGTCGTAGGCGATGACCGGGATCTTCTTGTCCGCCGCCTCCTGG
Organism: Streptosporangium sp. NPDC002721; assembly: GCF_042888905.1. Classification (NCBI taxonomy): domain Bacteria; kingdom Bacillati; phylum Actinomycetota; class Actinomycetes; order Streptosporangiales; family Streptosporangiaceae; genus Streptosporangium; species Streptosporangium sp. NPDC002721. Next base: position 122,125 of record NZ_JBIAQI010000009.1, read on the forward strand.
AGCTGCGTGGTGATGGCGGTGCCGTCGATCGAGGCGATGATCAGCAGCTTGGCGCCGCTGGTGATCTGGTTCTCGATCTGGTTGACCTGGGTGGGGATGTCGTTCTCCGCGTACTGCAGGTCGACCTTGTAGCCCAGCTTCTCCAGGGCGCCCTTGACGTTGTTGCCGTCGTGGATCCAGCGCTCGGAGGACTTGGTGGGCATGGTGACGCCGACGAGGGTGTCGGCGGGTGCCGCGGAGGCCGTCCCCGACGCGCCCTGGTCGACGGTCTTGACGCTGGAGCCACAGGCCGTCACTCCCATGGCGAGAGCCAGGCCCACCGCGGCGGTGGCCAGCTTCGCGAACTTCATCGAATACCTCCAGTGTGGGAGCCCGTCCCGGCCCAGGGGCGGGCCGGGACAGCGGTGGGACGCGGTGCGTCCCGGGAGTAGCGGGTGCCGTGGCGGCGCGTCCGGGCCTGCGGCGTGCCACTGCCGGGGCGCGCCCTGTCCGATCCGCGCCCACGGCGGCACCGGAGGGGGCCGGGGCACGGCCCGCTCCGGTGTGCGTGAGCGTTGTGGTGAACGGGTCCGTGAGCGTCTTCGCGGACCTCGTCGCGAGCGTCGTCGTGATCATCACTGCGAGCGCTCACATCAGCGGCGTCAGACCACGTGGTGGTTCGTCCGGCTGTGTGACGAGCTATCAAATGCCCGGGTCGGCCGACTGTCAACCCCCGGGCGGCCAGGAGCTCTGGCACCATGGAGACCTTCTCGCAGGAGATGTGAGCGCTAACAAGAGAGTACGCGCCAGTTAAGGGCGTGATGACGGCAACGTCAAGTAGGCGTTAACAGATGATCTCTGAGTAATCAGAACGTAATCTCGGGGGTGCTTGACGCGAGGCATTGTTAGCGCTCACAGTCTGTCCCAAGCCGTCCTGAAGGAGCCGACCGTGAGCCCGAGCCTCGAACGACGTCCGCCGGTCATGGCGGACGTCGCCACGAAGGCCGGCGTGTCGCACCAGACGGTCTCGCGCGTGCTCAACGACCACCCCAACGTCCGCGCCGAGACCCGCGCCCGGGTGCTGGAGGCGATCAACGAGCTGGGCTACCGGCGCAACATGGTCGCCCGCGCCCTGGTCACGAGACACACGCGCACCCTCGGGGTGGTCAGCTTCGACACGACCCTGTACGGGCCCGCGAGCACGGTCTACGGGATCGAGCAGGCGGCCAGGGCGGCAGGATACTTCGTCAGCATGGTCAGCCTCAAGACCATCGACACCGCGGGCGTGCGCGACGCGCTCGGCTACCTGGCCGAGCAGGCCGTCGACGGGATAGTGGTGGTCGCGCCGCAGCGCTCCGCCGCCCCCGCGCTGGCCGACGTGCCCACCGACATCCCCGTGGTGGCCGTCGAGGGCAGCCACTCCGGCGACGTGTCGGTGGTCAGCGTCGACCAGATCGAGGGCGCCCGCCTGGCCACCCGCCACCTGCTCGACCTCGGCCACGAGACCGTGTGGCACGTCGCCGGCCCGTCCGACTGGCTGGAGGCCGACGGGCGGATCGAGGGCTGGCGCGAGGTGCTGACCGCCGCGGGCCGCCCGGTCCCCGAGCTGCTGTCCGGCGACTGGAGCCCGCGCTCCGGCTACGAGGCCGGGCTGCGCCTGGCGGCGACGCCGGGGGTCACCGCGGTGTTCGTCGCCAACGACCAGATGGCGCTCGGGGCGCTGCGGGCCTTCGCCGAGCTGGGCGTGCGGGTGCCCGAGCAGCTCAGCATCGTGGGGTTCGACGACATCCCCGAGTCCGAGTTCTTCACCCCGCCGCTCACCACGATCAGGCAGGACTTCGGGGCGGTCGGGAAATACAGCATCGAGGTCCTGCTCAGGCAGATGGAGGCGGGAGCGGAATGGTCCCACGAGCGACACGTCGTCCCGCCGCGGTTCGTGGCCAGGGCCAGCACCGCGCCGTTCCGCGCCTAGGCCCGCGTGCAGTGGTCCCGCCCGCCGTGGTCCCGCGTGCTGTGGCATCGCGTGGCGCGGCTTCACGCTTGAGCCCGCGTGGCGCGGCTTCGCGCTCGGGTCCGCCTGCCGTGGTCCCGCGTGCCGTGGCTTCGCGTGTCGCGGCTTCACTCCCGAGCCCGCGTGGGGTGGCTTCGCCCCCGGGCGCGCGTACCGTGGTGCCGTACCGCGCCTGAACCCCGCGGATCCCGTGCGGTCGCCCGTGCCGGACTCCCCCTGCCCGAGGTCCCAACGTCCCGATGTCCGATGTCCTGGAGATGATGTGAACGCTAACAACGATCGTTACGTGGTCGGTGTCGACTTCGGTACGCTGTCGGGCCGCGCCGTGGTGGTCCGGGTGAGCGACGGTGCCGAGGTGGGCGCCGCCGTGCACGAGTACGCCCACCGGGTGATCGAGGACCGGCTGCCGGGCACCGGCGCGCGGCTGGGTCCCGACTGGGCGCTGCAGTCGCCGGAGGACTGGCGCGAGGTGCTGCGCCAGGCGGTGCCCAAGGCGGTGGCGGCGGCCGGTATCTCCCCGTCGAAGGTCATCGGCCTGGGGACCGACTTCACCGCCTGCACCGTGCTGCCCGCCACCGCCGACGGCGTCCCGCTGTGCGAGGTCGACGGGCTCGCCGGCCGCCCGCACGCGTGGCCGAAGCTGTGGAAGCACCACGCGGCGCAGCCGCACGCCGACCGGATCAACGCCGTCGCCGCCCGCAGGGGAGAGGCGTGGCTGCCCCGCTACGGCGGGAAGATCTCCTCGGAGTGGGCGTTCGCCAAGGGCCTCCAGGTGCTGGAGGAGGACCGGGAGGTCTACGACCGCGCGGAGCGCTGGATCGAGGCCGCCGACTGGATCGTCTGGCAGCTCACCGGCGTGGAGACGCGCAACGTGTGCACGGCCGGGTACAAGGCCATCCGCCAGGACGGCCACTACCCCTCCGAGGAGTTCCTCGCCGAGCTCAACCCCGCCTTCACCGGTTTCACCGCCAAGCTCGGCGGGGAGCCGTCCCCCCTGGGCGGCCTCGCCGGACGGCTGGACGCCCGCGCCGCCGAGTGGACGAAGCTGCCCGAGGGCATCGCGATCTCGATCGGCAACGTCGACGCCCACGTCACGGCCGCCGCCGCCGACGCCGTGCGGCCCGGCCAGATGGTCGCCATCATGGGCACCTCCACCTGCCACGTCATGTCCTCCGACGCCCTGGCCGAGGTGCCCGGCATGTGCGGCGTGGTGCGCGACGGCATCGTGCCCGGCCTGTGGGGGTACGAGGCGGGCCAGTCGGGCGTCGGCGACATCTTCGGGTGGTTCGTCGAGACCTCGGTGCCCGGCTCCTACGAGCGCGAGGCGGAGGAGCGCGGGCTCACGGTGCACGAGCTCCTCACCGAGCGCGCCGCGGAGCAGCGGGTCGGGCAGCACGGCCTGGTGGCGCTCGACTGGCACAACGGCAACCGCTCGGTGCTGGTCGACCACAACCTCTCGGCCGTGGTCGTCGGCCAGACGCTCGCGACGCGCCCCGAGGACACCTACCGGGCGCTGATCGAGGCCACCGCGTTCGGCGCCCGCACGATCGTGGAGACCTTCGAGGGCTCCGGGGTGCCGGTGACCGAGTTCGTCGCCGCCGGGGGCCTCATCAAGAACCGCTTCCTGATGCAGGTCTACGCCGACGTGCTGCGCCGCCCGATCTCGGTGATCGGCTCCGAGCAGGGGTGCGCCCTGGGATCGGCCATCCACGCCGCGGTCGCCGCCGGGGCCTACCCCGACATCACCTCGGCCTCGGCCGCGATGGGCGGGCGCGGCGAGGCCGCCTACGTCCCCCACGCCGGGCGCGCGGACGCCTACGACCGGCTGTACGCCGAGTACCGCCGCCTGCACGACCACTTCGCCGGCGGGGAGATGCTGCACGGCCTGCGCGCCCTGCGCAACGAGGCCGGCACCCCGGCCGGGGAGAACGACAAGAGCACGTCGACGAACGAGGAGGACGCGTGACCGGGCGCGAGGAACACCTGATCGGGCGAGGTCTGCCCCCGGCCCCGCGTGCGGCCGGGCGTCCGGGCCCGTACGGGACGGGGGCGGCCCGATGAGCGCCGTCGTCAGGAAGCTGCGGGAGACGGTCTCCGCGCTCCACCAGGAACTGGTCCGCTACAACCTCGTCGCCTGGACCGCCGGGAACGTCTCCGGCCGGGTCCCCGGCGAGGACCTCTTCGTCATCAAGCCGTCCGGGGTGATGTACGAGGACCTCACCCCCGAGTCGATCGTGGTGTGCGACCTGGACGGCGAGCTGGTCGAGGGCGAGCTCGCCCCCTCCAGCGACACCGCCGCGCACGCGTACGTCTACCGGATGATGCCGCACGTGGGCGGCGTGGTGCACACCCACTCCACGTACGCCTCCGCCTGGGCGGCGCGCGACGAGGCCATCCCGTGCGTGCTGACGGCGATGGCCGACGAGTTCGGCGGCGAGATCCCGGTGGGGCCGTTCGCGCTGATCGGCGGGGACGACATCGGCAAGGGGATCGTCGCCACCCTGGAGGGCCACCGCTCCCCGGCGGTCCTGATGCGCAACCACGGCGTCTTCACCATCGGCGCGGACGCCCGCGCGGCCGTCAAGGCCGCGGTGATGTGCGAGGACGTCGCGCGCACCGTGCACGTGGCCCGCCAGCTCGGCGAGCCGGTGCCCATCGCGCAGTCCGACATCGACAGCTTGTACAACCGCTACCAGAACGTCTACGGGCAAAGGAGTCCGCGGTGACCCTCCACGAGCGTGAGATCTGGTTTCTCACCGGAAGTCAGGGCCTGTACGGCGAGGACACGCTCGCCCAGGTGGCGGAGCAGTCCAGGAGGATCGCCGAGCAGCTCGACGAGTCGCTGGCGTTCCGGGTGGTGTGGAAGCCCGTGCTCACCGACGCCGGCGCGATCCGCCGGGTCTGCCTGGAGGCCAACGCCTCGGACGCCTGCGTCGGGGTGATCGCCTGGATGCACACCTTCTCCCCGGCCAAGATGTGGATCGCCGGGCTGGACGCGCTGCGCACGCCGCTGCTGCACCTGCACACCCAGGCCAACGTGGAGCTGCCGTGGAGCTCCATCGACATGGACTTCATGAACCTCAACCAGGCCGCGCACGGCGACCGCGAGTTCGGCTACATCCAGTCCCGGCTGGGCGTCGCGCGCAAGACCGTCGCCGGGCACGTGAGCGACCCGGCGGTCGCGGCGCGGGTCGGCGCGTGGGCGCGGGCCGCGGCCGGGCGCGCGGAGGTGGGCTCGCTGCGGCTGGCCCGCTTCGGCGACAACATGCGGGACGTGGCGGTCACCGAGGGCGACAAGGTGGAGGCGCAGCTGCGCTTCGGTGTCTCGGTCAACACCTACGGCGTCAACGACCTGGTCGCCGCCGTCGACGCGGCCTCGGACGCCGACGTGGACGTGCTGACCTCCGAGTACGAGGACGTCTACAAGCTCGCCCCCGAGCTGCGCGCCGGAGGCGAGCGCCACGACTCGCTGCGGTACGCCGCCCGCATCGAGCTGGGGCTGCGCCACTTCCTCACCGAGGGGGACTTCGGCGCGTTCACCACCAACTTCGAGGACCTGGGCGGGCTGCGGCAGCTGCCGGGCCTGGCGGTGCAGCGCCTGATGGCCGACGGCTACGGCTTCGGCGGCGAGGGCGACTGGAAGACCTCGGTGATGGTCCGCACCCTGAAGGTGATGGCGGCCGGTCTTCCCGGAGGCACCTCCTTCATGGAGGACTACACCTACCACCTGGCCCCCGGCCAGGAGGTCATCCTGGGCGCGCACATGCTGGAGGTCTGCCCGACGATCGCCGCAGGGGTGCCCTCGTGCGAGATCCACCCGCTGAGCATCGGCGGGCGCGAGGACCCGGTCCGGCTGGTCTTCGACGCGGAGCCGGGACCGGCCGTGGTGGTCGGGTTGTCCGACATGGGGGACCGGTTCAGGCTGGTGGCCAACGAGATCGACGTGGTCACCCCCGCCGAGCCGCTGCCCAGCCTGCCCGTCGCCCGCGCGGTGTGGAGGCCCCGCCCGAACCTGAGCACCTCCGCCGAGGCGTGGCTCACCGCCGGAGGCCCGCACCACACCGTCCTGTCGTCGGCCCTCACCACCGAGGAGCTCACCGACCTCTCCGAGATGCTCGGGGTCGAGCTCCTGGTCATCGACGCGGACACCACCCCCCGCCAGTTCGCCAAGGAGATCCGCTGGAACCAGGCCTACTACCACCTGGCGCGCGGCTTCTGATCCGAGAGGTTCCCGTCCCCACCGGCTTCCGGTGCCCCGCCGCTCGGAGGGGTGCCGGAAGCCGTTGTCGTACACGGGGTGCCGGCGGGTTGCCAGGGGGTTACGGGCGTACATGGACGGACATGGGGGCCGGGAGGGCTACGGGCGGAGCCGGTGGCCGTCGTCCAGCAGGCGGGAGAGCACGCTGAGGGTGGCCGCGCCCGCCGCGACGCCGCTGAGCAGGGAGAGCGGCCAGGCGGTCCCGGCCACCAGGGCGAGCGCGCAGGCCAGCGTCGCGATCACGGCCGCGGCGGTCACGACGAGCAGGACAGGTACGGAGAACATCGGCTCACTCCCGCGGGGAATGCCGCCGGGGTCCCGGCGGCACTGTGGTGCTGTGGCGTTCTGGTCGAGGACCGGCTCCGGTCGGACCCGTACCCGCCCCGGCATGTCCTGCCCATCCTGGGCGCGATAATCATGAACTCGGCGTGCCGTGCCGGTGCCGGAAAGGGGAACGGGCGGGGGTTCCGGTGTGCCCGGCTTCGCCGGGAAGATAGCCGGGAAGATAGGAAGCGCCGGTCACAGCCGGGCGTCATTCGTGTGAAATTCAGTGAACATGGCCCCTCGACGTGATCTTTCTCGCCTGCCATTTCCGTCCTGAGCACGGCTTTTGTGCGTGAACAAGCCTCGATCCCTTGTTCACCAAACTCAGGTCTGATAGAACAAACGGCACATGTAGGTCGGGTGGGCGTCAGTGCGGCGATCCGCCCGCCTCGCGGCCTATCCCTCATGGCCCCTGGAGGACTGCGATGCCCGGTTTCCCTCACCCCCACGGTCCGGTGTCCCCCGAGCTGTCCCGTCGCTCGATCCTGCAACTCGGGGGTGGGGTGGCCCTCCTCTTCGCGACCGGGTGCGCCGCGGGCACCAAGGCGGGCGACTCCGGCACCCCGGCGGCGAGCACGGCCCCCGGCGGGAGCGGCGCCCCGGCCGCCTCGGCGCTGCGGATCGCGGTGGGCAGCTACCTGAGCAGCTGGGACCAGGACTTCGTCGGGTTCGACCTGACCGCGCTGATGCTCTACAAGAACGTCTTCCCCTACATGGTCGACTACGGGGTCACCTCGGTCGGCGGCGGCCAGATCCTCGACACCGAGGCCGTCGCCCCGACCTTCGCCGAGTCCTTCGAGCCCGACGCCGACAACAAGGTCTGGACCCTCAAGCTGCGCAAGGGCGTGAAGTTCGCCAGCGGCAACGAGATGACCGCCAGGGACGTCAAGTGGTCCAAGGACCGGGCCTTCGCCGCGAAGGCCAACGTCGCCGGGATCTACCGGCTCATCGGGCTCACCGAGGCCGACCAGGTCAAGGTGGTCGACGACCACACCGTGACGTTCACCCAGGCCTTCCCCAGCGCCCTCACCCGGCAGATCCAGGCCATCTCGCTGTACGTCTTCGACTCCGAGGAGGCGAAGAAGCACGCCACCCCCGACGACCCCTGGGCCAAGGAGTGGTTCGCCAAGAACCCCCCGAGCGGCGGCTACTTCAACGTGGGCAAGGCGGTCCAGGGCCAGGAGATCGTGCTCACCGCCAACACCGGCTACCCCGGTCCCGACGGTGCCAAGACCCCCGAGATCAGGCTCACCGTGGTGCCCGCCGCCGCCAACCAGCGCCTCCAGCTGCAGAACGGCGACATCGACATCGCCCTGGGGATCGGCCAGCGCGACATCAAGGACCTCAAGACCACCGAGGGCATCAAGGTCATCTCCGCGCCGAGCAACAGCCAGGTCGCCATCCAGATGTCGGTGACCACCGCCCCCTTCGACGACCCCGCGGTGCGCAAGGCGCTCGCCCAGGCCGTCCCGTACGAGCAGATCATCGCCAACGTCTACGGCGGCGACGCGCGGCCCGCCAAGAGCGTCGTCCCGCTGGACATGCCCGGCTACTCCGAGACCGGCTACCCCTACACCTACGACGTCGCCAAGGCCAAGGAGACGCTGACCGCGGCGGGCAAGACCTCGATCACCTCCGAGCTGGTCTTCCAGACCGACAGCGAGGAGCAGCAGCAGATCGCCGTCATCGTGCAGAGCGAGGCGAGGAAGGCGGGCATCGAGCTGAAGCTCACCCCGCTCGACCCGGCCACGCTCGCCGAGCGCAGGGAGAAGAAGAACATCCCGCTGCAGATCACCGTGGGCCAGCTCTGGGTCAACGACGTGGAGTACATGCTCGGGACCAGCTTCACCAAGGGCGCCAGCCTCAACTACTCCAACTACGTCAACGACGAGATCGAGAAGATCTTCGAGGACTCCCACACCGTCGTCGACGAGGCCGGGCGCGCCGAGCTCTGGCTGCGCGTGCAGGAGATCCTGGCCGGGGACGTGCCGTGGGTCGTCGTCTGCCAGCCCAACTTCAACCTCCCGGTCAGGGAGGAGGTGGCGGGCTGGGTCCAGCCGATGGACGGTCTGGCCCGGCTGCGCTACCTGAGCGTCGCGAAGTAACCCGTGCGCGTCCTCCGGTTCCTCCTCGGACGGCTGCTCCAGCTCGTCCCGGTGCTGCTCGGGGTGGTCGTCCTGACCTTCCTCCTCGTCAGGGTCCTGCCGGGCGACCCGATCCGTACCATCCTCGGCCCCAACGCCACGGAGGCCGACGCCGCCGCGGCGCGGGCCAGGTTCGGGCTGGACCAGCCGCTGTGGCGGCAGTTCCTCGACTACGCCGGGGGGCTGTTCACCGGTGACTTCGGCACCTCCATCCAGAGCGGCGCCCCGGTGGGCTCGGAGATGGCCGTGCGGGTCGGGCCGACCATGGAGCTCGTGGTGATCGCGCTGACCGTGGCGCTGGTGCTGGCCACGGTGCTCGGCATCTGGTCGGCGCGGAACGCGGGCAGGTTCGGTGACCACACCGTCCGCGTCGCGGCGCTCGTCGGCAACTCGGTGCCGGAGTTCTGGCTCGGCCTGGTGCTGGTCCTCGTCGGCTACAGCGTCCTGGGCTGGTTCCCCGCGCCCAGCGGCCGGGTGGACCCCGACACCGACCTCAGCCTGATCACCGGCGCCGACCTGCTCGACGCGGCGCTGACGGCCAACGGCCCCGCGTTCGTCTCCGCGCTGGAACACCTCGTGCTGCCGGTGGCCACGCTCGTCATCGTCATCGTCGCGCCGCTGCTGCGCAGCGTCCGGGCCTCCGCGCTGGAGGTGCTCGCCTCCGAGGCGTACACGGCCGCCGCCGCGCACGGGCTCAAGGCCCGGCTGCTGCTGCGCGGTTACCTGGTACGGGCCACGCTGGTGCGGCTCCCCGCGCTCGCGGCCCTGGTGTTCGGCTTCTCCATCGGCTCGACCGTCCTCGTGGAGTACGTCTTCTCCTGGCAGGGCTTCGGGCAGTGGGCGCTGCGCGGCCTGCTCTACCGGGACTACCCGGTGGTGCAGGCGTCGGTGCTCGTGATCGCGCTGTTCTACGTGGTGGTGTTCCTCATCGCCGACGTCGTCCACGCGATCCTCGACCCGAGAGTGAGGATCTGATGCCGGACGCCGAACACGCCCCCGACGCCGGACGCGGTTCCGACGCCGGACGCGCCCCGGAGGCGGGACAGGCCCTCGACGCCGGACGCGTTTCGAAGGCCGGACAGGCCCCCGACGCCGGACGCGTCCCGAAGGCTGGACGCGCCCCCGAGACCGGACACGACCCCGGGACCGGGACCGGGACCGGGACCGGGCGCCCTCCGAGGACGAAGCGCGTCCGGGAGGCCGGTGGGGACCGGCGTTTCGCGTCGTCCCTGATCACGGCCGGTTCGGTGATCCTGGCGCTGGTCGCCGTGGCGGTCGCGTTCGCGCCGCTGCTGACCGCGTGGGGCCCCGAGGAGATCGACCCCCTCGCGTCCCTCGCCCCGCCGGGCGGCGCCCACCTGCTGGGCACCGACCTCAACGGCATGGACGTATGGAGCCGGGTCCTGCACGCCGCCAGGCTCGACGTCGGCATCGCGGTCGTCGCGGTCGCCCTGGCCGTGGTCGCGGGGAGTCTCGTCGGCCTGGTCGCCGGGTACCGGGGCGGCTGGCCGGACGACGTGCTGATGCGGGTGCTCGACGTCTTCCAGGCGTTCCCCACCTTCATCCTGGCCCTCGCGGTGGCCGCGCTGCTCGGCGGCGGGACCGCCAACCTGGTCGCGGTGATCGCGCTGGTGAACGCGCCCGCGTACGCCCGGCTGGTGCGGGCCGAGGTGCGCTCCATCAGGGAACTGCCCTTCGTGGAGGCCTCCCGCACCTCCGGCGCCTCCTTCTGGGGGGTGCTCTGGCGGCACGTACTGCCCAACAGCCTGACCCCGGTGCGCGTCATCGCCCCGCTGAACTGCGGCTGGGCGATGCTCACGCTGGCCGGGCTGTCCTTCCTCGGGCTCGGCGTGCCGGTGCCCACCGCCGAGTGGGGCGCGATGATCAGCCTCGGCACCGGGGACGTCGTCGCCGGCCGGTGGTGGACCTCGGTGCCTCCCGGCCTCTTCCTGCTCATCTGTGTCCTGGGCTTCAGCCTCCTCGGCGAGGGCCTGCAGGAACGCGCCGACTCCACGAGGAGGTGACGGACGATGACCCTCCTGTCGATCGAGGACCTCTCCGTCGTGATCGACCGTCCCGGACGCCGGGTGGCCGCGCTGAGCGGGGTGAACCTGAGCGTCGAGCCCGGCGAGGTGGTCGGCCTGGTCGGCGAGAGCGGCGGCGGCAAGAGCATGGTGGCCCGCTCGATCGTGGGCCTGCTGCCCGGCGGCTCCCGTACGACCGGGAAGGTCCTGTTCGACGGCGCCGACGTGCTGACGATGGGCGCGGCCGAGCTGGAGTCCTTCCGGGGGCACGGCGCCGCGATCTGCTTCCAGAACCCGCGCGGCGCGCTCAGCCCCACCAGGACCGTCGGCCGCCAGCTCGTCGACCGGCTGGTCACCCACCGGGGCCTGGCCGCCGCCCCCGCCAGGGAGGTCGCCGCCGAGCTGTTCGAGTCGGTCGGTATCCGCAGCCCGAGGCGACGGCTGGACGCCTACCCGCACGAGCTCTCCGGCGGCATGGCGCAGCGCGTCATGATCTCGCTGGCCACCGGGTGCGCCCCCGGCCTGCTGATCGCCGACGAGCCCACCACCGGGCTGGACGTGACCCTCACCAGGGAGATCCTCAACCGCTTCCGGCTCGCCGCGAACGCCGAGCGGCGCGGGGTCCTGCTCATCTCCCACGACCTCGCCTCCATCGCGGAGGTCTGCGACCGCGTCGTGGTGCTCTACGCGGGGACGGTGGTGGAGAGCGGTCCCGGGCCGCAGGTCCTCGACGAGCCCGCCCACCCCTACACGCGGGCGCTGCTGCGCTCGGTGCCCGACATCGACGGGCGCCCGGTGGTCGCCACCCCCGGTGCGATGCCGCTGCCGGTGGAGGCGCCGTCCTCCTGCCCGTTCGCGCCGCGCTGCGCGCACGCGACGGAGCTGTGCACGACGGAGCTGCCGCGCCCCGAGGACCTGGCCTCCGACTGGAGCGCCGCCTGCTTCCATCCCCGCTCCGGGCCCCTCACCGACCCCGTCGCCTTCACCGATCCCGTCATCTTCACCGAGACCGAGACCGAGACCCGGACCTCACCCGCGCCTACGACCGCCCCCTCCGTGGCCGTCCCGTCCGGCGCGTGGACGCTCCCAGAGGTGGAGGCGGTCTCCGGCAGAGGGACGGTCTCCGGGAGAGGGGCGGTCTCCGGGAGAGGGGCGGTCTCCAGGGACCCCGCGGGGAGGACCGGTGGGGAGGTGCTGCGCGTCGAGGACGCGCACGTCCTCTACCGGGCCCGCTTCGGCGGCGGGGGCCACCACGCCCTGCGCGGGGTGAGCCTCGGCGTCGCCGCGGGCGAGACCCTGGGCATCGTCGGGGAGAGCGGCTGCGGCAAGAGCACGCTCGCCAGGCTGATGCTCGGGCTGGTGGCGCCCTCCTCGGGAAGGGTCGAGGTGGCCGGGCGGGTCCTGTCCGAGGTGCGCGGCCGGGAGCTGCGCCGCCTGCGTACCCGCGCCCAGCTGGTCTTCCAGGACCCCGTGGGGTCGCTCAGTCCCCGGCGGACCGTGGCGGACGCGATCGGCGAGCCGCTGCGCGCCGCCGGGGTGCCCGCCGCCGAGCGAGCGTCGCGCGTCGCCCGCGTCCTGGAGCGCATGGAGCTGGACCCGTCGATCCTGGGGCGGCGCCCGCACGAGCTGTCCGGCGGGCAGGCGCAGCGCGTCGGCATCGCCCGCGCGCTCGTCGGCGACCCCGACCTGATCGTCTTCGACGAGCCGACCTCGGCGCTCGACGTCACCGTGCAGGCGCAGATCCTGAAGGTGATCGCCGAGGTGAGCGGCGACCGCTCGCGCGGCACGGTCTTCATCTCCCACGACCTCGCCACCGTCCGGGGGTTCTGCGACCGCGTCGCGGTCCTCTACCTGGGAAGGATCGTCGAGGAGGGGCCGGTGGAGGAGGTCTTCGGCAACCCCCTGCACCCCTACACCCGGGCGCTGCTGGCCGCGGCCCCCAGCCTCGGCGCCGGGTACGGCGGCCCGCGGGTCGAGCTGACCAAGGACCTGGAGGAGGCGGACGCCGCCACGGGTTGCGCCCTCGCGCCACGCTGCCCCTTCGCGACCGGCGAGTGCCGGGAGCGGGAACAGGAACTCCGCCCGTACGACGCGAGCCTGGTCGCCTGCCACCGCGCCGCCGAGATCCCCGCGCTGATCGAAAGGTGACATCCGCGATGCCCGACCCCAAGCACCTCCGGCTCGCCGTCGACATCGGCGGCACCTTCGTCGACGCGATGGAGCTGGACACGCGCACCCACGAGGTGCGCTTCAGGAAGGCCTCGACCACCCCGGCCCGGCCCTGGGAGGGCGTGCTCGACGCGGTCGCCGCGCTCGGCACCGACCTGTCGAAGGTGGAGCTGTTCATCCACGGCACCACCCTCGGCCTCAACGCCGTCCTGGAGCGGCGCGGCGAGCCCACCGGGATCGTCACCAACGACGGCTTCCGCGACATCTTCCTCATCGGCAGGGGCAACGTGCCCGCCGACCACATGTACGACTTCCAGTACGAGCGGCCCGAGAGCCTCGTGAAACGCCGCCACACCGCGGGGGTGCGGGGACGCCTCGACCACCGGGGCCGGGTGGTCGAGGAGCTCGACGCCGCCGGGGTGCGGGAGGCCGCCCGCGTCCTCGTCGAGGAGCGGGGAGTGGTGTCGATCGCCGTCTGCTTCCTGTACTCCTTCCTCGACCCCTCCCACGAGCGGGAGGCCGCCCGGATCATCCGGGAGGCCTACCCGGACGTGACGGTCTCGGTCTCCACCGACATCGTCAGGGAGTACCGCGAGTACGAGCGCACCAGCACCACCGTCCTCGACGCCTACATCCGGCCGATCTTCGAGAGGTACGTGGACCGGCTGGAGCGCGGGCTGGCCGAGCGCGGCTTCGACGGGCGATTCCTGATCATGCGGTCCGGCGGCGGTTCCATGACGTCGTCCGTGGCCAAGACCTCCCCGACGCACACCGTGCTGTCGGGCCCGGCGGGCGGCATCGTGGGCGCGGCGCACATCGCCGCCGCCCTCGGTCGCCGGGACCTTCTCACCTTCGACATCGGCGGTACCTCCCTGGACGCGTGCGTGATCGAGCACGGGTCCCCGGTGGCCGCCTACGAGGCGCAGCTGGAGCACTTCCCGCTGCTGATCCCCACGTACGACATTCGCACGATCGGTGCCGGAGGGGGCTCGATCGCGTGGCTGGAGCGGGGATTGCTGAAGGTGGGGCCGCAGAGCGCGGGTGCCGACCCCGGCCCGGTGTGTTACGGCCGGGGCGGCACCCGCCCCACTGTCACGGACGCGGCGGTCGTCCTCGGCTACGTGGACCCCGGCCGCTTTCTGGCCGGGACCATGGAGCTGCGCGCCGACGCCGCCCGCGCGGCGCTCGACGAGCAGGTGGCCGGGCCCCTCGGGCTCAGCCCGGAGGCCGCGGCGGCGGGCGTCTTCGACGTGCTGCTCGCCAGGACCGTCGGCGCGGTCCGGCAGATCACGGTCGAGCGGGGACACGACCCCCGGGGCTTCTCGCTGCTCGCGTTCGGCGGGGCCGGGCCGCTGCTCGCCCCGCTGCTCGCGGCGGAGATGGGCATCGGCGAGGTCGTCGTACCGTTCGCGCCGTCGGGCTTCTCCGCCTGGGGCATGCTCAGCGCTGACATCGTCGACGACTTCTCCCGTACGGTGATGGCCACCCTGGACGACGCCGACCTCGACGCGCTGGAGACGGTGTTCAAGGGCGTCGAGGCCGAGGCGGTCGCCTCGCTGGAGGCGCAGCGGGTCCCGGCCGGCCGGATGGTCCTTGAGCGCCAGTTCGAGCTGCGCTACCTGGGCCAGGAACACTCGCTCATCGTCACCGCGGGCCGCGACCTCGACCGGGACGCGATCAGGCGGGCGTTCGAGGAGACCCACACGGCGCGGTACGGGCACGCCATGGACAACCGGGTGCAGATCCTCAACCTGCGGGTACGCGGGATCGGCCGCACCGACAGGCCCGAGCTGGTGACGCGCCCGCCGGGCGACGGCGACGCGGGCCGGGCGCTGCTCGCCCGCAGGGACGCCTACGACTTCGGCACCCGCGCCACGGCGTCGTTCGCCGTCTACGACCGCGCCCTGCTGGAGCCGGGCGACACGTTCGACGGGCCCGCCCTGGTCGACGAGGGCACCTCGACCACCGTGGTCCCCTCGGGCCAGCGGGTCGAGGTCGAGGAGCACGGCTATCTGCTGGTACGGCTTGTGGAGGCGGCGTCATGACGGAGCGGCGGGACGGCGCGGGACGGGATGGCGCCCAGCACGACGGCGCCCGGTTGGACGGCGCGACCGCCGAGGTGGTGCGCAGTTACCTGCTCGCGGCGGCGGAGGAGATGCGGGCCACGCTGATCCGCACATCGTTCAACCCGGTCATCTACGAGGTCCACGACTTCGGCATGTCGATGTACGACGCGGACCTGCGGCTGATCGCCGAGGCCACCGGGCTCACCTTCTTCCTCGGCGCCAACGACTTCTCGCTCCGCAAGGGTGTGGAGTATGTGGGGCGGGAGAATCTGCGGCCGGGTGATGTGGTGTTGCTGAATTACCCGTATTGGAACGCGGCGCATTCGTATGACGCGACGTTGTTCTGTCCGGTGTTCGTGGGTGTGGATCTGGTGGGTTTCTTGTGTGTGCGGGCTCATTGGATGGATCTGGGGGCGAAGGATCCGGGGTATGTGCTGGATTCCACGGACATGCATCAGGAGGGGATCATCTTTCCGGGGACGAAGGTGTTCTCGGAGGGTGTTCCCAATCGGGAGATCATCGAGTTGATCCGGTTCAATTCGCGGATGCCTGATCTGGTGATCGGTGATCTGAACGCTCAGGTGGCCGCGCTGCGCACCGGCGAGCGCCGGTTCCTGGAGATCCTGGAGAAGTTCGGCCGCCCGACCGTGGACGCCGCGGTCCGGCGGATGGTCGAGGACGGCGAGGCGCGCACCCGCGCCGCCCTCGCCGAGCTGCCGCAGGGTTCGTGGACGGCGGTCGACTGGCTGGACGACGACGGCATCAGCGAGGACCCGGTGCGGATGGAGGTCACCGTCACGATCGCCGACGGAACCTTCACCGTCGACTTCGCCGGTTCCTCGCCCGCCACGCCCGGTCCCATCAACATGCCGTTCGGCGCGACGATCGCGATCTGCAAGGTAGTCCTCAAGGCGCTCACCTCGCCCGACGAGCCGTCCAACTTCGGCACGACCGTCCCCCTGGAGGTGCGGGCCGAGCCCGGCACGCTCTTCCACGCCGTCTACCCGCAGCCGACGTTCACCCTCTGGACCGGCATCGTCGCGGTCGAGCTCATCCTGAAGGCGCTGGCACAGGGCATGCCGGAGCGGCTTCCGGCCTCCTCGGGGGGTGACGTGCCGGGGTTCATGATGGTCGGGATCCATCCGGAGACCGGGCGGATGTTCGCGGTCAGCAACAACGACCCGGTCGGCTGGGGCGCCACCCCCTCCCACGACGGCATGAACGCCGCCACCCACGTCTCGGGCAGTACGGGACGCATCACCCCGATCGAGGTCCTGGAGGCCAGGACGGGGATGTTCTTCGAGCGGGTGGAGATGCGTGAGGACTCCGGGGGCGCGGGGAAGTTCCGGGGCGGGGTCGGTCTGCGGCGTGACATCCGGTTCGTGGTGCCGGGGGAGTTCCTGTCGGTGATCAAGAAGACGCGGTCACGGCCCTGGGCTTTGGAAGGCGGGCTGGAGCCGGAGCCCAACCAGGTGGTGGTCTTCCCCGGCACCGAGCGCGAGCACCGGGTGAGCACGAAGCGGACCAGGGTGGAGATCGGCGACCGGGTCACGTTGCTGACGGCCGGGGGTGGCGGGCACGGCGATCCGCGCGAGCGCGACCCCGGCCTCGTCCGGCGCGACGTCGCCGAGGGATACGTCTCTCCCGAAGCCGCCCGCGAAACCTACGGGATCGACGATGTCTGAGCCCTCGGGAAGCCGGGTGGACGGCGCGACGGTCGAGGTGGTGCGCAGCCATCTCGCCTCGGCCGCCGAGGAGATGCGGGCCACGCTCGTCCGTACCGCCTTCAATCCCGTCATCTACGAGGTCTTCGACTTCGGCATCTCCGTCTACGACGCGAGCCTGCGCCTGGTCGCCGAGTCGACCGGGCTGAGCCGTTTCCTCGGCGCCAACGACTATTCCATCCGCAAGGGTGTGGAGTATGTGGGGCGGGAGAATCTGCGGCCGGGTGATGTGGTGTTGCTGAATTACCCGTATTGGAACGCGGCGCATTCGTATGACGCGACGTTGTTCTGTCCGGTGTTCGTGGGTGTGGATCTGGTGGGTTTCTTGTGTGTGCGGGCTCATTGGATGGATCTGGGGGCGAAGGATCCGGGGTATGTGCTGGATTCCACGGACATGCATCAGGAGGGGATCATCTTTCCGGGGACGAAGGTGTTCTCGGAGGGTGTTCCCAATCGGGAGATCATCGAATTGATCCGGTTCAATTCGCGGATGCCTGATCTGGTGATCGGTGATCTGAACGCACAGGTGGCCGCGCTGCGCACCGGCGAGCGCCGGATCCGCGAGCTCCACGCCCGCTACGGCGCGGCGGTCGTCGAGTCCGTCGTCGAGACCGTGATCGCCACCGCCGCCGAGTCCGCCGCCGAGGCCGTCGCCCGCCTCCCGCAGGGGTCGTGGACGGCGGTCGACTGGCTGGACGACGACGGAATCACCGGCGACCCGATCCGCATGGAGGTCACCGTCACCATCGCCGACGGAACCTTCACCGTCGACTTCGCCGGTTCCTCGCCCGCCGTGCCCGGCCCCGTCAACCTCCCGTTCGGCGCGACGATCGCGACCTGCCGGGTCGCGTTCAAGGCGATCACCGCGCCGGGGGAGCAGACCAACGCCGGGCACTTCGCCCCGCTGGAGGTGCGGGCCGAGCCCGGCACGCTCTTCCACGCCGTCTACCCGGCGGCGACCTTCACCCAGTGGACGGGGACGGTCGCCCTGGAGCTGATCTACAAGGCGCTGGCGCAGGGGATGCCGGAGCGGCTTCCGGCCTCCTCGGGGGGTGACGTGCCGGGATTCATGATGGTCGGGACCCATCCGGAGACCGGGCGGATGTTCGCGGTCAGCAACAACGACCCGGTCGGCTGGGGCGCCACCCCCTCCCACGACGGCATGAACGCCGCGAACCACCTGTGCCAGACCCAGGCCCGCAACACCCCCGTCGAGGTCCTGGAGGCGAAGACCGGGATGTTCTTCGAGCGGGTGGAGATGCGTGAGGACTCCGGGGGCGCGGGGAAGTTCCGGGGTGGGGTCGGTCTGCGGCGTGACATCCGGTTCGTGGTGCCGGGGGAGTTCCTGTCGGTGATCAAGAAGACGCGATCACGGCCCTGGGCTTTGGAAGGCGGGCTGGAGCCGGAGCCCAACCAGGTGGTGGTCTTCCCCGGCACCGAGCGCGAGCACCGGGTGAGCACGAAGCGGACCAGGGTGCAGATCGGCGATCGGGTCACGTTGCTGACGGCCGGGGGCGGCGGGCACGGCGATCCGCGCGAGCGCGACCCCGACCTCGTCCGCCGCGACGTCGCCGAGGGCCACGTCTCCCCCGAGGCCGCCCACCGGATCTACGGGATCGGGGCCCTCCGATGAACGACATGCCCAACGACACGGCCAATGACATGGTCCTCGTCAACTGCACCGTCACCGACGCCCGCGCCACCGGTGCCCCCGGGAACCGTACGGCGGAAGCGGGCGAGGGGCGGATCGCCGACGCGGCGGTGTGGATCCGGGGCGACCGGATCGCGGCCGTGGGCTCCCGCGAGCGGATCCTGGAGCGGACGGGCGACGCCCACCCGGTTGACCTCGACGGCGCGTACGTCACCCCCGGCCTGGTCAACATGCACACCCATCTGTCCCTGTCGCTCCCGGGCAAGGGAGGCGACAACGTCAAGAACATGACGGCGCACGAACTCGCCCTCTACATGGCCGACGGGGCCCGGCGCACCCTGCACTGCGGGGTCACCACGGTGCGGTGCGTGGCCGAGAAGGACCACGCCGACTTCGCGCTGCGCCGGGCGATCGAGTCGGGCCGGGCGGCCGGCCCGCGCATCTTCACCGCCGGTCAGGCCCTGGTCTGCACCGGCGGCCACGGGCACGAGGGGAGCGACACCCTGGAGTGCGACGGCGCCGACGGGTTCCGGCGCGGGGTGCGCAGCCAGGTCAAGGCGGGCGCCGACCTCATCAAGATCATGATCTCGGGCGGGATCGCCGGGGAGCACGAGAGGATCGACACCCCGCAGCTGTTCTCCGACGAGATGGCGGCGGCGCTGCAGACCGCGCACGCCTGGGGCCGCAAGGTTACCGCGCACGCGGGCCCGGCGGCGGTGATCGCCGAGGCCGTCGAGCTCGGCCTCGACTGCGTGGAGCACGGCTACCAGCTCACCCCCGAGGTCGCGAAGAGGATGGCCGAACGCGGCACCTCCCTGGTGCCGACGCTGCTCGTCACCCGCTGCAAGGAGTTCTTCGACGAGCTCGGGGTGCCGGAGTGGATGCAGTGCCGCTCGCTCGGCGCCGGACCCCGGCACCTGGAGAGCTACGCCATGGCCCTCGACGCGGGGGTGGACGTCCTGCTGGGCAGCGACATGCCGCCGTTCTGGGACTTCGAGGGGACCAACGCCTCGGTACGCGAGCTGGAGTGCATGTCCGAGGGCGGTCTCGGCCCGGCCGGGGCGCTGTACGCGGGCACGCTCGGCCCGGTGCGCTGGCTCGGCGCCGACGCCGACCTCGGCACCGTCGAGGTCGGCAAGTACGCGGACCTCGTCGCGATGGACGCGGACCCGCTCGCGGACACCTCGGCCTTCCGGGGGGTCCGCTGGGTGATGAAGGGCGGCCGGGTCGTCCGCGACGACCGGTCGGGATGGGAGAAGTCATGAGCACCGCCTCCGGCATGAGCACCGCCTCCGGCATGAGCACCGCCTCCGGCATGAGCACCGCCTCCGGCATGAGCACCGCCTCCGGCATGAGCACCGCCTCCGGCACGGACACCGCCTCCGGCATGGGCACCACCGGCCCCGGCATGAACACCGCTTTCGGCATGAATACCGCCTCCGGCACGGACGCCGACCTGATCTCGGCGGGTATCGACGACATGTACGACGCGTTCCTCGCGGCCGACCGCCGCCGGTTCGACGGGCACCTGCACGACGAGGTGACCACCTGGGAGACGCACCTGCCGGGACCGCTGCGGACCCGGCGGGAACTCGACGCCTACCGCGACGACAGGGACGGCTCGGGTGCCCGTCCCCGCCTCGACAGGCTGGCGGCCGAGGACAAGCGGATCGACGTGTGGGACGACACCGGCGTCGCCCGCTACGTGCTGGTCGCAGAACCGCCCGGCGAGCCCGCGCAGCGCAGCCGGGTGACCGACGTGCTGCGCCGCGTCGGCGGCGACTGGCTCATCGTGCACCACCACTCCGAACTGCTCGCGCCGTGAACCGGCGGCTGGTCGCCCACGAGCACGGCGAGCCCGAGGAGGTCCTCTCCCTCGCCGAGGTGCCCGAGGAGCGCGCCCCCGGCGACGGGGAGGTCAGGATCGCGGTACGGGCCGTCGGGCTGAACTACCTCGACGTCATGCTGTGCAGGGGCACCTACCCCGTGCGCCCCGACCCGCCGATGACGCCGGGCGTCGAGGCCACCGGGACGGTCGTCGCCGCCGGGCCGGGCGCCGAGCATCTGGAGGGCAGGGCGGTCCTCGCCTGCCCGACCCTGCCGCACGGCGCCCTCGGCGACGTCGTCACCGTCGACGCGGCCCTCGTCGTGCCGTACCCGGACGGGCTCGATCCCGTCACGGTCGCGGCCCTGCCCGTCACGTACCAGACCGCGTGGTTCGCGCTGCGCCGGGCCGGGCTGGCGGCGGGGGAGACGGTGCTCGTGCACGCGGGCGCGGGCGGTGTCGGCATCGCCGCCACCCAGCTCGCGCGGGCCTTCGGGGCGCGCGTGATCTGCACGGCGGGCGGCCCGGCCAAGACCGCGCTGTGCCGGGAGAACGGGGCGGACGAGGCGATCGACTACCTGGACGCCGACTTCGCCGCCGCGGTCACGGACCTGACGGGCGGGCACGGCGCGGACGTGGTGGTCGATCCCGTCGGCGGCGACGTCCTCGCGCGCTCGATGGGCTGCCTGGCCTTCGAAGGACGACTGGTGGCCGTCGGGGCGGCCGGAGGCACCCCGCCGCCGGTCGACCCGATGGCGCTGGTCGCGGCGAACGCCTCCCTGGTCGGGGTGTCGTGGGGGTCGGCGTACCCGTGGCGGAGGCCCGGCGCGGTGCGGGACGCCTACGAGGAGCTGTTCGCGCTGCTCGCCTCGGGCGCCGTCCGGCCGCTCGTGTCGCGCGTGGTGGACCTGGCGGGCACCCCCGCCGCCCTCGCCGACCTGGCCGCGCGCCGCACGACAGGCAAGATCATGGTCCGGACGGGCTGAGTCCGGACAGGCTGAGGGAGGGGAACCGGTATGGAGGACACCGTCGGGAACGACGACGGCGACGACGGCGACATGGAGCTGTACGACCTGCGGGTGGTGGTCGACCGCATCGAGGGCAGATCCGTCTGCGGGATGAAGGTGGGCGACCGCTTCACGCTGGAGAACAGCGCCCACCTGCGGCTCCCCGACGGCGAGCACTTCTGCGTCTACGCGCTCGCCTCGGTCCTGCCGTTCCTCGCCGCCAAGCAGCGCGACCTCGCCGAGGGCGACTGGCTGGCGCGCGACACCCTGTTCGCCTGCCCCGACCCGGAGGAACGGCTGGTGATGCGGGTCGAACGGACCCACCGCCGCCGGATGAACTCCGCCGACCTGACCTGAGAGGGTTCGTGCCTGACCTGAGAGGGTTCGTGATGACAGCCGCCGGCCTGAGGGGTCCGCGATGACGGCCGCCGTCGATCCGGGGAGTTCGCGATGACGGCCGCCGAGATCGGGCTCGGCCTGCAGAGCGACAAGCGGGCCGGTGACTACGCGCGGCTCGCGCGCCGCGCCGAG
Organism: Streptosporangium sp. NPDC002721; assembly: GCF_042888905.1. NCBI lineage: Bacteria > Bacillati > Actinomycetota > Actinomycetes > Streptosporangiales > Streptosporangiaceae > Streptosporangium > Streptosporangium sp. NPDC002721. The sequence continues at coordinate 143,838 of NZ_JBIAQI010000009.1, forward strand.
GAGCACGGCTTCGACGTGCTGAGCGTGTTCGGCGACCTGATGTACCAGCCGCCGATCTTCCCCCTGCTGGAGATGGCCGCCGCCACCGGGCGGGTGCGGCTCGGCGCGGCCTGCCTCAACCCGTACTCGACGGCACCGTACGAGATCGCCGGGCAGCTCGCCGCCCTCGACCTGGCCTCGCACGGCCGCGCCTACCTGGGCCTGGCGCGCGGCACCTGGCTCGGCGCGGTGGGCATCGCCCAGCCCAGGCCGCTCACCGCGCTGGCGGAGGCCGTCGAGGTGGTCCACCGGCTGCTGGCCGGTGACGACGCGGGCTACGAGGGGGAGATGTTCCGTCTCGCGCCCGGCACCCGGCTGCGCTACCCCGTACACCGGGCCCGGCCGCCGCTGCTGCTCGGCGCGTGGGGCCCGCGGGGGGCGGCGCTGGCCGGGCGGATCGCCGACGAGATCAAGGTGGGCGGCAGCGCGAATCCGGCGATGGTCGGGGTGATCCGCGAGCGGGTCGCGGCCGGGGCGACGGCCGCCGGGCGCGATCCCCGCGAGGTCGGCGTCGTCCTGGGCGCGGTGACCGTCGTCGACACCGACGGCGCCGCCGCCCGCGCCAGGGCGCGCGCCGAGGTCGCCATGTACCTCGCGGTGGTCGCCGACCTCGACCCGACCGTGGAGATCCCCGCCGACCTGCTCGGCCGGGTCAAGGAGCTGGTAGGGGAGGGGAGGGACGAGGAGGCGGGGCGGCTGATCCCCGGCGACCTGCTCGACCTGTTCGCCTTCTCCGGCACCCCGGAGCAGGTCGCCGCGCAGGCGCAGGCCCTCATCGACGCGGGGGCGCACCGGGTGGAGTTCGGTACGCCGCACGGTCTCACCGACGACGGCGGCGTGGAGCTGCTGGGCACCGGGGTGCTGCCGCTGCTGGACCGCTCCCCGAAGGAGGTGGCGTCGCCGGGGTGACCGGCGGTGACGCTCCGTCATCTCGAAACCGGATGCCCGCAGAACCTTCCATCCGCAAAGCGCGCGGCCGGAATCGTCTAACGCTCCTAATTTCACCCCAGTTCAGTATGGGTGAACATAAGAATGGAGAAGGAGATGACGTGACGATCGAGCGTGCCGGGGACCCGGCGATCAGGGTGTCGGCGATCAGGATGTCGGCGTGACGGCCGCGAGGGCCGGAGGCTTCGGCGACCTCCGCGACCTGGGCGGACACGGCGCTCCCGGCGGCCCTGGAGGCCCCGGTGCCTTCGAGGAGTCCGGAGGTCTCGGCGACCTCCGCGACCAGGGAGGCCCTGACGGCCCTGACGGCCCTGACGGCCCTGGCGGTTCCGAGGGAGCCGGTGGCTTCGGCGGCCCCGGAGGTCTCGGCGAGCGGGAGGCGCTCGCCGCCGACGCCGGGTGCGCCGAGCAGGCGAGGAACACCGGGAAGCCGGTGTGCCGCCGCGCGGAGTTCCTCGTCCCGCCCGCCCCCGCCGGCTCCCGCCACCCCGAGGTCGCCTACTTCGCGGGCAACTCGCTCGGCCTCCAGCCCCGCGCCGCCCGCGCCGCGATCTCCGCCGAGCTGGACGACTGGGCCCTGCACGCGGTCGAGGGACACCACCGGGCGGCGCACCCCTGGCTGCCCTACCACGAGGAACTGCGCGAGGACGCCGCCGCGCTCGTCGGCGCGTACCCCGACGAGACCGTGGTGATGAACTCCCTCACCGTCAACCTGCACCTGATGATGGCGACCTTCTACCGCCCTGCGGGCGAGCGCACCCGCATCGTCATCGAAGACCACGCCTTCTCCTCCGACAGCTACGCGGTGCGCAGCCAGGCCGCGCACCACGGCCTCGACCCCGACGAGACGGTCGTCCGCCTGCGCCCCCGCGAGGGCGAGGACTGCCTGCGCACCGAGGACATCGTGGACTACCTGGCCCGCGAGGGGCACCGGGTGGCGCTCGTGCTCCTCGGCGGGGTCAACTACCTGACCGGCGAGTTCCTCGACATCCCCGCCGTCACCGCCGCCGGGCACGCGGCCGGGTGCCGCGTCGGCTGGGACCTCGCGCACGCCGCCGGGAACGTGCCGCTCGCGCTGCACGACTGGGACGTGGACTTCGCGGCCTGGTGCTCGTACAAGTACCTCAACGCCGGTCCCGGCGCGGTCGCCGGGTGCTTCGTGCACCGGCGCCACGTGACCGACCCGGGGCTGCCCCGGCTGGCCGGGTGGTGGAGCACCGAGCAGGCGACCCGCTTCGAGATGTGGCCGGAGCTCGTCCCCGTCCCCACCGCCGACGCCTGGCAGATCTCCAACCCGCCGATCCTCGCGATGGCCCCGGTCCGGGTCTCGCTGCGGATGTTCGCCGAGACCGGGATGGCGGCGCTGCGGGAGCGGAGCCTGGCGCTCACCGGCCACCTGGAACGGCTGCTGACCGAGGTGGCCCGCGACCGCCCGCTGGAGATCGTCACCCCCGCCGACCCGGCCAGGCGCGGGGCCCAGCTCTCCCTCAGGGTGACCGGGGGCATCGACGCCTCCGAACTGGCCGCCCGGCTGCACGAGGTCCACGGCGTCCTCGCCGACGTGCGGCGCCCGGACGTCATCCGGTTCGCCCCCGTGCCCATGTACTCCACGTTCCACGACTGCTGGCGCGCGGCCGACGCGCTCGCCAGGGAGGTGAGACCGGCATGAGTTCGCGCGGAGAGGTCGCCGTGGTCGGTGCCGGGCTGGTCGGCTGCCTCACGGCCTGCTACCTGGCCCGCAGAGGCTACGAGGTCACCCTGTACGAGCGCAGGCCCGACCCGCGCGAGGCAGCCCCCGAGCGAGGGCGCTCGATCAACCTGGCGATCTCCGAGCGGGGGATCGACGCGCTGCGCGGGATCGGGCTGGACGAGACCGTGCTGAAGGCCGCGCTGCCGATGCCCGGCCGGATGATGCACGCCCCCGACGGCACGCTCGGCTTCCAGCCCTACAGCGCCGGAGGGCGGCGGGCGATCAACTCCATCAGCCGCTCGGAGCTCAACCGGACCCTGCTGGACGCCGCCCTCGGCATGCCCGGGGTCCGCGCCCTCTTCGAGCACCGGCTGACCGGGCTCGACGTCGACTCGGGCCGGATGGACTTCGACACGCCCGGCGGTCCCGTCACCCACACCGCCCCGGTCGTGCTCGCCGCCGACGGCGCCTACAGCGCGGTACGGGGACGGCTGCAGTTCCTGCCCGGCTTCGACTTCAGCCAGGAGTACCTCGACTACGGCTACAAGGAACTGACGATCCCGGCGCGCGACGGCGGGTTCGCCCTCGACCCGGGCGCGCTGCACATCTGGCCGCGCGGCAAGGCGATGATGATCGCCCTGCCCAACCCGGACAGGTCCTTCACCTGCACGCTGTTCTGGCCCAAGTCGGGGCCGGGCAGCTTCGCGGAGCTGGACACCGAGGAGCGGTTCGAGAAGTTCTTCGCCGCCAACTACCCCGACGCCCACGCCCTCATGCCCGACCTCGCCGGGGACTACGCCCACAACCCGATCGGGCACCTGGTCACCGTGCGGGCCCACCCCTGGCACGTACGCGGCACCGCCGGGGCGGTGGTCGGCCTGCTCGGCGACGCGGCCCACGCGATCGTCCCCTTCTACGGCCAGGGCGCCAACTGCGGCTTCGAGGACTGCGTGGAGCTCGACCGCTGCCTGGAGGAGACCGGCGACGACTTCCCCCGGGCCCTCGCCATGTACGGGGCCCGCCGCAAGGAGAACGCCGACACCATCGCCGAACTCGCGCTGGAGAACTTCGTCGAGATGCGCGACAAGGTCGCCTCCCGCTCGTTCCTGCTGCGCAAGCGCGTCGAGCACGGCCTGGAACGGCTGCTGCCCGGCCTCTACGTCTCCCGCTACGAGCTCGTGTCGTTCAGCACGGTGCCGTACGCCGAGATCCGGCGGCGCATCTCCCGCCAGCGCGGGGCGGTCGCAGCCGGGGCGCTCGGCGCGCTGGCCGCGGTCGCGCTGGCGGCCCGGGCCCTGCGCCGTTGACGATCGCGGGGAAGGTCAGAACAGCCGGGGGGTCACCACGGACACGACCGTGGTGACCCGGTCGGTGTCGTTGAACATGCTGTGCGGGACGGTCGACCTCAGGTGGACGCTGTCGCCCGGGTGCAGCCGGTGCTCGACGCCGTCGACCTCGTACAGGAGCTCGCCCTCCAGCACGAAGGCGAACTCCTCCCCGGCGTGACCGTAGGAGTTCTCGCGCTTGCCGCCGGGCGCGATGTGCACCAGCAGCGGTTCGAGCACCAGGTTCGGGCCCCTGGCCGAGAGCATGCGGTAGGTCTGCTGGCCCGAGATGTACTCGGTGGCGGCCGTCGCCGAGCGGGTGAGCGTGAAGTGGCTCGGCAGGTGGGAGACCGGGGCGCTCTCCTCCTCGGTCTCCTCCTCCGGCGGCACGTCGTTGAAGAACTCCGCCACGCTGCGGTCGAGGGCGGTCGCCACGCTGTTGAGCGCGGTCAGGCCGATGGAGGAGATACCCCGCTCGACCTGCGACAGAAAGCCGATCGAGAGCCCGGAGTGGGTGGCGAGACCGCGTAGTGTCAGACCGCGCTCCTTACGGAACTGCCGCATCCGGGCTCCGACGGCGTCGTGGCGGTCCAGCTCCTCACCGCTGCGACGCTCCGATGTGCCCACCTACGGCTCCCTCCGTCAAGCGGCGCGGCCGCCTGTTCGCTCTAGCTAAACATATTTCATAACAAGAGTCGTCTTGCGTCAAAAAGGGAGTGGGAAATGGCAGACCGTGATGCCCCGCGGCGGTCCGGAGGGCCTTCCGGGCCGTACGATCCGCCGGAGTTCCTGAGCGACGTGCCCGGCTCCTATCCGTGGCGGGTCCTTCATGAACGGCACCCCGCGCTGATCGAGAAGGTCCGTGCCGCCACGCCGTACGACATCCGGGTGAACCGGGCGCTCGACCTGCTCCTCGAGGAGATCGAGGGGGTCATGAAGCCGCTGGAGGACCGCGCGCACGACCGTGACCTGTGGGAGAGCTGGGACCGGGGGCACATCGGGCGTCGGTGGGACGACGCGCCGTTCCTGTGGGCGGAGAGTTACTTCTACCGCAAGCTCCTGTCCGCGGTCGGCTACTTCGGGCCCGGCGCGTGGCAGGGCGTGGACCCGTTCGAGCCCTTCAAGGAGGCCGAGCTGTCCGGCGAGGCCGTCGAGGAGGAGCTGCGCGAGCTCGACGCCCTGGCCGCCCTGCCCTCCGCCGAACGGGCCCGGACGCTGACCCTGAGGGCGCTGTGGGGGAACCGGGCCGATCTCGTGTTCCGGGTCGCGGCCGGTCCCGAGCTCGCGAGGCGCGAGTCCGGGCTGCTGGCCGACGACGGCGAGCTCCTGTGGTCGCTGATCGGCGGCGAGGGGGCGGCCGGTGCTTCCGGTGCCTCCGGTGCTTCCGGCGTCTCCGGCGTTCCCGGCGTCACCGGCCTCTTCGGGGGCGCGAGCGGCCGCGCGGCGGCCGACAGCCGGGGTGTCGCGAGGATCTGCCTCGTCGCGGACAACGCCGGGAGCGAGCTGCTGCCCGACCTCGTCCTCATCGACCACCTCCTGCACGCCCGGGGAACGGGAGAGGTCGTCCTGCACGTCAAGCCGCTGCCGTACTACGTGTCCGACGCCACCCCGGCCGACGTCCTGGCCTGCCTGCGGCGCATGTCGGCCGCGGGCGGCGAGGCGGGGGAGGTCGCGGGCCGGCTGCGGGCGGCGCTCGGGTCGGGACGGCTGCTCGTACGGGCGCACGCCTTCTCCTGCGCGCCCCTGCCCTACCGCGAGATGCCGGTCGGCATGCGCGAGGACTTCGCGTCCGCGTCACTGACGATCATGAAGGGCGACCTGAACTACCGCCGCCTGGTCGGCGACAGGGCCTGGCCGCACACCACCCCGTTCGCCGAGGCCACCGCGTACTTCCCCGGTCCGGTCGCGGCGCTGCGCACCCTGAAGTCCGAGGTCGCGGTCGGCCTGGACGGCGACGTGGTCGCGGGCCTGGAGGCCACCGGCAACCCCTGGCTGACCACCGGCGCCCACGGGCTCATCCAGGCCAGGGCGTGACGACCGGCGTCAGCCGCCGGCCTGGGGGACGATCGGGCCCTCGCTCGCCTGGACGAGGACGAAGCCCTCTCCCTCGAACGCGAGCTGCAGGGCCTCGCCGCTGCCCCGCCCGATCAGCGCGCCCGCCTTCATCGTGCGGTTGACGCCCACGCGCAACCCCGCGCTCCAGCACACCGCGGACTGGCCGTCGGCGAAGGTCGGTGCCTGGGAGGTGTCGAGGAGCACGGGGGAGCCGTGCGCGGTGACCGCCACCCAGCCGGTGCCCCTGAGCGTGGTGTTGAACAGGCCGCCGGCGGCGACGCCCGCGCCCTGGACGCGCTGGATGTCCCAGGTGAGCTGGGGGTCGAAGGCGAGCAGGTTGGAGCCGTTGACGGTGAGCGCCTCGTCCTCCAGGTAGAACAGGTGCACGTCGGTGGCGTTGTCGGCGAAGAAGATCACGCCCTGCCCGCGGACCCGCATCAGCGGCGCGCCCTCCCCGCTGACCATCTTCTTCAGGAAGCGGCCCACGCTTCCCGCGCCCTCGTAGTCGAAGTCCATCTTGCCTTGGAAGGCGACCATCGCCCCCTGCCGGGCGAGCACCTCCCCGCCCAGCCGCACCCGCAGCATCTTGGCGTTCTGCAGGGCGAAGTGGTCGGGGAGCCGGTCCTGGTCAAGGTTTCCGAAGAACGAGCTAAGCACGGGAGATGCCTCTCAGCGCCGGGGACGTCACGCGGTGGATGGTCGCATGCTGAATGACGAACCCGGCCGCGAAGGAGTTCCCGGACGTGGCGATCCGGGCGTCATCAGTGGCCTTGCTGTCAGTGGCCTCGTTGTCGGTGATTTCGTTGTCAGTGGCTCCGCTTGAGCATCGCGTCCGCGAGCGCGTCGGCCGCCTCGCCGAGACGGCGGCCCACCGCGTCGAGCCGCGACAGCAGCTCGCGCCTGCGCAGGGTGTCCATGTCCAGCGGCTCGGCGAACAGCTCGGCGAGCCGGGCCTGGTAGAGCTGGCGGACCCGGCTGCACGCCTTGCGCGTGGCCAGCACGGCCACGGTGACCGAGGCCGGGGCGTCGATCATCTTCAGCACGGCGCCCTCCAGCTCGTCGAGGCCGTCGATCACCGCCCGCAGCGGTTCGGCCGCGAACCGCAGGTCCTCCGGCCCGAACAGGTCGATCTCGCGTACGTGGTCGCGCAGCTGGTCCAGCACGTCGTCGATCGAGCGGGAGAGCCTGAACAGGTCCTCCCTGTCGATGGGGGTCGCCAGCACCCGCCGCAGGAGCCGTACCAGCTCGGCCCTGGCCTCGTCCCCCTCGTGCTCCACGTCGGCCATCCGGGCACGGGCCGCAGACCGCTCGATCTCGCCGGACGCGACGGAGCGGGCCAGCTCGGCCCCGGCCCGCGCGATGGCCACCTGGTCGCGTACCAGCCCGACGATCCGCCGCCCGGACCGGCCGCGCAGGTCGTCCCAGGCGCGCGCGAACCTCCTGGGCCGGCTCCCGGCGCGCTTCACATCAGCCTCAGGGCCAGACCGCCGAGGCAGCCCAGCGCCATCGACGACGGCAGCGTGACCAGCCATGCCGTACCCACGTTCGCGACTCCTTGCCATCGAACCCTCCTCGTTCCCTCGCTCGTCGCCGCGCCGACCACTCCCGCGGTGATCGACTGCGTCATGCTCACCGGGCTTCCCAGGGCCGAGCTGCCGAGGACGGCGCCGGTGGCCGCGGTCTCGGCGGAGACGATGTGCAGCGGCCGGGTGATGACCACCCCGCGCCCCAGCCGTCCCCCGACGCGGACCAGGCTCGTCAGGGCGCCGGCGAGGAAGACCGCCACCAGGGCGGCCATCCACACCGGCGGTACCTCGACGGGCCCCACCCCGCCGAGCCCGTCGCGGCTCACCCCGATCGCCACGCTCACCACCGCGATCATCTTCTGGCCGTCGTTCACCGCGTACGCCACACACTGGGCCGAGTAGGCGAGCAGGTGCGTGGTGAACACCAGCCGTGGCATGCGGCGGTGGGACGGCACGCGGCGCGACACGGCCCCCAGCAGGTAGCCCAGCGCCAGCCCGGCCACGGGTGCCCCGGCCCCGATCGCCAGGACGGTGCCCAGGTCCCGCCACGACACGGGGAGCCCGGCGCCGAGGCCCGCGCCGCTGATGCCGCCGATCACCGCGAGGGTGAGGCTGGTCGGCAGGCCCCTGCGCGTCAGCACCGCGACCACCGCCACCGCGATCACCACCCCCACCAGGAACGCCGCTGCGCCGCCGCTCGTCCCGAGCCCGGCCAGCCGCTCGGTGAACGTGCGCGCGACCGCGACCCCCAGCAGGTACGGGACCGCGAAGAGCACGGACACCAGGAGCACGGTGATCGCCCATCCGGGGGAGCGGGGGAACCTGAGCCCGAGGCCGATGATGGTGGCGCCGTCGTTGGCCCCGCTGGCCAGCACGAAGAGGATCGCCACGGCGGCGAACGCCAGGGTCCATCCCATCAGCGGGGGGACCTCCGCAGGCCGGGGAGGTGCCCGTGACCACGGCTCGGCGAGCTCACACGCATTTATCGCCCTTCAATTGGAAAGCTTCAGTTTTAGGTTAACAGAGGGTAAACAATCGAGGAATTAGTGTTGACGTACGGATGACGTAAAAATGGCGTCCCGTACCCGCGTCCCGGGCGTGCGGCGGCGGGGACGGGACGTCGCCGCGAGCGGGCCGGGGGAGGTTGTTACGATCGGCCGGTGCCGGATCGGGGAGGTGAGGGGTGGGCGAGCGCCCGTACGTGCTGCTGAGCTGCGCGATGTCCGTCGACGGATACATCGACGACAACACCCCGCACCGGCTCCTGCTCTCCAACGACGAGGACTTCGACCGGGTCGACGCGGTCCGCGCCACCTGTGACGCGATCCTGGTCGGGGCGGGCACCGTCCGCCGCGACGATCCCCGGCTCCTGGTCAGGTCGGCGGAGCGCGGGCGGGAGCGGGCCGCGCGCGGCCTGCCGCCGTCCCCGGTGAAGGTGACGCTGACCGCCTCCGGGGACCTCGACCCGGACGCCGCCTTCTTCACCGCCGGTGACGCGGAGAAGCTCGTGTACGCCGCGCCGGCGGCCGTGGCGAAGCTCGCCGGCCGTCTCGGCGGGGCCGCCGAGGTGGTCGACGCGGGCGGCCCGGGTGGGGATGACACGGTCGATCTGGGCCGCGTCCTCCGAGACCTGCGCGGGCGGGGGGTGCGCCGCCTGATGGTCGAGGGCGGCAGCTCCGTCCACACCCGCTTCCTGGGGGAGGACCTCGTGGACGAGCTCCACCTCGTCGTCGCCCCGTTCTTCGTCGGCGACCCCGCCGCCCCGCGCTTCGTCCTGGGCGGCGACTTCCCCCGCGACCGCCACCGCAGGATGGAGCTGGCGGAGGCCCGCGCGATGGGCGACGTCACCCTCCTGCGCTACCTGCTGAGCTGAGGAGGGCCGGATGGACGACCACGACTGGCTGGGACTGGCGTGCGACCTGGCGAGGTCGTGCCCGCCCTCGGAGACGGCCTTCTCGGTCGGTGCCGTGGTCGTCTCCGCCGACGGCGAGGAGATCTCCCGGGGATACTCGCGGGAGGGCGACCCTCACGTCCACGCGGAGGAGTCGGCGCTGGCCAAGATCTCCCCGGACGACCCCCGGCTGGCCGGGGCCACGGTCTACAGCAGCCTGGAGCCGTGCAGCGCGCGCAGGTCGCGTCCCAGGACCTGCACCCGCCTGATCCTGGACAGCGGCGTCCGGCGCGTGGTGATGGCCTGGCGCGAGCCGCTGGTCTTCGTCGACTGCCACGGCGCCGAGGAGCTCGCGGCGGCCGGGGTGACCGTGCTGGAGATCCCCGAGCTGGCCGGCCGCGCCCGCGAGCCCAACGTCCACCTCGTCTCCGGCTGAATCCCCGGCCGTCCGGTCCGGTCCGGTTCTGTCCGGTTCGGTTCGGTCCGGTTCGGTCCGGTTCGGGATCGCTGAGCCTCGCGCGGGAGATCCACCGTCGCGGTGACCCGCCTCGCTACCCTGCGGGGGAACCGGATAATCCTGGGAACGATTACTTGTAGTCATAAAAGTAATCGCATAATCCTCTCAACTGCGCTTATATACGATTTTTCGGTTTGTGTGGCCGCTCCTCTCGGTAGTCATTAGATATCGAACGAGAGGCCGAGCACCATGAGATTTCCCGGGGAAAACGCGATATTTCATGATCCGTCGGCCTGTCCCGTGGTCGGCGGGAAGATTTCCGGCGCCGGGGAGCGGTGGTGACCGGCACCGTCCTCGTCGCCCGCGTGGACAACGCGGGCGACGTCCTGCTGGCCGGACCGGCGATCCGCGCGGTGGCCGCGGGCGCGCGGCAGGTCGTGCTGCTCACCGGGCCCCACGGCCGGGCCGCCGCCGAGCTGCTGCCCGGGGTGTCGCGGGTGGTGGAGTGGCGCACCCCGTGGATCGACCCCGCCGCGCCGCCCGTGACCAGCCCGCACGTCCTCAGGCTGCTGCGGATCGTCCGGGACGTGGCCCCCGAGCGGGCGGTGATCCTCACCTCGTCCCACCAGTCGCCGCTTCCGCTGGCCCTGCTGTTCAGGCTCGCGGGCACGCAGAGGATCGCCGCGATCTCCGCCGACTACCCCGGCTCGCTGCTCGACGTCCGGCACGTCGTCGACGAGGACGTGGACGTACCGGAGCCCGAACGCATGCTCGGGCTCGCCCGTGCGGCGGGATTCGAGCTTCCCGAGGGAGACCCGGGCACCCTCGCCGTACGACGCCCGCTGCCCGACGTCGGCCACCTCGCCGGGACGCCGGGCTACGTGGTCCTGCACCCCGGGGTGTCGGCCCCGGCCAGGGCGTGGCCGGAGGAGAGCTGGGCCCGCGCGGTCCACGACCTGGTCCGCTCGGGCCGCAGGGTCGTCGTGACCGGCGGCCAGGACGAGCGGGGACTCACCGCGCGGATCGCCTCCGGGATCGGACAGCACGGCCTGTCGCCCGGCCCCCTCTTCGCGGGCGGCTGGATGGGCGGCGGTCCCGTCCGCCTGCGCGGCTGGGAGGAGACGGACGAGTCCACCTTCACCGACGGCTGGGTCGACGGGCAGTCCGCCGCGACGGGCGGCCGGGGCCCGGACGGCGCCTCGGCCACACGTGGAGAGCGGGCGGGCGCGAACCCGGGAAGGTCCGTCGTCGACCTGGGCGGCAGGACGACCTTTCCCGAGCTCGCCGCGGTGCTCGAAGGAGCGTGCGCGGTGGTCGTCGCCGACGCCGGTCCCGCCCACCTCGCGGCCGCGGTCGGCACGCCGGTCGTCAGCCTGTTCGCCCCCGTGGTCCCCGCCGGGCGCTGGGCGCCGTACGGGGTGCCGGCCGTGGTCCTCGGCGACCAGCGGGCCCCCTGCGCGGCGTCGCGGGCACACACCTGCCCGGTCGCCGGTCACCCGTGCCTGTCGTCGGTGCCGGTCACGCGGGTCGTCGAGGCGGTCGACCACCTGACGTTCGTGAGAGAGGCCGTCACATGAGGATCGCCCCGACGTTCACGACGTTCACGGAAGAGGCGCTCACATGAGCATCCCTCCGGTGCCGGAGCACGCGAGCTCCCCGAAGGGCGCCGGTCTCGCGGGACCTCGGGACGACCGGCCGCTCATGGTGGTTCTGCGCGGGCTGGGGCTGGGGGACCTGCTCACCGCGGTCCCGGCCCTGCGCGCCCTGCGGCGCTCCCACCCCGGCCACCGGATCGTGCTGGCCGCGCCCTCCGTACTGACGCCCCTGGTGCCGCTGATCGGCGGGGTGGACGAGGTGTGCGACGTGTCGGGTCCCGGCCACGTGCCGCCGCTCGGCCGTCGCGCCGACGTCGCCGTCAACCTGCACGGGGGCGGCCCGCACAGCGTCGCCGCGCTCCACCGCACCGGCCCGGCGCGGCTGCTGACCCACGCGCACCCCGCCTTCCCCGACGCGTACGGACCGGACTGGCCGGACGACGTGCACGAGGTGCGGCGCTGGTGCGACCTGCTCGGCTGGTACGGCATCGAGGCCGACCCCGCCGACCTGGAGCTGGAACGCCCCCGCCCCGGTGGCGAGGGGGCGCGTCCGGTCGTCGTCCACCCGGGGGCCGCGTACCCGGCCCGGCGCTGGCCCCCGGAGCGGTTCGCGCTCGTGGCCGCCGAACTGCGGGACAGCGGGCACGAGGTCGTGATCACCGGCAGCGAGAGGGAGCGGGACCTCGCCGAGCGGGTGGCCCTGCTCGCCGGGCTGCCGTCCACGTCCGTGCTCGCCGGGCGCACCGGGCCGCTCGAACTGGCCGGGCTGGTGGCGAGGGCCAGGCTGCTGATCTGCGGTGACACCGGTGTGGCCCATCTGGCGGCGGCCTTCGTCACCCCCTCCGTGGTGCTGTTCGGCCCTGTCTCGCCCGCCCGGTGGGGACCTCCCGAGTCGGGGCCGCACACCGTCCTGTGGGCCGGAGGTCTCGGCGACCCCTACGGGTACCGGCCCGATCCGGGACTGCTGGAGATCGGCGTCCGGGACGTCCTGGACGCCGTGGCACGGTTGACGGAGGTGGGTGTGCGGTGAACGGGCGACGGGTGGTGGTGACCGGCGGGGCCGGGTTCGTGGGGTCGCATCTGTGCGAGCGCCTGGTGGCCGAGGGGGCGCAGGTGATCTGCCTGGACAACTTCCTGACCGGTTCGCCGCGCAACGTCGGGCACCTGGTGGGGCTTCCGGCCTTCCGGCTGGTGGAGTCCGACGTGACCGGTTTCGTGCACGTGCCGGGAGCGGTGGACCTGGTGCTGCACCTCGCCTCGCCGGCCTCGCCGGTCGACTACCTGCGCCATCCGGTCGAGACGTTGAAGGCTGGCAGCCTGGGCACGCTGCACGCCCTGGGACTGGCCAGGGAGAAGGGGGCCCGGCTGGTGCTGGCCTCCACCAGCGAGATCTACGGGGACCCGCTGGAGCATCCGCAGCGCGAGACCTACTGGGGCAACGTCAACCCGGTCGGGCCGCGCAGCGTCTACGACGAGGCCAAGCGGTTCGCCGAGGCCCTGACCACCGCGTACCGCACCTGCCACGGCACCGACACCGCGATCGTGCGGATCTTCAACACCTACGGGCCGAGGATGCGGCCCTACGACGGCCGGGCCATCCCCACCTTCGTACGCCAGGCGCTGCGCGGCGAGCCGATCACGGTGGCCGGGGACGGCGGGCAGACCCGGTCGGTGTGCTACGTCGACGACACCGTGGAGGGGATCGTGGCCCTGGCCCGGAGCGAGGCCACCGGCCCGGTCAACATCGGCAATCCCACCGAACTGACCGTGCTGGCCCTGGCCGAGACGGTCCGCCACCTGACCGGCTCGGAGTCGCCGATCCGCTTCGTCGACCGCCCCGACGACGACCCCGAGATCCGCCGCCCCGACATCTCCCTCGCCGTCTCCGCGCTGGACTGGCAGCCGAGGATCGACCTCATCGAGGGACTGCGCCGCACCATCACCTGGTTCGCGCGGGAGCTCAGCGAGTCACCGGAACTGATCCCCCGCTGAGCGTCCTCCTTCCCGCCGTAAGCGGAGCTTCGCGGTGTACGCGGAGCTTCCCGGTGTACGCGGAGCTTCCCGGCGTGAGCGGGGCTTTCCGGCGTGAGCGGGGTGAGGGTCAGCCGTGGCTGTGGCTGTGGCCGCCGTGGCCGCCGGCGTCGGCGCGGACGAGGCGCAGGAAGGCCTTGAGCCCGGTGATGACCTCGTGGTTGTCGGTGAGACCGTCGACCGTGTCCTCGAAACGCCGGGCGAGGCCGGTGATCCGGCGGTCCAGGGCCTCGTCGCCGTTCCGCAGGTCGGCGCCGAGCGTCTCGGTGACGCCCCGGAGCCGTTCGGCCGACTCGGTCAGCGCGGCCACCTCGGCGGCCAGGCCGTCCACCCGGGCGACGAGGGAGACGACGTCCTCGCGAGGGTGACGAGCCTCGCTCATCAGCGTGGTGACCCGCTCGCGAAGGTGGGACAGGTAGGCGCCCGCCGGGCGGAAACAGGTGCTCAGCAGGTAGAACCCGGCGAAGTAGTAGCCCACCGAGGCGCCGGAGAAGTAGGTGATGACCGCCAGGAGCGCCGCCGAGACGACGTGGCCGCCGATGGCGAAGCCGCGCATCCGCCGGGCGATCTCCAGAGCCTCCGCCTCGTGCCCCTCGGGCACCTCGATGCCACGTTCCCTGGACACGTGGATCTCGTGGACCACCTGGCGTGCCCCGAAGTAGAGGTTCCACGGCAGGGTGAGGAGCACGATCAGCCAGATGAGGCTGATCGCGCCGAGGCCGAGCGACAGGAACGTGGAGAGCGGGACGTGGGCGTACACGAGCAACCACGCCGCGACCACCGTGGCGACGAGCCCGACCAGGAAGATCCACCATTTCATGGTCCGAGCATTTCGAAGATCGCGAAACTCGGGGAGGGCTCGCGCACTCAGTCCCCTTGAGCGTTCCTACTCAGACGCGGGCCGGTTCCGCGTGAGGGAAAGCCCGGCACCGGACCTAGCCGGATCTCCAGACGACCTCGCCGTCCACCCTGCCGCCGGTCGGTACCAGGCCCGCGCGGCGGGCCACCGCCGAGGAGGCGGAGTGGTCGGGATGGATGGTGGCGACGACGGTGGTCGTGCCGTGCTCCCTGAGCCAGGCGACGAGTGCGACCGCCGCCTCTCCGGCGATGCCCCGGCCCTGCCAGGGGGTCCCCACGACCCAGGCCACGGTCGCGTGGTCACGGGTGACGGTCGCCTGGACGTAGCCGACCAGTCGGTCCGAGCCGTCGTTCGAGGCGCCGTCCGGGCCGCCGTCCGAACCGCCGGCCGGGGCGTGGAGGCGGATCACCCAGTTGAGCCACGACTCCTCCCGGCCGGGCGGCGGGGGAGCGACCAGGCGGGCGTAGCGGTCGCGGAGCCGCTCGAGGGTCTCGGGCGAGCCGCCGATGAAGGCGTGCAGGGCCGGGTCACCGAGCACCTCGGCCATCTCCGCGGCGTGGTGCACCGCCAGCGGCTCCAACGTGAGCCGAGCGGTCCTCACGGGTTCGGCGTTCATGGTCGAACGAGTATGCCACGAGCGCCGTTCACCGGCCGGCGCGGTCGAAGGGGGTGACGGACGGGACCGGTCAGGTGGCGGGGAGGGACACGGAGCGGTCGACGCTGCCGGGGGCGAGCACGTGCTCGATGACCATGACGGCGGCGCCGATCACGCCCGCGCGGTCGCCCAGCTCGCTGGCGGTGATCGTCAGGTGCTGGGTGGCCAGGGGCAGCGACCGGCTGTAGATGACCTCGCGGAGCCCGGCGAGCACCTGTTCCCCGGCCTCGGAGATGTCGCCGCCGACGACTATCACCGAGGGGTTGAAGAAGTTGACGATCGAGGCGAGCACGTCGCCGACCTCGCGGCCCGCCTGCCGGATGAGCTGGACGGCGTGGGTGTTGCCGCCGCGTACGAGGCGGACCACGTCGCGGCTGTCCTCGGCCCCCACCCCGTCGGCGGACAGCTTGGCGGCCATGGCCGCGCCGCTGGCGACGGCCTCCAGGCAGCCGACGTTGCCGCAGCGGCAGACGGTGTCCAGGGCCGACGCCACCCGGATGTGCCCGATGTCGCCGGCCGCGCCCTGGGCGCCCCGGTGCAGGCGGCGGTCGCTGATGATGCCGCAGCCGATGCCGGTGCCGATCTTGACGAAGATGAGGTGGTCGGCCTCGGGGCGGGCGGCCCAGTGCTCGCCCAGCGCCATGATGTTCACGTCGTTGTCGACGAGAACGGGGGCGCCGAGGCGCGAGCCGAGCCATTCGGGGACGGGGAAACCGTCCCAGCCCGGCATTATCGGCGGATTGACCGGTCGCCCGGAGCTGTGCTCGACGGGGCCGGGCAGGCCGACGCCGATGCCGCAGATCTCGTCGGGGCGGTGGCCGGTCTCGGCCAGCATCTCCTCGAAGGTGCGCTGGAGCCAGCCGAGCGTCTCCTCGGGGCCCCGATCTATCGACACCTCGGCCGCGCGCTCGGCGAGGACCGTGGTGCCGAGGTCGGTGACCGCCACCCGCGCGTGGGTGGCGCCGAGGTCGGCGGAGAGGACGACGCGGGCGGTGCGGTTGAACGTGAAGGCGATGGCCGGACGGCCCCCCGAGGAGATGGCCTCCTCCGTCGGGATGATCCACTGCTGGCTCAGCAGCGCGTCGAGACGCTGGGCCAGGGTGGATCTGGCCAGTCCGGTGAGCTGGACCAACTCGGCCCTCGTTCTGGCCTGACCGTCTCGCAGGATGTTCAGAAGCGCCCCCGCGCCGGCGATCGAACCGTTCGCTTCGCTAAGCATGCGCACAGTCAACACCCCTTGTTTCCACCGAGTCAAAGCAACTTAGGTCCTCCATCTGCTCCATTATGCCAAATGGTGACACGCTTTTGCTTGACCATCGACATAAGAGCGCTTTAGCATCCGGAAATATGGAGGAAATCGGGCCGTTACCGATGAATCGATTACCGTCCGGTGTCGTCGGAACCGGCTTTTCGGATCTGTTCACCCTGCCCTTGACGCCCTTGACGCCCTTGACGCCCCTGGCGCCCTTGACACTTCCCACGCCCCCGAGGCTCTCGACGCCCTCGGTGCTTCCAACCCTCTCGGTGCTCGCAACGCCCTCGACGTCCCCGGCACCCCTGACGAGTTCTCCCGCCACCGGACCGCGCGCCGGGACGGTCACCTCATGATCCTGAGGATGCGCGGTATCGCCAAGAGCTTTCTCGGGGTTCGTGTACTGAGCGGGGTCGATCTGGACGTCGCCGCCGGAGAGGTGCACGCGGTCGTCGGGGAGAACGGCGCCGGGAAGTCCACGCTGATGAAGGTTCTCGCCGGGGTGCACGCCCCGGACGAGGGAACCGTCGAGATCGACGGCGACCGGGTCGCCTTCGCCCACCCGGTCGAGGCCCAGCGCGCCGGGGTCGCGATCATCTACCAGGAGTTCAACCTGCTGCCCGAGCGCAGCGTCGCCGAGAACGTCTTCCTGGGCCGCGAGCCCGCCCGGCGGGGGCTGGTCGACAGGGAGGCGATGGAGACCGCCACCACCCGGCTGCTCCAGGAACTCGGCGAGACCTCCTTCACCTCCCGCGACCTGGTCCGCCACCTCTCCATCGCCCAGCAGCAGGTCGTGGAGATCGTCAAGGCGCTCTCCCAGGACGCCCGCATCATCGTGATGGACGAGCCCACGGCGGCGCTGGCCGAGCACGAGGTGGAACTGCTCTACCGGCTGGTCGCCCGCCTGCGCGAGCGGAAGATCGCCGTTCTCTACATCTCCCACCGGCTGAGGGAGGTCTTCGACCTGTCCACCCGGGTGACGGTGCTGAAGGACGGCGCGCTGGTCAGGACCACCGACACCGCCGGGATCACCTCTGACGAGCTGGTCAGGCTGATGGTCGGCCGCGACCTCGGCACCTACTTCCCCGCGAGGAACGCCGAACCGGGGGAGGTACGCCTCAGCGTGCGCGGCGGCGGCAACGCCGTGCTCGACGGGATCGACCTCGACCTGCGCGAACGCGAGATCCTCGGGGTGGCCGGCCTGCAGGGCTCGGGCCGCACCGAGCTGGCCAAGGCCCTCTTCGGCGCCGAGCCGTTCACGCGCGGCACGATGACCCCGCTGCGGCCGGTGTCGGTACGGCAGGCCGTGGCCGCCGGGATCGGCCTGGTGAACGAGGACCGCAAGGCCGAGGGGCTCGCGCTGCGCCAGTCCGTACGGGACAACGCCCTGCTGGTCTCCCGCTCGGTGCGCAGGATCGGGGGCGGCGGCCGGATCGGCGGGACCGGCGGGACCGGCGTCCTCGAACTCCTGGAGGCGGTACGGCTCCAGCCGCCGCGCCCCGAGCAGGAGGTCCGCTACCTGTCCGGCGGCAACCAGCAGAAGGTCGTGCTGGCCAAGTGGATGACCGTGGCGCCGAAGGTCCTGATCTTCGACGAGCCCACGCGCGGGGTCGACGTGGGGGCCAAGGCCGCCATCCACGACCTGATGCGCGGCCTGGCGGAGGACGGCATGGCGATCATGATGATCTCGTCCGAGCTTCCCGAGCTGATCGGCATGAGCGACCGCGTCGTCGTGATGCGCGACGGGCGCGTCGCCGGGGCGCTCCCGGCGGGCTCCTCCGAGGAGGCCGTGATGCGCCTGGCCGCCGGTGAGGTGTCGCCATGACCGGCGGAACCCGGCCCGCGGCGGCGACCGGCACCGCGGGACCCGCCGCCCCCCTCCCCCCGGAAGGCGGCGGGCGGCGCGCCCTGGCGGGACGCATCGGCTCGACCCAGGTCATCTACCTGGCCCTGGTCGGGGTCATGCTCGTCGGATGGGTGCTGGTGGCCTTCGACGGCGGGAACTTCCTCACGCTGGAGACCGTCGTCGGCATCCAGCAGCGTTCGGCCGCGCTGGGCATCGTCGCGGTGGGGCAGACGCTGGCGATCCTGGTCGGGTCGCTGGACCTGTCGGTCGCGTACCTGATCAGCCTCACCTCGCTCGTCGCGGCCGAGATCATGGCCGGGCAGGACGGCGGGATCGTCCCCGGGGTCGCGGCGGTGCTCGCGGTGAGCGCGCTGATCGGGCTGGTGAACGGCCTGGTCATCACCCGGCTGCACGTCCACGCCTTCATCGCCACCCTCGGCACGGCGCTGATCGTCAAGGGGGTCGTGGACCACCTCTACGACGGGCCCGCGGGCAGCGTGCCCGAGTCCTTCCAGCGGCTCGGCTACGACAGGATCGGGCCGGTCCCGGTCTCCGCGCTGCTCTGGGCCGCCGTCGCGGCCGCCGTGTGGTTCCTGCTGCGCCGCACGAGGCTCGGGTATCGGATCTACGCGGTCGGCGGGGACGAGGAGGTGGCCCGGCTGTCCGGGGTGCGCACCGGCAGGATCGTCGTCGCCGCGCACGTCCTGTGCTCGGTCTGCGCGGGCGTCGCCGGGCTGCTGCTGGCGAGCAGGCTCGGCGCGGGCGCGCCCACGGTCGGCACCGACGGCGGCTACGACCTGGAGTCGATCGCCGCGGTGGTCCTCGGCGGCACGGCCCTGGCCGGAGGCAGGGGCGGCGTCGTGGGGACGGTCGGCGGGGTACTGCTGCTCGCCGTGCTCGACAGCGTCTTCAACCAGCTGGAGGTCAACGCGTTCTTCAAGGACGTGGTCCGGGGCGTGGTCATCGTCGCCGCCGTGGCCGTCTACGCCCGCCGTACCGCCCGGAGGCGATCGCGATGACCGTCCACGTTCGCCGTACCGCCCGGAGGCGATCCCGATGAGAGCCCTCAGGTCCATGGGGCCGATCCTGGCCGTGCTCGCGGTGCTGCTGGTGCTGATCGCGGTGGCCAACCCGTTCTTCCTGGAGCCCGCCGGGTTCCTCGCCTTCCTTAAGCGGGCCGCGCCGCTGGTCATCCTGGCGGCCGGGCAGTACTTCGTGATCGTCTCCGGGGAGTTCGACCTGTCGGTCGGGTCGCTGGTCACCGTGCAGGTCGTGGTGGCCGCCCGGCTGATCGACGGGCAGGAGCAGGCGACCTGGCCGGTGCTCGCCCTGCTGATCGCGATCGGGCTGCTCGTCGGGCTCGCCAACGGGGTCATCACCACCGGCCTGCGGGTGCCGTCGTTCATCACCACGCTCGGCATGATGCTCGTGCTGTCCGGCGCGGTGTTCCTGTGGACCGGCGGCGCCCCGCGCGGCGCGCTGTCGGAGACGTTCAGGATGTTCGGCCGGAAGGACCTCGGACCGGTGCCCTGGTCGGTGCTCATCCTCCTCGCCGCGGGCGCCGCGGCGATCCTCCTCATGCGCTCCGACTTCGGCAAGCGGCTCATCGCCACCGGCGACAACGAGCGCGCGGCCGGACTGTCGGGGGTACGGGTCGACCGGACCCGGATCGCCGCCTTCGTCCTGTCCGGCCTGGCCGCGGCCGTCGCGGGCATCCTGCTCGGCGGCTTCGCGGGGGTCTCCGCCCAGGTCGGGCAGGGGCTGGAGTTCTCCGCCATCACGGCCGTCGTCCTCGGCGGCGTGGCGCTCGGCGGCGGGCGCGGCTCCGTGGTCGCCGCGATGGCCGGAGCCTTCACCCTCGAAGCGCTGTTCACCCTGCTCAACCTGTACGGGATCTCGGGGGCCCTGGAGTTCGCGGTCCAGGGCGTGATCATCATCGCCGCGGTCGCGGCGAGCGCCGTACGGCTTCCGTTCAGGCGCGCGTTACGCGTCTGAGCGCACCCCCCAGAAAAGAAGGAGACCTTCATTGAACAGGCCGATAACGGTGCTCGTCGCGGGTGTCTCCGCGATGTTGCTCGCCGCGGGATGTGCCAGTGACAAGCCGGTGACCTCCAGCGCCGCCCCCGAGACGTCCGCAGCGGCCTCGACGGCGGCGTCCCCCGACACCGGCGAGCAGTCGAAGTTCTTCGTCCAGGCCGACTACGACGCCCAGCTGGCCATGCGGACCCAGAGCGCGGAGGGGCCCGCGGACAAGCCGTGGGAGCAGGCCATCGCCCCGGAGATGGTGGACACGGCCAAGTACAAGAAGGACGGTCCCTACGACCTGTGCTTCTCCAACGCCGCCGTGAACAACCCGTGGCGGCAGGTGGGCTGGAAGACCATGCAGGCCGAGGTGGCGCTGCACAAGGAGATCAAGAATTTCACCGCCCTCGACGCGGAGGGCAAGGACGACAAGCAGATCTCCGACATCGCCGAGCTGGTCGGCAAGGGCTGTGACGCGCTGATCGTCTCGCCCAACACCACGGCGACGCTCACCCCCGCGGTGACGGGCGCCTGCCCCGAGGTCCCGGTGATCGTCTTCGACCGCGGCGTGGAGACCGACTGCCCGGTGACGTTCATCAACCCCATCGGCGGCTACGCCTTCGGCGCCGACGGCGCGGAGTTCCTGGTGGAGAAGGTGCCCGCCGGGGGCAAGGTCCTCGCGCTGCGGATCCTGCCGGGCGTCGACGTGCTGGAGACCCGCTGGTCGGCGGCGAAGGTCACCTTCGACAAGAGCCAGCTGGACGTGGTCGGGGTGGAGTTCACCGACGGCGACGCCGCCAAGACCAAGAGCATCGTGAGCGACTACATCCAGCGGCACGGCAAGATCGACGGGGTGTGGATGGACGCGGGCGCGACCGCCGTGGCGGCCGTGGAGGCGTTCGAGGACGCCGGGGTCCCGGTGCCGGCGATCGTCGGCGAGGACCAGCAGGACTTCCTGCAGAAGTGGAAGAGCGGCGGCCTCACCGCCATCGCGCCGACCTACCCCACCTACCAGTGGCGCACCCCGATCATCGCCGCCCTGAAGATTCTCAAGGGCGAGGAGGTACCCAAGACCTGGAAGCTGCCGCAGCCCAAGATCACCGCTGAGAACCTGGACAGCTACCTGCAGCCCAACATGCCGCCGCTGCACTACGCGCTCTGCGGCTGCGAGAAACTGCCGGACTTCCCCGCCAACTGGGGCGGCAAGTAAGGCGAGCAAGGCAAGTAAGGCCGGTCTACCAGGGCTCCGGGCATCGCCGGGTGGTGGTGCCCGGAGCCCACCGGCACGTCCACGGGTTCACGACGGGCCCGTACCGAACGCACCGAACGCAGGGAAGGGATTGCCGATGTTCCCCATCGGGGTCAACACGTGGGTGTGGGTCTCGCCACTGACGGACGAGGATCTCGCCCGGCTGGCGCCGAAGGTGGCCGCCTGGGGGTTCGACACGATCGAGCTGCCGGTGGAGCAGGCCGGTGACTGGGACCCCGCGTGGGCGGCCGAGCTGCTGGGGAACCTCGGGCTGAGGGCCTCGGTGGTCCTCGTCATGCCACCGGGCAGGGAACTGGTCGGCGCGGACGCGGGGACGGTCGCCGCCACCCAGCAGTACCTGCGCGACTGTGTGGACGCCGCGGTGGCGGTGGGCAGCCCGGTGATCGGCGGGCCCGCCTACGCCTCGGTGGGGCGGACCTGGCGGATGTCGGACGAGGAGCGCAAGACCTGCTACGCCGAGTTGCGAGAGAACCTGGCCCCGGTCGGCGAGTACGCGGCCGAGCGCGGGGTGACGGTCGCCGTCGAGCCGCTCAACCGCTACGAGACCAGTCTGATCAACACCGTCGAGCAGGCCGTCGAGGCGGTCGGCGGGATCCCGGGCGTCGGCCTCGCGCTGGACGTCTACCACATGAACATCGAGGAGCGGGACCCGGCGGGGGCCGTACGGCGGGCCGGGGACCTGGTCGCGCACGTGCAGGTCTGCGCCAACGACCGGGGCGCGCCCGGCGCCGACCACCTGGACTGGCCCGCCCTCGCCGCCGCCCTGCGCGCCGTGGACTACCGGGGGCCGCTCTGCATCGAGTCGTTCACCGCGCACAACCGGACGATCGCCACGGCCGCCTCGATCTGGCGCCCCCTGGCCGACACCCAGGACGCCCTCGCCACGGCGGGCCTCGCCTTCCTGCGCACCCTCTGACTCCTACCTTTTGACCGCGCACCCTCTGACGAGCCTCCTCGCCCTCGCCGCCGGAGACCCGCCCGCCGCGCGGGTCTCCTCCGGCTCGCGCGAAGTCGCTCAGCGGCCGGCGTCTCCGTCCGTCCCGTCCGCCGTGTCCGCCGTGCCCGCCGCGCCGGGGACGCCGGGTGCCCGCCGGGGGCGCCTGAAGAAGGCGGCCACCGCGTAGGGGTCGACCGGGTCGGTGAGCAGTGCGAGCATCTCCTCCCTCCGCTCCGGGTCGACCTTGAACGGGTGGCCGAACACGTGCGGCCCCGTCCCGTCGTCCAGCACCCTGGTCAGCATCAGGTCGCCGGGCAGCGCCTGCCCGGCGAGCAGCTCGTCGTCCAGCGTCACCCGCTCCCCGGCCTCGCCTCCGGAGGCGGCGGCGACCGTGATCTCGTCCCCGGACACGCCGAGGACCTCCCACAGGCGCAGCGGCGTCCGCCGCCAGGACCCCAGCAGCTCCACCTCGTCGTCGCGCAGCCACTCGGCCCGCGCGTCCAGGAACTCGCCGACGACGTCGTTCTCGAACAGCGCCAGGTCGGCCAGGGCGGGCTCGGCCACCCGGACGCTCAGCGCGACCAGGTCCTCGATCAGCCGCCGGCGGGCCGGGCGGTAGGCGTACGCGAGCAGCTGCCGGAACAGGTGCGCGGCCCGCTCGGGCAGCGGGGCGCCGGGGTCGGTGCGGCACGCGGCGTACTCGGCGGCGTCACGCACGGCCGGTGCCATGCCGGGGGAGAGGGAGAGCACCTCGGAGATCAGCCCGGACGCCTCGAACGAGCGGCCCTCGCCCTCGGCCGACCTCGCGACCAGCAGCAGCGCGGCCGGCTCGGTGCGGGGCAGGGCCTCGACCAGCGCCGGGCCGAGCGGCTCGCGCTCCACCTCGTCGGCGATCCTCGCGAGCACCACCTCCGAGCGCGACAGGTAGGTGACGGCCTTGGAGAGGTCGGCGCCCTCGCCGTACGTCCGCAGCGCGCTGCGCACCAGGGCGAGCCTGATGATGTCCAGCGGCGCCAGGTCGGCGACCGACGCGGTGTCCCACGGCGCGCCCACGATGCCCACCCGGCCCTCGCGCAGCTCCAGCGAGGCGTTGCGCAGCAGCGGCGACAGCGGCGGCAGCGGGTCGGCAAAGGTCTCGGGGGCCTTCATCAGCAGCTCCAGGACCACGACGTCGACCGGCACGCCGGGGCTGGGCTCCAGCCCCTCCGCGAAGGCGCGCAGCGCGTCGAGCGCCTGCTCCCCGAACTCCTGGACGACCCGCACCGCCCGCTCGGCGGGGACGTCGTCCAGCTCGGTGACCGACAGCTCCAGGGTGCCGCCGCGCAGGCGCAGCGCGATCACCTGCTCGGGCTCCACCCCGTCGAGCCAGCCGTCGGGTCCGGTCAGGACGGGTTCGCCGGTGTCGAGCGAGGTGCGCACCCGGCCGCCGCCCGCCAGCGGCACCCCCTCGCCGTCGGCCAGCCGGGCCCACAGCCGCAGGTCGTCGGAGGCGGGCAGCACCCCGCTCGCCAGCTCGGCCCGGGTGGCGAGGTGCGTCAGCACCGCGCCCTCGCTCAGCGTCAGAAGGTCGCTCATCGTGTTCCTTTCAGCGTGGAGATCCCTCGCCTTAGGTGTAGTGAGAAAACGCGGCAAGGCGTCATGCGGATCGTTAGCATGTTCGCACGGTGGCGATGACCAAGCCGCCGCACGCGTGACCTGCACCAACCTCGCCGCCGGGCTGGCGGAGAGAAAAAACGCCTGTGGAGCTGATGTAAGACCTCAAAGGGGGTTTTCCTCCTGGCGGGCAACCGGCGGTGAAGCAGGAAACCCGACCCGTGAGGGTTGGAGCCCCGTGGCTTCAGTCGTGGGGAGGAAGTCAACCCCCCATTGTTCTCGACGCCCGGGCATGGCGATGCCGCCCTCCCCCCCCCCGCGAGGTCGCACGGGCTCGCGGGGGGAGGGCGGCGGGGTGGCCGGTCCGCGGGGGCGGCGGACCGGCCAGGGCGGGGGAGAGCCCCTACGGCCTGGTCAGGCCGAGGGTGTAGGAGCCGGAGCCGCTGTAGGCGTGCACCCGTACGCGGTAGGTGCCCGCGGTCCCGGTGTAGGTGAAGGCCTCGTCCGGGTTGGGGGTGGTCCCGCTGGCCACGGTCGTCCAGGTGGAGCCGCTCAGCTTCTGCAGGTAGGCGTCGTAGTCGGTGCCGTTGGGGCCGTCCAGGCAGACGCGGTGGACGCCCGCGCCGGCGCTGTAGCCGGAGGTGCCGGGCTGGTAGGCGTTGGCGTTGGACGTCAGCGAGCCGGTGTAGGAGTTCTGGTAGCCGCTGCAGCCGGTGGGCGGCGGCGGGGTCCCGTTGGTCACCAGGGTGAGCCCGTACACCGAGAGGATCTCGTTGATCGGCTGGTGGTAGGTCGTGCCGCCGGAGGTGCAGTTGCCCGAGCCGCCGGAGGTGACGCCCTGGGCCTGGCTGCCGGAGATGTAGGAGCCGCCGGAGTCGCCGGGCTCGGCGCACACGGTGGTGCGGGTCAGGCCGGTGATGGTGCCCTCGGGGTAGGTGACGCTCGTGTTGTGCTGGCTGATGGTGCCGCAGCGGTACTGGGTGGTGGAGCCGGAGCGGCAGATGGAGCTGCCCACGACCTGCTGGGTGGAGCCGGTCACCGGCAGGATGCCCGCGCTGTAGCCGTTCACCACGCCGGTCGGGGTCCAGTTGGCGTTGACCGCGACCCACGCGTAGTCGTTGCCGGGGAAGGACGAGCCCTGGAAGGTGCCCTGGGCGACCCGGTTGTAGCCCTGGGTGGCGGTGCCGGGCGTGCCGCAGTGGCCGGCGGTGGCGAAGCCGCCCTGGGTGCCGCGGGTGACCGAGAAGCCGACCGAGCAGCGGCCGCCCATGTAGTAGGCGTCGCCGCCGCGGACGTCGTACAGGGGCCTGGGCCTCTCCTGCGAGGCCTCGACGCGGACCAGCGCCCCGTCCACGCCGCTGCCGTCCACGAACGCCCGCGCCTCGGCGACGTCACCGGCGAGCACGACGACGCTGTTGCTCGGCACGTCGACGTACCAGGACGGGATCGACTTCGGCGCGGATGACACGAGCCGGTCGAGCTGTTCCTTGGCCGCGTCGAGCGTGGCCAGGGAGTTCTTGAAGAGCTTGACCTCCGCGCCCGACCTCGCGAGCGAGGCGACCTTGGTGGAGTCGCTGGTGGCGATCACCAGGTCGGAGGTGGGGCCGGTCACCCACGATCCGGCGAAGGAGGCGCCGAGCTGCCCGCGGAGGGCGGGCTCGACCTTGGCGGCGGCGGCCTCGTTGATCAGCCGGGCCGTGGCCTGCTCGCCGGTGCCGCCGAGGTCTCGCCGGATGGCGTCGACCAGACCCGGCGACGGCTTGGCGGTGGCCTGCACCAGCGTGCGGGCCTCGGCGAGGGTGGGAGGGGCGGCGGGTTCGCCGGGTCCCTGCTGGGCGGCGGTGGCCGGGGCGGCCACCATCGCGACAGCGAGCGCGAAGCCCGCTGTCACGGCACTTCTGCGGAGCATGGGTTCTCTCCTCATGTGGGGGGTGCCGTCAAAGTAACGGCGTGCACATGAGACGCGCCTCTACCAGTTGTCTCCTATCGTCACGTTATGGAGAGGTGCCCAATCCGGGATTCCCGGTCAGCCACGCGGCGTACCGTCTGCTCCGCCCGATCGCGTCGGAATGCGCGGCCTTCGCGTGTTCGAGGATCGACGTCGCGACCGCGGCGCTGGCCGCCTCCGGGTGCCAGCCGAGCAGCTGCCGCCAGCGCAGCGGAGCCCCCGCGAGCGGTACCAGCTTCAGCCCCTCGGCGGGCTGGAAGGTCGCCTGGCACAGCGCGGCGGCGCGGCCGACCTTGGCCAGGTGCATGCAGGTGGCCACGTCGGTCTCGTAGATGGTCTTGGGGGTGAAGCCGGCGCGGGCGCAGGCCGTGGCGAAGCAGTCGCCGAAGCAGCTGTCGCCGGGGGTGACCGTCCACTGCTCGTCGGCCAGCTCCGCGAGTTCCACCTCCTCCCTGTCCACCAGCGGATGGTCCTCGTTGAGCAGTACGAAGACCGGGTCGGTCCCCACGGTCGACCACACCACCGGCCCCTCCACCGGCGGCGAGCTCTCCCCGCAGGCGCCGATGAACGCGAAGTCGATCCGGCCGAGCATCACCATGGCGGTGAGCTCCCTCGCGGACCAGGAGGTGTGGGTGCTCACCGGGGTGGACGGCCAGGCGGTGGCGAGGCGGTCCATCAGGCCGCCGAGTATCGGCCCGTTGGTGGCGCCCAGCCGGTAGCTGGGGATGTCGGCGTTCGCGTTCGCGAATCGAAGGGCTTCCTCCTGGAGTTCGCGGGCCGCGGGCAGCAGTACCATCGCGCGTGACAGGACCAGCTGCCCCAGGGGCGTGGGCCTGGCGCCGTTGTGGTCGCGTTCGAAAAGAGCTCCCCCGAGAACCCGCTCTATCCGTTTGAGCTGCGCCGTCAGTGCGGGTTGGGCCAATCCGAGGTGGGTGGCGGCCTTGGTGACGCTGCCGGCCTGCGCCACCGCGCGCACGATCTTGAGGTGTCGGAGCTCGAGATCCATACCGGGAACGTAAGGCCGAGACGTTATGCCCGCAATGCCAACATGTCATGAAATATGACTGAATTTTGTCGAATCGTTCCAAAAAGGCTTCATGTCCTTTAAATGTGACATTTATGGACATCCATTAACGCTTTCCCGGGTGTCTCGTCCGGAGGGCTCCTCCCCTACCAGGCTGAAGTCCGATAGTGGTGTCCGATATCCGAGATTCCTGCGATTCGGGTTTCACTGACATTTCGGGCGCTGTGGCCGCCGTTATCCGGCACCCGCATTCCCCGGCCCGGCCGGGGAGCGCTGGCCGGGGGACGGCGCCGAGGTTATGATCCGCCGATGGACGTAGCGGCGCTCACCCCCGAGCAGGCCCGGAAGCACTTCAGGGACGGGCTGCGGGCACCCACCGCGGGCTGGTGCCGGGGCTGGACCCAGGCCAACCTGCTCGCCGTGCCCCGCGAGCTCGCCTACGACCTGCTCCTGTTCGCCCAGCGCAACCCCGTCGCCTGCCCCGTCCTGGACGTCGGTGACCCCGGCGCGGTGAGCAGCGGCCTGTTCGGCGGCGACCTGCGCACCGACCTGCCCGCCTACCGCGTCTACGAGGACGGCAGGGCCGTGGCCGACGTCGGCGACGTCCGCGACGTCTGGCGGGACGACCTGGTCGCCTTCCTGCTGGGCTGCAGCTTCACCTTCGAGGACGCGCTGCTGAGGGCCGGGGTCCCGGTGCGGCACATCGAGGCGGGGACGAACGTGCCTATGTATCTCACCTCGATCCCCTGCCGCCCCGCCGGATCGCTGAGCGGCCCTCTGGTCGTCTCGATGCGCCCGGTCCCGGCCTCCCTGGTCCCGGCCGCCGTACGGGTGAGCGCGAGGTATCCGGCCGTGCACGGTGCGCCGATCCACGTCGGCGACCCCGGCGAGATCGGGATCGCCGACCTGGGCGTGCCCGAGTTCGGCGACCCCGTCGAGGTGCGGGCGGGGGAGATCCCGGTCTTCTGGGCCTGCGGGGTCACGCCGCAGGCGGCCGTCATGGCGAGCGGGGTGTCCTTCGCCATCGGCCACCTCCCCGGTCACATGGCGATCACCGACGCCAGGGACGACCGCTTCCAGGTTCCCTGACCCCCGCCCCGCCGCGGCGCCACCCCTGACGCCACACGCAAGGGACCGGACACGGAGGCTAGGGACGGGCGGTGCCCCAGGAGGTGACGAGCCTTTCCAGCTGTGACGCGAGCGCGGGGGCGCCGGGCCGGTTGTCGACCTCGTCGTACGGCACGGCGGGCGGTTCGTCGACCCTGATGGCCCGCAGGTAGTCCTCGAAGCGGCCGAGCTTGCCCGCGTCCCTGGCGAGACCCCTCGCCTCCAGCCGGGAACGCAGCGTCGGGCCGTCCGAGCGGATCCAGAGGAGACGGATGGGCGGCCCGCCCAGCCGCCCGGCCCAGCGTTCCCACACCGCCGCGTCGTGCACCTGGGTGGTGAAGGGGCCCTCCAGCATCACCGGGCAGCCGTGCGAACGGATCTGCCGGGCGACCTCGGTCAGCCCCTCGTACTCGTGGCACTTGATGTTCTCGTCGTACCAGCGCCCCTCGCGCTCCCCGGAGTCACGGCCGTGGGCGCGGAGGGTGGCCGCGACGAAGCCGCCGTAGACGGTGTCCTTGTCGAGCAGCGCGGGGACCGGGTCGAGCAGCGCGAGCAGCGCCGCCGCGACGGTCGACTTCCCCCCGCCCGGCGGCCCGCTCACCACCCACAGCGGCGCCGTCCCACCCGTACCGCCACCTTCGCCGGGGGATCGCCGCCCGCCCACGTGGTCTCAGTCCTTCCAGGCCCTGGAGACGCTCTCCTCGACGGCGGGCGCCTGGGCGAGACCGGCGAGGAAGGCGGGACGCCACAGGGCCGGGTCGAGGACGTTGGCGCCGAACACGGCGATCGACGCCTCGTCGGGGACGACGTGGGCGATCGCGGCGTCACCCAGTTCGGCGAGCTCGGCGTCGAGGCGCGACCTCGGCGAGGTGCGCGCCAGCGGTTCCAGCAGGACCACGGCGGAACTGCCCGCCGCCAGGTCGGCGTTCGTCGGGGAGCGCACCCCGCCGTCCATGTAGCGACGCCCGTCGATCTCCACCGGCGGGAACACGCACGGGACCGCGCAACTGGAGGCGACCGCCGACACCAGCGGCGCCCCCGAGCCGCGCTCCCAGACCACGAACTCGCCGGTCCCCGCGTCGACGGCGGTGATCAGCAGGCGGCGCTCCGGCCACTCCTTGACGGGCAGCCGGTTGCCGATCGTCTCGATCCTGGCGCCGGTGTCCTTCACCGCCAGGGCCATCTCGCCGACCCGGCGCCGGGCCTCCCGGGGTTCCAGCGACGGGTCGTAGAGCAGGCTGAAGGCGGCTATGACCGCCTCCATGTCGACGGCGGAGACGGTCGCGACCTCCGTGTCGGCCTGGACGCCGACCGAGCTCTCCAGATCGGCCTCGGTGGCGACGAGCGTCCCGACCACCGACCCGGCGGAGGTGCCGATGACCAGGTCCGCCTCTCCCAGCTCTATGCCCGCCCGGCGCAGGCCGGTGATGATCCCGGCCTCCCAGGCGATGCCCGCCACTCCTCCGCCACCCAGCACCAGTGCTCTCGTCATGCGCCATTCTTACCCGATCGGCCTTCCCCGTAGGGAAAAAGCCGCTGGTGCCCGGTACGGGATCAGATGTCGCGGCCCTTCATGCCCTCCTGGGCGGGGTCGACGCCCCAGGAGATGATCCGCCGGGGATGGATGCGGATGATCTCCCGGCTGAAGTACGGGGAGGGCGGCTCGTGATCCTCGACGGCCTCGGCCTCGCCGCGGATCTCCACGCCCCTGACCCGCCAGGGATCGGTGGAGGCGACGTCGTCCACCACGAAGGCC
Source organism: Streptosporangium sp. NPDC002721 (assembly GCF_042888905.1). Classification (NCBI taxonomy): domain Bacteria; kingdom Bacillati; phylum Actinomycetota; class Actinomycetes; order Streptosporangiales; family Streptosporangiaceae; genus Streptosporangium; species Streptosporangium sp. NPDC002721. Next base: position 173,664 of record NZ_JBIAQI010000009.1, read on the forward strand.
ACCTGCGGGTTCGTCCGGACGTTGTGAAACTTCCTGGTGGTGCCCATCGCGCGGCCGTAGATGTCGACGACGCCGGTCTCGGTGTCGACGCGGAACCCGGTCGGGCTGTTCTGCAGGGAACCGCCGGGGCCCGTCGTGGCCAGGCGGCCCAGGCGCTGTCCTTCGAGATAGGCGAGCTCCGCCTCCGTGAATGTCATGGTCCCCCTCTTTCCTCCTTTGTGGATGTCATGCCCTCACCCTGCAACCTCAATATTGATTGAGGTCAAGTTAGACTGGCGCATGCCCAACAATCCGGAGATGACCGTCGGCCAGCTGTCCTCGCGCAGCGGGGTCGCGGTCTCCGCCCTCCACTTCTACGAGGCCAAGGGCCTGATCCGCAGCCGCCGCACCGCGGGCAACCAGCGGCGTTTCCCCCGTGACACGCTCCGCAGGATCGCCTTCATCAGGGTCTCCCAGCGGGTCGGGATCCCCCTCAAGACGATCCAGGAGGCGCTGTCCGCCCTCCCCGACGAGCGCACCCCCACCAGGGACGACTGGGCGCGGCTCTCGACGATGTGGCAGTACGAGCTCGACGACCGCATCAAGCAGCTCGAACGTCTCCGGCACGGCCTGACCGACTGCATCGCCTGCGGCTGCCTCTCGCTGGACCGCTGCGCGCTGGCCAACCCCGACGACGTGGCCGCCGCGAGGGGGCCGGGCTCGCGGCTGATGCTCCCGCCCCGGGAGAGCTGCGCTCCCTGCGAGGCGAAGTAGGCCGGAACGAAGGCGAAGTAGGCCGGGTCCGGTTCCGTGCTCCCGGTACTCCCGGCGGGGCCCGTGTTCCGGCCGGCGGTGCGCAGGGCGGCACTCCCGGGGCGTCGACGCCACCACCGGGGGCTCCAACGCGACCCGCCCCCGGTTTGTTAGTTGTCTATTCAAACTATTGACGACCCGGGGTCCGGCATGTGACCCTCTGGGCGTTCATGCACGCGCATCGTGGGCGGTCGGAGGTCAGGGTCCCGTCACCTGATCGTGCATGGCGGTTTGTCTGCTGCATTGCGAAGGGAAGCCGTACATGCGAAGAAGGCTGTTCAGCATGCTCGCCGCCGTGGCGGTGGCGTGCGCGTCGGTCGGCGCGGCCGTCGGGGGCGGGAGCGCCCAGGCGTCCGCGTCCGGTGCCGGGACCGGCGCGGGGACCATGGCGACCGGGGCCGGAACCGAGGGCGGAGCCGGTTCGGCGTCCGCCGCCGAGACGTACGACTGGAAGAACGTCAGGATCGACGGCGGCGGGTTCGTGCCGGGGATCGTCTTCAACCAGACCGAGAGAAACCTGATCTACGCCCGCACCGACATCGGCGGCGCGTACCGATGGGAGCAGTCGAGCAAGAGCTGGACCCCGCTGCTCGACTGGGTGGGCTGGGACAAGTGGGGATACAACGGCGTGGTCAGCCTGGCCACCGACCCGGTGGAGACCGGCCGCGTCTACGTCGCCGCCGGGATGTACACCAACAGCTGGGACCCCAACAACGGGGCCATCCTGCGCTCCGCGGACAAGGGCGCGACCTGGCAGGCCACGGCGTTGCCCTTCAAGCTCGGCGGCAACATGCCGGGCCGGGGGATGGGCGAGCGGCTGGCCGTCGACCCGAACAGGAACAGCGTCGTCTACTTCGGCGCGCCCGAGGGCAACGGCCTGTGGCGCAGCACCGACAAGGGCGTGACCTGGGCCAAGGTCGCGAGCTTCCCCAACCCGGGGAACTACGCCGACAACCCCTCCGACCCCAACGGCTACACCAGCCACCGTCCGGGCGTGGTCTGGGTGACCTTCGACCCGACCTCGGCGACCGCGGGCAACACGACGCAGAAGATCTACGTCGGCGTCGCCGACAAGGAGAACACCGTCTACAGCTCCTCGAACGGCGGGACCACCTGGACCAGGGTCGCCGGGCAGCCCACCGGCTACATCGCGCACAAGGGCGTGCTCGACCACGTCAACCACACGCTCTACATCGCCACCAGCGACACCGCGGGCCCGTACGACGGCGCCAAGGGCGACGTGTGGAAGCTCGACACCACCACCGGCGCCTGGACCCAGATCAGCCCGGTCCCCTCCAGCTCGGCCGACGACTACTTCGGCTACAGCGGCCTCACGATCGACCGGCAGAACCCCGGCACGATCATGGTCGCCACCCAGATCTCCTGGTGGCCGGACGTGATCTTCTTCAGGTCCACCGACTCCGGCGCGACCTGGACCCGCATCTGGGACTTCACCTCCTACCCGAACCGCAGCTTCCGCTACACGATGGACATCTCCTCCTCGCCGTGGCTGACCTTCGGGGCCAACCCGCAACCGCCCGAGACGACGCCCAAGCTCGGCTGGATGACGGAGTCGCTGGAGATCGACCCCTTCGACGGCAACCGCATGATGTACGGCACCGGCGCCACCCTCTACGGCACCGAGGACCTCAAGAAGTGGGACACCGGCGGCCAGCTCACCATCAAGCCCATGGTCAAGGGGCTGGAGGAGACCGCCGTCCTCGACCTGATCAGCCCGCCGTCCGGCGCGCCGCTGGTCAGCGCGCTGGGCGACATCGGCGGCTTCCGGCACACCAACCTCGACGCCGTACCGCCCATGATGTTCACCTCGCCGGTCTTCACCTCGACGACCAGCCTCGACTACGCCGAGACCAACCCCTCCGTCATGGTTCGCGCGGGCAACTTCACCGACGCCGACCGGCCGAACGACAGTCACGCCGCGTTCTCCACCGACGGCGGCGCCAACTGGTTCCAGGGCGGCGAGCCGGGCGGGATCAACGAGGGCGGCACGATCGCCGCGGCGGCCGACGGCTCCCGGTTCGTCTGGGCGCCCAAGGGTGTGGGCGTGCACTACACGGTCGGCTACGGCAACTCCTGGACCGCCTCCACCGGGCTCCCGACTGGCGCCGTGGTCGAGTCCGACCGGGTGAACCCCAGCAGGTTCTACGGTTTCAGCGGCGGGAGGTTCTACGCCAACACCAACGGCGGCGTCTCCTTCACGGCCACCGCCGCGACCGGGCTGCCCGCCGAGGGCAACGTCAAGTTCAAGGCCGTACCCGGCCGCGAGGGCGACATCTGGCTCGCCGGGCCGCCCAGTACCACCGGCGCGGCGTCGGGCCTGTGGCGCTCCACCAACGGCGGCGCGTCTTTCACCAAGCTGTCCGGCGTCACCAGCGCCGTCAACATCGGCTTCGGCAAGTCCGCCTCCGCCGGGGGCTACCAGGCGCTGTACACCCTGGCCACGATCGGCGGCGTGACCGGCGTCTTCCGCTCCGACAACACGGGAGCGAGCTGGGTCAGGATCAACGACGACAGACACCAGTACGGTAACGCGGGCGAGGCCCTCACCGGCGACCCGCGCGTCTACGGCCGCGTCTACCTCGGAACCAACGGCCGCGGAATCCTGTACGCCGACAACGGCGGGACCGTCCCGCCCCCCGACACCGTGCCGCCGACCACGCCGGGCACCCCGGCCGCCTCGTCGATCACCTCCTCGGGGGCGACGCTGACCTGGACCGCCTCGACGGACGCCGTCGGGGTGAGCGGCTACGACGTCTACCGCGAGGCGGGGGCGACGGACGTCAAGGTCGGCTCGCCCACCTCGGCGTCGTTCGCGCTGACCGGGCTCACCCCCGACACCTCGTACACCTTCTACGTGATCGCCCGCGACGGCGCCGGGAACAGCTCCGCCGCCTCCGGCCCGGTGACCTTCAGGACCCTCACCGGACCCGTCGGCGGCGGCTGCACCGCGGCCTACCGGGTGTCCAACTCCTGGCCGGGCGGCTTCCAGGGCGAGGTGACGGTACGCAACGCCGGAACCTCGGCGATCACCGGCTGGACGGTCAGGTGGTCGTTCCCGAACGGCCAGACGATCACCCAGCTCTGGAGCGGCACCCACACCCAGAGCGGTGCCGACGTCACCGTGCGGAACGCGGGCTGGAACGGCAACCTGGCCGCCGGAGCCTCCACGACGTTCGGCTTCGGCGCCTCCTGGACCGGCACCAACGGCGTCCCGTCCACCGTCACCTGCACCACTCCCTGACCGTTCTCCGACAGCTCGGGGTGTCCCGCGAGAACCGTGGGACCCCTGGACCCGCACGGTCCCGCCCCGCCCCGAACGGGCGGGGCGGGACCGTCCTGGCGATCTCGTGGCCTCTCCACCCCGAGGACCCCCCGCCCTCCCTCTTGAGGATGAACTGAGAGCTTCAGCGGGGCCGGTCCGCTCAGCAGAGCCTATTGTGGAAGAAACCGACTGTCCTGGAGAGAACATGACGATCTCAGATGGGGTGCACGAGCCCCACGGCCCGGCCGGGCGGCTGTCTGAGACCGGCACCGCCGACGCGCGGGACGAGGACGGCATCGGAGGCGAGACCGGTGCCCGAGGTGAGACCGGTGCCCGAGGTGAGACCGGTGCCCGCGCTGAGGCCGGCGTCCAGGGTGACGGTCATATCAAGACCGGCCACATAGGGGCCGGCCACATCGAGACGGGCGACGCCGACGCGCTGAAGGGCGCGGCGGCCGAGCGGTCCGGCATCCACGGCTGGCTCGACGGGGTCAGGTCCACCCGCGCGGGCCACCTCACGCTGAAGATCGCCATCGGTGCCGTCGGAGCCGTGCTGGTCATCGGCGGCCTGATCATGGTGCCCTTCCCCGGCCCCGGCTGGCTGGTCGTCTTCGCGGGACTCGCGGTGCTGGCCACCGAGTTCCACTGGGCCCACCGGGTGCTGGAGTTCGGCAAGCGGAACCTGTCGGCCTGGACGGCCTGGCTGGGCCGCCGGGGCTGGACGATCAAGATCCTGGTCGTCCTCGCCGCCGCGGCGACCGCCACCGTCATCGTCTACTACGGCCTCAAGCTCAGCTTCGACCTCGACCTGGTCGTCGAGGCCCAGAAGCTCCTCACCCGATAGCCCGGCCCTGACCCGGGATGATCCCCCCGGCGACGGCGATGACGGCACTCCGGCCGCGATGCCGCCGGATGCCGCCGATGTCGCCGATGGTGTCGCGTGTCCGGGCAAGGGTGCCGCGTCCCCGGAGCTTTACCCAGGTCCGCCCACCTCGTTATCTTCCCGAGATGTGACTCTCCGTAGTGTCTCCACGTCCGGCCCGCACGGACGGGTCGGTAGAGAGACGAATAAGGAGAGTGACGTTCCATGCGCGCCCTGTCCTCGCTGCTGGCCCTGGCGGCGGCCGGAGCCCTCGCCCTGACCGGCACCCCCGCCAACGCCGACGACGTCAACCTGGCCGCGCGGGTCCAGCCCGGCGAGGAGGTGTTCCTCACGCCCGAACTCGTCCCCGCGGCCCAGTACAACGGAAACGTGCTGGTCCAGCTCGACACCAACAGCGTGCCCGTCAAGGTCAAGATCGCCAACTGTCGCGGCAGGAACATCGGGACGGTGCCGATCGCCGCCAACGACCACGCCGCGTACGTCGCCGCCAGCGCCTCCCCGCCCACCCCGTGCATCCGCTACCGGGTGAAGAACATGGGCAACCAGACCGCGGCCATCACGGGCACCGGTTACTACTAGACCGGCCCGCCGGGGTGCGCGGGACGGGAACGGCTGACCGAGGGCGTTCCCGTCCCGCGCACCCCGAGCTTTCCGGCATCGTCCCCGCCCAGGACCGATACTCAAGGCAGCCAGAGGCCGGGGCCGAGGCGCCTCAGTCTCTCCCGGTTCTCCCGGTGGCCGGGTAGCGCCCGCTCGACGATTCGCCAGAACTCGGGGGAGTGGTCCGGTCGCCTGAGGTGGGCCAGCTCGTGCACCAGCACGTAGTCGATCAGGTCTGGGGGGAGTTGCATGGCGGCCCAGTGGATGTTGACATGCCCGCTGAGGGAGCAGGAGCCCCAGCGGTAGCCGAGAGGAAGCACCCGGAGCCCGGCGACCGTCACCCCCAGCACCTCCGCCCACGGTGCCACGCGCTTGAGCAGCCAGGGCTCACCCACCTGGCGATACCAGCGGACGATGTGCCCGGCCGGATCATCCAGGCAGTCACGCCGGAGCTCAAGCCTGCCCCGAAGCAGCCGTACGGCCACCGGTGCGTCGTCGACGAGCAGAAGCCGGTGACTGCGTCCCAGGTAGAGAAATCCCTCACCGCTCAGATACGCGTGAGGTGGACGCGCCGGGCCGAGCGTGGCGTGTTCGGCAAGTTTGGCGTAGAGCCAGCGCCGACGTGATCTTACGATCCGGGCGAGCTCCTCCGGCCCGACAAGGGGCGGAACCGTCGCGGTCACCGAGGCGTCGCGTTCCACGGTGAGCCGTACGCTCTCGCGCCGGGGGCTGATCTCGACGGTGACGTCGAGATCGTCGACGCGGAGCGTCCCTGGGAATTGACTCACGTCGACAAGCCTGTCATGGCCGGCCGATGCGGTCGCGGTTGGCACGGACGACCTCGAAGATCCTTGAAGCGAGTTCGGCGGCGTCGTCGGGCGGGCAGATGTCCGTGACCACCAGCACGACCGCGATCCGCTTGGTGAGGGCGGCCTGGTCGACCGTCTTGCGCCAGAAGTCGCGATGACTCGTCTCCTCGGCCGCCAGACGGCGCAGGTCACGGGCGACACCCGCCACCCGCTCGCCGAGCTCCGGATCGACGAGGCCGTCGTTCGCCCTCTCGGCGAGCAGCACGCCGTACAGCGCGCTCTCCACCGGGCTGAGGTCGTGCGGGCGGGGGGTCCGGTCGTCGCGCAGCCCGGAGACCATCTCACCCAGCGCCAGCACCTGCTGCTCCCAGTTCTCCCGGTGCTCCGCGAGGATCGCCTCCAGCCGCTCGCTGAGCCGCTGGTAGCGGGCGGGGTCCTCGTCGAAGTGGACGGTGACGTGGTGGCGGACGGCGTGTTCCATCTCCGAGGCCTTGGCCCGAGGTCCGGCCAGGGCATCGACCTTCTCGCCGAAGTCGGGGGCGGTCAGGGAGACGGGTGGAAGCATCTGTTCGACACCGAGAGACTCCAGATGCCGGTCGATCAGCTCGCGGACCTTGGCGCCGTACAGACTCGGGTCGAACTCGTCGTCGATCCGGTAGCGGCGCCGGGCGCGCACCTTGATCTCGGCGAACAGCCGGGCGTCCTCGATGTACGGCTTGGCCTCCGGGGCGGGCATCACGCTGTTGAGTGTCTTCAAGAACCGGCCGAGCTCCACCTCGAACCGGTCGCGCAGCCGTGGATCCCGCAGCGCCGCCACACACTCCTCGATCACCGCGTCCCCGCCGCCGGGGCGCACGCCGCGTTCGGTGAACAGCAGTCGCAGCCGCCGGGCCTGCGGACTGAGCTTGGCGATCTCGTCGCGGATGTCCTTCAGCACGGCCTCGACGTCGACCTTGTCGTACGCGTCTAGGGCGTCCTTCAGGTGGGCGCCGACGCCGTGGTAGTCGACCACGTATCCGCAGCCCTTGCCCGGTGCCGTCCGGTTGACCCGGGCGACCGCCTGCAGCAGTCCGGCGTTCCTGAGCGACCGGTCCAGATACATGACCTGCTCGACGGGGGCGTCGAAGCCGGTCAGCAGCATCGCGTTCACGATGATGAACGCCACCGGCGGCAGTTCCCCGCCGAAGGGCGCGGTGAAGGCCGCGATCGCCGCCTTGTGTCCAGCAGGGTCGGTCCAGGGGCTGAGCTCGGCCTCGTTCTCCGCCGTCCCGGGGGAGATGACGGGAACGAACTCCATCTCCCTGATCAGCTTCAGGTGCTCGCGGGCCCGGAGCAGGAACGCGGTCCGCCGGTCGCGGACGCTCTCCGGATCGGCGTCCGCGAGGTGGGGCGGCAGCCCCTCGATCTGGGCGACCAGCTCCTGTCGAGCCGTCTCCAGAGCCTCGCGGTAGCGCACGGTCGCGGTCCGGTCATGGGCCACCAGCTGGGCCTTGAACCTGTCGGGCAGCACCGTGCCGACATAGTGCCGCAGCATGCTCCGCGCCTTGTCGGCGACCAGCCGGTCGGCACCCATGACGTCGGCCCCGGTGGCGTGGCGCCGCTGCACCTCCTCGCGCTGCTCGTCGGTGAGGTCGAACATGTCCTCGAAGACCTCGTCGAGGTCACGCCCGTCGCGGACGGCGCCCTTGACCGTGTGCCCCTCGTAGAAGATCGGCACGATCACGCCGTCCTCCTCGGCGTCCCGCAGGAGATAGTGGTCGATGAACCGGACGAAGGTGTTCATGGTGCTCTGGCGGGCCTTGGTCCCCTTCACGATCGGCGTGCCGGTGAAGCCGATCCGCGCGCAGTTGGGCAGCGCGCTCATGAGGTTGGTGTGCAGCGCCGACCCGTGCGAGCGGTGCGCCTCGTCGACCAGGACCACGATCGACTCGTCGGAGTTGAGCAGGCCGAGCGAAGGAGGTCTTCTCTCGGTGAGCACGCCCCGCTCGCGGGCCGCCCTGCGCGCCTGCAGGTCGTGCTGCTTCTGGATCATCACGAAGACGATCCCCGGTCCTCGCGCGCCCAGCAGCCGCTTGGCCGCCTTGACGGTCTTCGCGGCCTTGATCTCCTCGCCGGTCAGCTCCATCGTCCGGGCGAGCTGGGTCTGGAGCTGCTCCCGGTCGGTGATTACGACGACCTTGGTGTCCTCAAGACCGGGCGTGGAGCGCAGCTTGCGGACCAGGAAAGTCATGGTCAGGCTCTTGCCGGACCCTTGGGTATGCCAGATGATGCCGCCGCGCTCGTCGCGCTCGCCGTTCTGCGCCTTGGTCTGCCCGGTCAGCAGGCCCGTGACGGTCTTGCCCACCGCGCGGAACTGCTGGTAGCGCGGTGCGACCTTGACCGTCTTTCCCGCCTCGTCCGTCTTGAAGGTGACGTAGTTGCGTACGACGTCGAGCAGCCGGTGCGGGTGGAGCAGGGCGGCGGCGAGGATCTCCTGCGGCCGGACCGGCCTCCCACCCAGGTCGGTTTTCAGGGCTTCTCGCGTCACCGGGTAGGGGTCGCGCCAGGGCACGTAGTGCTCGGGTTCGGCGGTGAAGGTGCCGAGCCTGGCGTCCTCGCCGGAGGCCGCCACCGTGAGCTGCACGGTGTGGAACAGGCCGGGGTGTCCCTTGCCCGCGCTGCCGGGGCCGCGTTCGGCGTAGCGCCTGAGCTGGCCCACCGCCGTGAGCGTGGCGTCGCCGCCGGGTTTCTTGCACTCGACGACCACGAGCGGGATGCCGTTCACGAACAGGACGAGGTCGGGGACGATCCACCGCCTCGCCTGGGTTCCAGGAACGTCGAGCCGGAATTGTGAGACCACGGTGAAGTCGTTGCGCTCAGGCGCGGCCCAGTCGACGTAGCGCACCGGCCGCTCACGCTCGCTCCTCCACTCCGGCAGGCCGTCTGACGTCGTCCCCCCGGCCAGTAGCCCGGTCGCCCGCATGTTGGCCTCCAGCAGGCTCGGGGCCGCGATCCGGGTCAGCTCCCCGGCGGCGGCGGACACCCTCCGGCCGTCGAGCCAAGGTTCGCCGTCGGGACCGGGGTTGAGCTCGCGGAGCGCCCGGCGGAGCCGGTCGAGGAGGAAGATCTCCGCGAAGGACGACCTGTCGCTCACCGTGGGGTCGCGGGCGACGGCCAGGCCCGCCGCGCCGTCCAGATGTGTCCAGCCCATGGAGACCAGCTGCTCGACGAGAGGACCCTCCGACTGCGTGAACTCCGGCCCCGCCACCTGGCCCACACCCCTTCCCGGATCGCCGGTCCACATTAGTCAGGTCCGCGGCTGTCGTGGGGTGTGTACGGCTTCGCGAGGTCAGACCGGCTCGGCGGACGGCTCCGCAACGGTGGAGGTCCCGGCGCGTTCCGGCCGCCGGGCACGCAGGATCTCCCGTACCCGGGCCACGTCGTGGGCGGCGGTGGCGGGGGTCTCGGCTGGGCAGTAGGAGTAGGTCCGGTGACCGATCCGGTCCGTCTCACCGGTCCACCAGCGGTAGCAGCGCCCGTCGGTCAGCACGAGCAGGTCGGTCCAGACGCTGACCAGCGCCACCCCGAATCCCGCGTGCACGTCGGCGGGCACCCACAGGTCCGCCAGAGCGGCCCGTAGCCGCTCGGCGGCCCTCACAGCCGGTGTGTCCCAGGGAGTCCGGGACGGCTCGATCTCCTGCGGGCCGGGAGAGTAGGGGCGGAGGCGGCCCATGTCATGCGGTGTTGGGTTCACCCCTCTCACGGTGGTGGTGGCTTGCCCCGGTGAACAGCGAACCGGTCAACACGGCCGGGCAGTGGGAACGGAGGCCGCCTGCCGTGCGACCCTGTGGAATCCGCCGGGAGGTCAGTGCCGCCTGAGCTCCTCAAGCGCCGCTTCGCTCTCCTTCGTCAGAGGATGGTCCGCTCCGAGTCTCGCCCGCTGCCCTCGTACGATCGTCAGGATCTCCCGCTCCGCGGCCTCCAGCTCACCGTTGCCCGTCAGCGCCGCGGCCAGACCGCGACGGATGGTGAGCGAGTTGGGATGGTCCTCGCCATAGACGCGGGTGTTCGCGGTGAGGATGCCGGTGTACGCCGCTATGGCGGCGCCGAACATCCCGCGTTCACGCAGGGTCTCGGCGATCTCGTAACGGATGTCGAGGGCGTTCAGGTCGTCCTCGCCGAAGTTCCTCTGCCACGCGCGGAGAACCTCCCGGTAGCCCGCCTCCGCCTGCTCGTACCGCCCCTGGTCGCGAAGGGTCCGGGCGAGGTTGAGCGCGGACACGATGGTGTCCGGATGATCCTCTCCCAGGACACGCTGTGCGGTCGCCACGATGGAGCGGAACGCCGTCTCGGCCTCGGCGTGGCGTCCGCCCTCCCGGATGGTGCGGGCGAGGTTGATGCGGACGCTCAACGTGTCGGGGTGCTCCTCGCCCAGAACACGGGAGGCGACCGCGAGAACGGCGAGGAGCTGTCGCTCGGCCTCGGAGTTGTGGCCGTTCTCCCGGACAGCGCGGGCCATCCTGTTACGGATGTCGAGGACGTCCGGGTGCTCGTCGCCCAGCAGCGGGCGTACCACGTCCAGGATGGACCGGAAATCCGTGACCGCCTGGTCGTAGAGACCCGCCATGTAGCGATACCAGGCGACCCTGCGAGCGGGCAGCGTCGCGCTCAGGGCGGTATCGGGGCGGATGGTCTCATCGTCACGGATGAGATCCAGCAGACCGAGGCAGTGCCCGGCGAGCGCGGCCCAGACGTTCCAGTCGTCGGCGTCGTCGGTGTCCAGCTCGCCCGTCGCGGCATCCAGGAGGTCGGCGAGCAGGGCCCGGAACCTTTCGAGCTCTCCGGAACCCCTGAGGTTTCCCCGGGTCACCGTGCGTACCAACGGGTGCATGTCGAGTGTCGCGATCCGGCGTGACACCGGGACACCTGACGCGCCCGGATCGCCGATGCCGGGATCGAGCGAGATGACACCGAGCCCGGAGAGGGCCTTGAGGGAGCCGCTCAGCCGCCTGGCGACAGCCCCGGCGAAGAGCGGGCTGCGTTCCAGCGCCTCGGGCCGGAGCACGAGCCGGTACGGCAGCGGCGACGACGCGCAGCAGGCCAGCAGCCGCATGAGCGGCCCCGCGAGATCGTGTCCCTGCTGGGCGAGCAGTTCGACGGACATCTCCCACGTCGTCGTGAGCGCGCGGCGCCCGTCATGGAATTCCTCGGAACCGGGTTCGTCCATGGTCAGATCCTGGAGACGTCGTTCGTAGGTGCTTCGGTAGCCGGAGAAAGATCCGGTCGAGTCCGGGGCGGGAAATGGGTCGGCGTTGGCACAGCTCAGATAGCGGCCCACCAGTTCCAACGCCAGCGGGAGCCCGCCCATGGCGGCGGCCAGCTCACGCGCCGCCTGGGGAGGCCCCGCGTCGGGCGCGAGGTCCATGAGCACGGCCGCCCCGACCTCCGGCGCCAGGGAGGTGACCTTGTGCATGCTCATCCAGGAGGCCCACCGCTCCACTCGCCCGTCCCGGCTCGTGATCAGCACGGTTCCGTACGGGGTGGCCGGCGGTCGTACCCAATCAGTGCCGTCCTCCAGGGTGCGGTCCTCTCCAGAGAGCACGCGCGGGTCGTCGGCGTTGTCGATGACGAGGAGCCAGGGCGTCGAGCGGGAGTTCAGGGCGCGCCAGAGCACGTCCGACGGGTGGGCGTGATCGAAGTCCGAGTCCAGCGCGCCCGCGTCGAAGGCGACCGCGTGGAGCGCGGCCCGGGTGCCGTCCGGGCTACCGGCGCGCACCCACCACGTCGTGGTTCCTCTCTCCGCGGCGCTGTGGGCGAGGGTCTGGACGATCGCGGTCTTTCCCACCCCGCCCATTCCGTGAACGAGAACCACTCTCGGGCGCCGCGCGGGGGTCCAGATGAGCCCGTCGATCTCCGACAGCAGGTCGTCGCGACCTCGGAGCCCGGCCGCGAAGGCCCGCCGCTGCGGCACGGCGAGGGGCGGTGCGGAGGAGGCCACTGAGCGCGCCTGCGCGGCCCCGACGAACGTGTTGTACTGCACCCCGCTCCGTTGGACCGCCTGCTGTGCGCTTCCCGCCGCCTCGGCGTGCTGGCTGTCGCCGGGCCGCATCGTCGTCCTTGTCAGTCGCGTTTGAAGGTGTTGGTCTGGACGCCGGTGTACTGGACCGCCTGCTGGGCCTCTCCCTCGGCGTGGGCGTGCTGGTCGCCGCTGACACTCTCGATGTCGACGGTGGGGGCGAACTCCGCGATGAGCGAACGTGTTTCCTCGGCGGCGACCGGGTCACCGGCCATCGCCTCCACGAGCAGCGCGGAGACGCGCTCCCGCTGGGCCGCCACGATCGCGGGACGGTCGCTGCCCGAGGCCTGAAGGATCGCCGCCCGCACCTCGTCCATCACCTCGCCCTGGATGACTTCCCTCTGATCGTCACCGCGGCCGAGGATGCGCGCGACACGGTCACGGAGGGCCTGCCACGCGTCGCTCGTGACACTGGAGACGATCGCCGTCGCACCCGCCGAGGCGAGGGCGACCAGCAGTTCAGTGGAGGCCACGGCGACACTCCCACCTCGAAGGGTTGCGTGCTCGCATCGCGGAGGTGATCGGAGGAAAGATGGGGCATGTCCCGAGGGATGAAACGCCTGTCCTCATATGACGGATCGGTAGATCGGGCTTTCCAGCATCGGCACGGACCTCTCAATCAGTTCGTCGGACAGCTCCGCGTATTTGGCGACCAGGGCTGGACTGTCCACGAGCCTGGCCTCCCTGACGCGTGCGGTGGCCTCGTCGTAGATCAGCGCGACCACCCGGGTGTCGTCGTACAACACGTAATCCGATATTCCCGAGTCTGACAAGAGTCGCCGGATGTCGCGGGAGTCGACGAACCGTATGTCCTCCCCGCACTCGATGTCCGCCAGGTAGGCGGGGATCTCGTAGTTGACGAGATAGGAGCTCAGCGGGAGGTCGCATATCCGGATGCGGACCATGGATATGCCTCGCCGTCTCGCCAGGGTGTATATCTCCTCCTGGCCCCTGACCATCTCCTGGACCAGCTTCCTGGCGGTGGCGAAATCGCCGTTCCTGAAAGCTCGATAGCCCTCGAAGTCGGACTCGTCGTATTCCTGGAGTCGTTCCACCTTCACCCATCGTGATCGGAGCTCGCTGAAAAACCTCCCGAAATCATCCACATGGCCGTCCGTGGTGGAGAGCTCGGTGGATTCAGCCGGGGGATAGATCTTCAATGCCCATGCTCCTTCTGGTCGGTCGTGCCTGCCGTGCTACGGGCAGCCGAGGCGGCGGGAAGGGGCAGGCCGCGTGCCGGCGCTCCTGGGCGGGCCGCCTGCCGGAGAGCGGTCATTCCAGGGGGATGTTCTCGCGGGCCTTGACCAGCACGTGTCGTGGCAGGACCACGATGGCCTCACCGGGGTCCAGGAAGGCGTCCGGGGGAAGCAGCGGTTGGAGCTCGGCCGTCCGCTCCAGTCCGATGACCGCGAAGTCGCCGCTTTCCAGCTCCCAGATGTCAGGGCAGTTGTTCGCCCCCGCGCTTCCGTTACCGCCGCCGTCTCCGTGAGGATGAGGGCCGATGCGACGCACGAACATGCTTTCCCTCCGATTATCTGTCCGATGTGCGGGGTAGGAATGGCTCCGTATTTTGTCATCGGGAAATGCTTGGGTCAACATTTGGATGAATAGAGCAAGCCGTTATATGCATGCTCTTGTGACTCATTCGCGCATTATCAGGTGATCGAAGGTGAATCTCGCCCATCCTGGCGCAGTAGGCGTCACCTTTACCGTCACATACTTCATCGAGTAGCCGGTCGATTACGGCATTCCGGTCACAAATGCCGGATCCCATCGGGTGTGCCATCTGGCGCCGATGGCCAGACGGTTTCCTCTTCACAGTCCGCCCCTGTGGCGCTACGGTGTGTAGCGATACGAACACGGAGTCGTATGTGGTCACTTCGATCGTTCTGCAGTTTGGATCACTCCGGGACGGTGATGTGGCCGGGCACGGTCGAAGGAGAGCGCGATGCCCCCAGCGCGTGAGCTTGATCCGGGCGCGAGCCCAGTGGCGTTCTTCGGAGCCGAGCTCCGGCGCTACCGGACCGAGCGGGCCTGGTCCCAGGAGAAACTGGCCGAGCAGATCAACTATTCGCTCGCCCTGGTCGGAATGATCGAAAACGCCAGACGCGTCCCGTCGCGCGACTTCACCGCCCGGTGTGACGACGTCCTGGAGACGGGGGGTGCCCTGTCACGGCTGTGGCCCCTGCTGAGCAGGGAGGCGTATCCGACGTGGTTCCGGCCATTCGTGGAGCTCGAACGCGAGGCGACAAGCCTGAAGGGCTATGAGCCTTTGGTGCTTCCGGGGCTATTTCAGATCGAGGATTACGCCAGGGCCATGCTTGTAGGAGGGCGTCCTGGAGACACTCCTGAACAGATCGACGAGATGGTGGCTGCGAGGCTGGAGCGACAGGCGATTCTTGAGCGGAGTGATCCTCCGGTTTTCTGGGTTGTTCTCGATGAAGGAGTGCTGCATCGGGCAATTGGTGGACCTGAGATCATGCAGAGGCAGCTCGAACACCTTGTGAAGCTCGGCAGACATCCCAGGATCACGATTCAGATCGTGCCGAAGGAGGTGGCTGCTCATCCAGGGCTCGCGGGTGCCTTCGTCATCGCGGGTTTCCGAAACGGGCCGGATGTCGTTTACTTGGAGACGGCGGCACATGGCCACCTCGTCCAGCGTCGCGAAGACATTGAGACGGTCGCATACGTATTCGACGCCCTCCGTGCGGAGGCACTCCCGCAGAGGGCGTCGCTGGAGCTTATAGCGAGGATGATCGCATGATAGATCTGACCGGAGCTGAATGGCGGAAGTCCAGTCGTAGCAGCACCAACGGTGGGAACTGTGTGGAGGTTGCCAGTAATCTAGAGGGCCTTGTAATTATTCGTGATAGCAAGGACCCAGGCGGGCCGGTACTTCTTTTTGCACCTTCTGCATGGAGAAATTTTTTGAATGAAATAAAAGAAAAAGGTGTTAAATAAATTTACGTGGTCAATGATACGCGAACATATCCCGTTAGAAGATCGTCTATAAGCCCTTGTTTTAGTAAGTCGAGATGAGAGCTTTCCTGATCAAGCAAGGCGATTTTGGTGCGAAATTCACCGTCGACCTTAACTATTTTCTCCATCTCTTCGCGCCGGGGAACCGGAATCAATATATTTTTGATGGATTCTTGACTGATGTTCTTCATGCTGCCACTAGTTCCCGTAGCAGCTACCGTTATTTGTCGGCGCACTTCGGTGATTCCAAGCATTAGATTAACATAATCTGTCGATGCGAGCCGATTTTCGACGTGCAGTCGCAAGGTCTTGTCGCAAAGCATGATTTTTTGCGGAGTCTTTTCAACAATACAGGCGAGTCCAACCAGTTCGACGGTGTTTGCGCGGCTCATCAAAAGATCTCCTGGCTGCACACATAGCGCCTTGTTGAATAGGGTCGGATCGCGAACAACTTTGTTCTCCTCGGGGGAAAAGTGATCCTGGCGGATTGAGCTCACTTTTAATACTCCCCATTGCCCTGGCCCTGCGGGAGTGTCTTCAAGTTCAGGGCTCTTTCCGGCATCAATCTTGTAGACATAATCACTTAACCTGTTTATCGTCCAATCTCCTATCCGCTTACTATGGATGGAAGAAAGCTGGGAGGCCTCTAGTTTGGACAAAGGGGCAAGTCCTGGATTAATTGCTTGACGTAGAACAGCTTGGCGGGCGGCTTTCAGCTTAGTGATTATTTTTTTAGTTGCTTGTTGACGTGCGCTGACAGTGTCAAGTATTTCAGCTATCTGCTCTTGCTCGCCTATTGGGGGGAGTGCGAGGTGAAATTGATCAAGCTCGTCGCGGTTTATTTTTGGAATGCCACTACGACCGGATGAAGCGTGCGCAAAACGGGAAAATCTCTCGCCAAGAATTACGGAAAGTAGGTATTGTGAATTGATTTCAGGAGATGGCCTTAAGGGGTACATGTCTGCGGAGCACAAGCCGTCAAATGTTACCAGGGTGGCTTTCCGGAGTGCTGGACGAATTTTGCTATAGACAACATCGCCTGGCTGAATCACATACTTTCCGCTAATGGCTCCTTGTTCTTCGGCGGTTTTGACCTCAAGGAGTCGTCCCGTCCCGGACTCAATGTGATCAGGAGCGATAAGAGGCTGTTTCAAGTATGGAAGTTGAAGAGGGCTGACCTGGCCGCTCGGTAGTGTGACGACATCTGTAAGCTTTCGCCAGGTCCAGCCCTCGGGAAGCTCACACATAGTTGAGCTCCTTGAGGTGAGCGTCCAGGCGGGCAGCGGCGGTTTTGCGGGAGGCTTCGATATCGCGGAGGGTGATCGCGTACTTGTCGGCCCAGGTACGGTAAGCGCTGGCGCTTACCCGGCGGCGGGAGGAGACCTTTTCCTCCAGACGTCGTCTCAGGCCATTCTCGAAGATCTGGAGAACCAGGCCCCGTTCCGCGTCAGGGTTGAGCAGGTGGACAGCCGCCGTGAGTTGCTCAACGAAGACGTTCTCCAACCGGCGAATCCTGCCCCGTACTGCGGACAGCTCCGTTTTCAGCTTCTTCAACTCGGTGGCACTGATCGTCTCCTCGGGCTCTTCGACGTCGTCATCGGCCGGCGTCGCGGTGGCAGCCTTGATCTGAGAGTCCAGCTCCGCCCGGCGCGACTCCTCGGCCTCCAGGGCGTTCAGATAGTCGGGGATGACCAGCTCGACCATGGGGTGCTGCCTGGCCTTGCGGCGCTCGGCGGCCATGCGCTGCTTGTCCCCGGGGCTGTTGTCGCTATCGCTATCGCTGGCGAAAGCGCTTGCGATAGTCGACAGCCAACTTTCCACCACGCCGCCGAAGTTGTTTTGCGCCAGCGTTCGCATGTCGAACTGGACACCGCCCCACCAGGAGGCGGTCACCCCCGCCAGCTCGAACCGGTCGAGCACGCCCAGCGGTCCCAGCTCGGACACGAACAGGTCCAGCAGCTCGGTCCGGGCCTTCATCGGGTGGCCGCTCTCGGGCAACCCGACCACGATCTCGGAGTGCTTTCCCCACCATGCGTCGAACGCCTCGGCGAACCGTCTCTCCGTCGGGGAGGCCAGCTCCGGGATCCGGGCCGCGGCCGCCTCCCAGCCCTCGGGGGGGAAGTCGTAGTAGTCGGCGTCCCGCTCCACGAACAGCTCCGCCACGTCCACGCCGAGCGCGTCGAACAGTGGGCGCCGGTCGCGGACCTCCGACTTGGGCACCCCGCCGTGCAGGTGGGCCCGGACGTCCTGCGGCTCCGGCGGGGGAGTGTTGTCGACGTAGCGCCGGATGTTGAGGTTGAAATCGTTCTCCCGCAACTCCTCGACGTCCACCACGCGGGCGAAGCCGGGGATGTCGCGGTAGTCGCCAAACACGGAGACGATCTTCTCGGCGTGCTCGGGGTCGAGGTAGTTCTGCGCGCGGCCGGAGGTGTACTCGCGGTCGGCGTTGATGAACAGGACCTTGCCGCGCCGGTCGGGGTCACGCTGGGCGCTGCCGCGCAGGATCAGCACGCAGGCCGGGATGCCGGTGCCGTAGAAGAGGTTGGGGGCCAGGCCGATCACGGCCTCCAGCCGGTCGTCCTCGACGATCCCCTGGCGGATTCTCCCCTCCTCGCCGCCCCGGAACAGCACGCCGTGCGGCATGACCACCGCGCCGACGCCGTTCGGGGCGAGCACCGCCAGCACGTGCTGGGCGAACATCAGGTCGGCCTTCTTGCCGCTCTCCGGTGCCCAGCCGTACTTCTCGAAGCGCTCCTTGTGCTCCATGCCGGTCTTCTCGTAGTTCTGGGAGAAGGGCGGATTGGTGAGGACGCGGTCGAACTGGAGGAGATGGCCGTCGTCGGTGACGTGCAGCGGGCGGGCCAGGGTGTCGTCGTTTCGCAGGTCGGCGTTGAGGATGCCGTGCAGGATCATGTTCATCTTGGCGACGGCCCAGGTGTTGCCGTTGTACTCCTGCCCGAACAGCGACAGGTCGCGATGGTCACCCCCGTGCTCCTCAACGTACTCCAGCGCGTGGATCAGCATGCCCCCCGATCCCGCGCACGGATCGTAGATCCGCATCCCCTGCCGGGGCCTGACGAGCTGGGTCAGCATCCGGACCACGCCGCGCGGGGTGTAGAACTCCCCGCCCTTCTTGCCGGCCGAGTCGGCGAACTCGCCGATCAGGAACTCGTACGCCGCGCCGAGGAGGTCGGGGAACTCGAAGTCGGCGTTGCGCAGCCGGTAGCGGTTGAAGTGGTCGACCAGCTGGTGGAGCTTGCGGTCACTGAGGGCCGCCGCGCCGCTGCGGCGGTTGAAGTCGATGTGCCCGAGCACGCCGCCCAGGGCGGCGGCGTTCTCCTCCTCAAGCCTCCCCAGGGCGACGTTGAGCGTCTCGCCGAGATGGGGGGCACGGGACTTGCCTCTGATCCACTTCCAGCGGGACTCCGGTGGCACGTAGAAGTCGCGGGGGTAGAAGAACGGCTTGTCGGAGATCTCCAACGCCTGCTCCCGGGACGCCCCCTCGGCCATCCGCTCCTCGATCACCTTCTCGCGGACCGCGTCGAACTGGTCGGAACACCGTTTCAGGAACAACATCCCGAAGATGTAGTCCTTGAACTCCGAGGCGTCCATCTTGCCCCTGAGGATGTCAGCCGCCCCGTACAGATGGCGCTCCAGTTGCGGGAGCGTCAGCTTGGCCACGTGGTGAGTCCTTCCTTGCTGGTAGTACGCGATGTGAGGGTAGTCCTTTCGGCGGACATTTCATGCCATAAAGATCCAATCCGCGCCAGCCCTCGTTCGCGTGCCCCCAGTGTGCCCGGTGGACACGGATCGTGACGGCTCATTCTCTCAACGTGATCGCAGCTGATAGGCTGGACCGAGTTTTATGGCTTTCTATGTAGGTTTTCTACGCGAAAGCATCTAAGATGGATTCAAGACCCGTGCTAGGGGGCTTTCCATGCTCTTGAGATTCAGAGCGGCCAACCACAGGTCGTTCCGCGACGAGTTCGAGTTCCACCTGACCGCCAGCAAGTTCAACCAAGGCTCGGCCCGTTCCGCGGGCCTGCCGGAAGATTCTGATCTGTCGTACGTCCCGTCGGGCGTGATCTACGGGGCGAACGGCTCGGGCAAATCCAACGTCATCGGGGCGATGCGGTGGATGCAGCAAGCCGTGCTCCACTCCGTCGACCAGTGGTCGGTGAGTTCGATCGACGACGACTGGCGGCGCCGCAGTCCGGTGCCGCGCGAGGCGTTCATGCTCGATCTTGAAGGGCGCCTGCGCACCTCGTACTACGAGGTCGACTTCGTCGTCGGCGGCGACCGCTTCGTCTACGGATTCGAGGTCTCCGACGAACGGGTGGAGGCCGAGTGGCTGCACGCCTATCCAAAGGGCCAGGCACGCAGGCAGGTCTGGTTCGAGCGGGAGGCCGACGCGACCGAGCCGTTCCGCTTCCCCGGCGAAGGGCTGAAAGGTGCCAAGGAGAGTCTCGTGCCCCGGACGAAGGCCACGGCACTCTTCCTCACCGTCGCCGCCGACTACGACCACCCGCAGCTTTCTCCGCTGCGTGACTGGTTCCGGGGAAACTTCTGGTGGGTCAGCATGGGCCATGACCAGCAGGCCCGGCGCGACTTCACCGGCTCGATGCTCCGCGACCCGGTTCGCAGGCGGCAGATCGCGGCATTGCTGAAAGTCGCCGACCTCGGGATCTCCGGTGCGGAGGTCGACTACGAGCTGGGCGAACCGCGCATCCGGCTCATCCATGAGGGGGTTTCGGGGCCGACCCCGATGGACTTCCACGACGAGTCCGCCGGCACCCAGTCGTGGTTCGCCTTCATCGGCCCCATGCTGGAGGCGCTCGACACCGGCGCGCTCCTGCTCGTCGACGAGCTGGACGCGTGCCTGCACCCCCTGCTCGCCGCCGAGGTGATGCGGACCTTCCGGAGCGAGAAGGCGAATCCCCACCACGCCCAGTTCGTGGCCACCCTGCACGACACGACACTGATCAGTGGGCTGCATCCGCAGCAACCGCTCGACCGCGACCAGGTATGGATCACGGAGAAGGCCGCCGGAGGCCGCTCCGAGCTCTACCCGCTGACCGACGCCCGCCCCCGCAAGGGCGAGCCGCTGGCCCGGCGCTACCTGTCCGGTGCGTACGGGGGTATTCCTCGTGTGCACAGCGGGGACGTCGCGGACACGATCGCGTACGTACCGGACGACGATGTACGCGCCGAGCCGCAGGGGTGCCGCGCGTGAGCCGCCGAAGTGCCATTCCCGGGGGAGATACACGGCCGGGTCGCAAACTGGGGATCGACCGGTCGCAGCGGACCCTGTACGTCGTGTGCGAGGGGGAGACCGAAGGCGACTATCTCGGTCTCCTGGAAGAGAAGTTCGGCAAGGAGATGCGGTTTCATATCAACCCCTACACCAGAGCAGAGGGCTTCAAGCCTCTTGACGCGGTCGAACGCGCGATAGAGGAGCGAAAGAGGCTCTACCGGACCGATCGTGAGAACGTCTGGGTCATGATCGACCGCGACGAGCACGTCGACATCGAGCGGGCCGTCGTCCTCGCCAGGAAAAACAAGATCAAGGTTGCTTTTTCCCACCCCTCCTTCGACCTGTGGCTCTGGCTGCATTTCGCTCCCGGCCGTCCTACCGGTCAAGGAGGGAACAGCTCCTATCTGGTCTCCAAACTTCAGGGGGTCACCGGATTCGAGGGCTATGCCCCGAAAAGGGACAAACGACTTCTCGCTCCCGTCCGCCGGGACGCGCTCTCGGCCGGCATCAGCCAGGCGATCAAGCTGGCCAGAAAGCTGGATGCTGATTGCGAGAACGGTCTGTGCGGCCCGGACCGCGTCGCCGCCGACGGCAGGCACGAGCCGCATCACGAGAGCTGCCCGATCCTGAAGCGGGATCCCTCCACCGGGGTCTACGTCATGCTGGAAAGTCTCGGATTCACCACCGCCTAAACCCGGAGAGCTCCCCCTCGTGTCCAGGGTCACCCTCGTCCAGCTCGAAAACCTGCTTCTCGAAGCCGCGAACGGCCTCGGCAAGCTCGACATCTCCGCCAAGCGCAACTACGTCTTCGCGTTGCTGCTGATCAAAAGATGTTCCGACGTGTTCGAGCGGTCCTGGCAGGACCAGTACGACGCCGAACTCGCCCGCAGTAACGATCCGGGGGAGGCGACGGAGGCCGCCGACGACCCCGAGGCCTACGGCACAGAGGTCTTCGTCCCCCCCGATTCACGCTGGGCCAAGCTCGTCGCGCGGAGCACGAAGATGGGCGGCCACCTCAACGCAGCCCTGCACGGCCTGGAGCGGCACAACGAGGATCTCGACGGGGTGCTCAGGCACGTCGACTTCAACCAGGCACCCGACGGGACCCAGCTCAAGGACTCGACCCTGGTTGAGCTCGTCCGGCTGTTCGCCCGGCTCCGGCTGGCGGACGAGGACCTTGAGTTCCCCGACCTGATCGGGCTCGCCTACGAGAAGGTGCTGCGGGCCTTCGCCGAGAGCGTCGACTCCAAGGGCGGCGACTTCTACACGGCCCGCTCGGTGGTGCGGCTGATGGTCCGTCTCGCCGCCCCCCGCCCCCGCGACTCCGTCTACGACCCCTGCGCGGGCTCGTGCGGCATGCTCGTCTACGCCCGTGAGCACGTCGCCGACCACCACCCCGGCCAGGCACACACGATCTCGCTCGCCGGGCAGGAGCTGTCGACGTCACACTGGGCGGCCGGCCGGATGAACCTGCTGCTGCACGGCATCCGCGACGCCGACGTCAAGCTGGGTGACACCCTGACCGAGCCTCGACACCTCGACGGCGGATCGCCCCGGCGCTTCAACCGGATTCTCAGCAACCCGGAGTTCTCCTGGAAGGACTACGACCCGGCAGCCGCGAGCTCGCACGACTACCGGCGGTTCGACCACGGCACCTCCCCGAGCGCCGACCTGATGTTCGTCCAGCACATGGTGGCCTCGCTCGCCGACGACGGTGTGGCCGTCACCGTCATGCCGCACGGCGTGCTGTTCCGTGACCGCGTCGAGAAGGAGATCAGGGAGAGCCTGCTCCGCGCCGACGCCATCGAGGCGGTGATCGGACTGGGGGCCAACATCCTGCACGGCACCGGCATCCCCATCTGCCTGCTGATCCTACGCGCCCCCGGTCACAAACCCGCGCACTCCCGGGGCAAGGTCCTGTTCGTCAACGCCGACCGCGAATACCGGCGCGGGCGCAAGCAGAACATCCTCGGGGAGGAGCACGCCGAGAAGATCGTGCGGATCTATGAGGAATGGCGGGAGGTCGGCGGCTTCTCCCGGGCGGTGCCGGTGGACGAACTGCTTGACGACGGAGCCAACCTGAACATCCGCAGGTGGGTCGACAACACGCCGGAGCCGGAGCCGCAGGACGTCTCCGCCCATCTCTACGGCGGCATTCCCCGCGCCGAGGTCGAGGCGCTCACTCCCGTCTTCGCCGCCTACGGCCTTGACCCAGGCGCCTTCTTCGCCGATCCGGGTGACGGCTACCTCGACTTCCTGCCGGAAGGTCACCAAGCCACCGCGGCCCGCGTGGACAGCCTGGCGGGCGACCGGGAAGAGGTCTTCCGGGCCGCCGTGGACACCTGGTGGCGCGAGCACGCCGTACTGCTGAAGGAACTACCGAACGGTGGTGCTTCGATGGCCGCCAGGGCGTCGCTCATCTCCTCCTTCTGCAAGACGGTCGACTCCGTCCCACTGCTGGACGAGTTCACCGCCGCGGGCATCGTCGCCGAATGGTGGGCCGACAACCTGGCCGATGTGAAGGTGCTCGCGGCTCAGGGGTCGGCACATCTGGCCGAAGCCTGGGGGGCGAGCGCGGTGGCGGCCCTCCCTGTCCGGCGGGTGCGGGGCAAGTCCAAGCCGACGACCGGGGCCGAGTGGCGAGCGGTCCGTGAGCGTCCCTTCGTCCAGCGGCTGCTTCCTTGGTACGCCGAGCAGGCCACGGCGGCGGAGGTGGCCCACGCCACCCTCGATGCCGATGTGAGGATCGCTGAGGAGGAGGGCGTTACCGCGGCCGACCTGAAGAAACTGAAGAACGATCGTGACGCCGCGGGCAAGGCGGTCGACGCTGTCGCGATGCTCCTTCGGAGCCTCATCATCACCGAGATCGATGGGATAACTCCCGAGCGGGCCGGGCAACTGGTCGTCGACGTGTTCGGGCAGGACGTGGCCGCCCGGATCGAGGTGTGCCTGGAGGGCGCCAGGCGCGAACTGACCGCCGGTTTCCAGAGGCTCGCGGACAAGTACGAGACCTCGCTTGAGGACCTGGAACGCGAGCGCGACGAGGCTGCGGCCCGTCTCGCCGCGCATCTGCATGCTCTGGGATATCCGCGCAGAAAACACCAGCGAACACCGTGAACCAAGCGATAGATTCGTAAGTCACAATTTACTCAGAAGGGGCGGGCGGCCACTGTGAACCATGCGGCACAGGCGAGGGTCGCCAGGCTCCTGCACCGACTGGGCTGGCATGAGACCGCCGACTGGTCGCTGAAGGCCGCCCATGAGGTCGGCGACCACCATGAAGGCCTGCTCAAGGAGCGCTTCCTGGCCGCCGTCCGGAACGTCAACCGGCGCAACGACGAGCCGTGGCTCGACCCCGAACGACTGGAGCGGGTCTGGGAGGAGCTGACCCGCCGCGTCCCCGCCGGCCTGGTCGAGGGTAACCGCAAGGTGCTGGAGATCCTGCAGTCCGGTGTGGCGGTCAAGGGGCTGACCGACTGGGACGGCGGGCGGCACCAGGTCGTCCGGTTGATCGACTGGGAGAACCCGGACGCCAACGACTTCCTCCTCGTGACCGGGCAGCCGGTCGAACGCCCGCGTGACGGAGGCGTGTCCGACATCCGGCTCCACTTCGTCGGATACATCAACGGCATCCCGTTCGTCGTGGGGGCCGCATCCTCTCCGGTGGGCGGGGTGCGCGACGCCGTCGACGCGTTGCGCGCCTGGACCGGGGAGCGCGCGCTGGCCCCCGACCGGAGCGTTCCGGCACTCTTCCGCTACGTGCAGATCCTGGTCGCCACGGACGGTGTTCAGGCCAAACTCGGCACCGTCACCTCCGGCCCCGAGGATTTCGCCGTCTGGCGCACCACTCTGCCCGTCGGTGAGAACGACGTCCGTGCCGAGCTGAAAGTGACCGGCTCGCTCAGCGAGTTGGAGACGCTGCTCGCCGGGGCCCTCCGTCCGGCCCACCTCCTCGATCTGGTGCGAAACTTCTCCGTCTTCACCCACAGAAGCGGCACCGACCGCCGGATCGTCGCCCGCTACCAGCAGTTCCGGGCCGTTCACGCAATGGTGTTCCGGCTTCTGCACGGAGGATCCCCCGAGGACAGGGGCGGCCTGCTCTGGCACACCCAGGGCGCGGGCAAGACCCTGACCATGACCTTCCTGGTGCGGAAGATCCGTACGACCGAGAATCTGGAGGGCTTCCTGGTCGTGGTGGTCTCCGACCGGCGGGACCTGCGGCGTCAGCTCACCCCGGTCCTGAGGCTCAGCGGGGAGAAGCCTCTGGTCGCCAAGAGCAGTGCGGAGGCGCGTGAACACCTCGGCAGGCCGGTGCCCGGTGTCGTCCAGATGATGATCCAGCAGGCGCGCCGGGACGACGACGCCCCCCGGCAGGTGACCGGACTCGTCGGCGACCCGGAGGGCGTCGAGTTCACCGCTCCGGTGCTCAGCGACAGCGACCGCATCCTGCTGCTGGTCGACGAGGCTCACCGGACGCAGTCGGGGAGCTTTCACCAGCGTCTGCGCCGGTCGGTGCCGAACGCGGCCATGATCGGTTTCACCGGCACCCCGATCGTTCGCTCCTTCAAGCGGACGACCCGTGACCTTTTCGGCACCACGGTCGACCACTACCGGTTGGTCGAGGCCGAGAGAGACGGCACCATCGTGCCCATCCGCTACGAGGGACGGCATCTGCCCGGTCACCTCATCGACCGTGTCCAGCTCGACCTGGCGATGGAGCAGGAGATGGAGGGGGGCGCGGCCGTCGTCGCCATCCGGGAGCTTCTGGAGTCCACGGACCTGATCGAGGCCAAGGCGCGCGACATGCTCGCGCACTGGGTGCTCACCGGGCTGCCGGACGGTTTCAAGGCCCAGGTGGTCGCGGTCTCCCGGCTGGCGGCCGTGCGGTACGGAGAGGCCCTGGGAAGGGCCAGGGACGCCCTTCTGGCCGCCGTCTCGCAGCACCAGGGCGACGGCGGGGCGTACGACGGGTTCGAGGCCCCGGTGCTCGCCATGGCCTACCGGTTCCGGCGGCTTCTGACCAGGATCGAGTTCGCCGCGGTCATCTCACACCGGGAGGGTGACCCGGAGGAGTGGAAACGGTGGACGGCGCCTGAAGCTCATGAGGATTACAAGGCCCGTTTCACCGCCCCCTTCCCCCTCTCCGGTGAGAGGGAAGGATTTCGCCACACGGACGACACCCCGTGGAGCTCCCACGCGCGTCCTGACGACGCTTTCGCCGATGAGGGTGGGCCTGCGCCGATCGCCTTCCTCGCGGTTCAGAGCATGCTGCTCACCGGGTTCGACGCACCACTGGAGCAGGCCCTCTACATCGACCGCTCCATCAGGGACGCCGAGCTCCTCCAGGCCGTCGCACGGACCAACAGGACCGCCAGGAACAAGCGCTACGGGCTAGTGGTCGACTACGTGGGCATCATCGACAACCTCGGCCGAGCCCTTGCCGAGTATGACCAGGACGATCTGTCCGGTATGCGCGAGGAGCTGATCGACCACGAACTGCCTCTCCTGGTAAGCGCGGCCAAGCGCATGCGCGATCTGCTCGTGGAGCTGAGGGTCGACTCGATCGAGAGCGAGGAGGGCAGGTCGGAGATGCTCCGTCTGCTAGAAGATCCCCGCACGCGCCACCGGTTCGACGCGGCGGTCGATGAGCTTCTGCTCAGCGTCGAGCGGCTCATGCCGCGCGGTCCCGCCCTTGAGCACCTCGATCTGGCGAGGGCGGTCTACGACGTCCAGTGGCGTGCCCGGCGGCTGTTCCGGGACACGCAACTCGGACAGCAGGACACCTATCGCCACGGTGCTCTGCTGCGTGAGCTTCTCGACGAGCACGTCCGGGCCGGGCAGGCGCGGCAGCAGGTGCCTCCGGTGGAGATCACCACTCCAGGCTTCATGGAGGCGGTCGACGCCATCAGGAGCGGTCGCGATCGTGCCCTGGAGCTGCAATACGCCCTTCGGCACCACCTGGAGCGCGTCTCGGCCACCGACCCGATCCGTGCCCAGAGCATCAGTGAGCAGATCGACGACCTCCTGCGGCGGCTGGACGGCTCGTGGGAGGAGCTGTCGAAGGCGTTGCGCGAGCTGGTCGAGCAGACGTTGGCGCCGGACGCCGACATCATCGCACTTGGCCTGGATCCTCGGACGGAGGGGCCTCTCCACAGCATCATGGAGCAGGTGCTGGCCCAGGAGGTGGGCCGAGTGCGCGAACCCGGTCTCGCGGTCACCGTGACGAGGGAACTCGTCCTTCTCATCCGTGACGAAGTGCGTCCTCCACACTTCGCGCAGAACACGTTTCTGCAGAAGGCCCTTCGTAGTAAGGTCCGCCAGCTGCTTATCGATCTGTGCATGCTCGGTCGCGCCGCCGCCACGACGGCGGCCGTGACGATCGTTCAGGCGGTGCTCGCGGACATCGAGCATTTTCGCGACCATTGACGGTCGAAACTCGTTCGCCGGCGGCCGACGTATGTGATCTGTGCCAGAGGTTCGCCCACGGAGAAGTTCGTGGGTGAGCCGGGTTCATTGACGGTCCCGGCTCGCGATCAGGCCCGCGATCCCGTCCAGGATGCGTTCCAGCCCGAAGGTGAGGGCGTGGACGGGGTCGGCGACGGACTGGTGGGCCTCCCCGGCCGCCCGGCCGACACGGGAGGCCAGGGGGAACCGGCCGGCGTCCATGATCTTGTCGAGGAGCGGGGCGTTGGACAGCCACCACTCGACGTCGGTGATCCCGCTCTCCTCCTGGATTCGGGCCTGGTTGGCCCTGGCCCTGGCGGTGCTCTCCACGTGGCTGAGCACCAGGGCGAGCACGGAGTCCATCTCGACGTCCGACAGGCCGGTGCCCTCCAGCGGGCGCAGCTCGGCCTCGTACTTGAGCGAGGCGTTCGGCCCCAGCGTGGAGCGGACGTCGATGATCTGCAGCATCCACGGGTTGCGCTGATAGAGGTCCCAGTTGCGGGCGGCGACGAACTCCAGCGCGCCCCGCCAACCGCCGGGCTGCCGGGACGGGGCGTCCACGTCGTCGTAGAGCTCCCCGTACGCGGTGTCGACCATGAGGTCCACCAGCTCGCCCTTGCCGGGGACGTGGGTGTAGAGGGACATGGTCCCGACCTCCAGCCGCTCGGCGACGTGCCGCATCGAGACCGCGTCGAGCCCCTCGTCGCCGGCCAGCTCGATGGCCGCCAGGACGATCGAACGCACCGTCAGCCCGGAACGGCCCGGCTTGCTGTGCGACCCCCACAGGAGCGCCAGGCTGCGTGCCGGGTCGGCGTCGGAAGCTTTCTTCGCATTCACGGGAACAGGCTCCAGATTCTCGGCGTTGGGACCACCGTAACCGAGCCGTACGGTGTACGGTACGGGCTACGTTGTACGGGCGCGCCGATGTCGGGCGAATCGTCCGCCATGGGCGCCGGGCGGAAAGACGGGTGGGAAGGGTGAGACAGGTGGTTGTGAGAGCGACGGAGTTCGCGATCGACGCGCACGGCCTGCGCAAGAACTACGCGGGCGCCGCGGAGGGGACGGGCCTGAACGGGTTCGACCTGCGGGTGCCGGCCGGAACGGTCTGCGGCCTGCTCGGGCCCAACGGCGCGGGCAAGACGACGGCGATCAGGATCCTGTCCACGCTCCTGCGCCCCGACGCGGGCCGCGCGAGCGTCGCCGGGTTCGACGTACAGGCGCAGGCGCGGCAGGTGCGTGAGCGGATCGGGCTGGTCGGCCAGTACGCCGCGGTCGACGAGATCCTCGGCGGGCGGCAGAACCTGGTGATGTTCGGCAGGCTGAACCACCTCTCCGCCGCCGGGGCGCGGCGGCGGGCCGACGAGCTGCTGGAGCGCTTCTCGCTGGACGGGACCGGGGGCAGGCCGGTCGGCAGGTACTCCGGCGGCATGCGCAGGCGGCTCGACCTGGCGGCGAGCCTCATCGTGGCGCCCCCGGTGCTCTTCGTGGACGAGCCCACGACCGGCCTCGACCCGGCCGCCCGCCAGGAGGTGTGGGCGGCCGTCCGCGACCTGGTCGGCTCCGGCACCACCGTGCTGCTCACCACCCAGTACCTGGAGGAGGCGGACCGGCTGGCCGACCGGATCACGATGCTGGGAGCGGGCCGGGTCGTCACCGAGGGCACCCCCGAGGAGCTGAAGTCCGCCATCGGCGGCGACTGGCTCGACCTCGTCCTCGCCGATCAGGCGGACGTGACCGCGACCGGGGCCCTCGCGGCGCGGGTCGCGTCCGGGGAGGTCCACGTGGACGCCGGGGCGCGCCGGGTCAGCGTCCCGGTCGCCGAGCGCACCCGGGCGCTCGTCACGATGGCCACCGCGCTCGGCGACGCCGGGATCGAACCGCTCGACGTCACGCTGCGCCGCCCCACGCTCGACGAGGTGTTCCTGCACCTGACCGCGACGCTCTCATCTCCGGGCGCGGGCGCGACGACCCCGGTTTCCGGTACGGAGGTGTCCCTGTGAGCACGACGACCCCGGCCCCGCCCGCCGGGTCCCCGATGTCCCGGTTCGGCTGGGCACTGGCCGACTCGTGGACCATCACCCTGCGCGACCTGAACCACTGGGTCCGCCGGCCGGGCCCGGTCGTCCTCGGGTGGTTCTTCCCGATCATGATGGTGCTGATGTTCGGCGGCGCCATCGGCGTCCCCGGCGGGGGAGACTACTTCGACTTCCTGATCCCCGGCATGTTCGCCATGACGATGCTCTTCGGGCTGGAGAGCACGATGATGGCGGTCACCACCGACGCGGCCAAGGGGGTGACCGACCGGTTCCGCTCGATGCCGATGAGCGCCTCCGCGGTCGTCATGGGCCGGGGGGCCGCCGACATGCTCAACTCGGTCGTCGGGCTCGCCGTCATGATCGTGACCGGCCTGCTGCTCGGGTGGCGGGCCGGGGGCGGCCTGTCCCCGGCGCTGGCCGCGGTGGGCCTGCTCCTGCTGCTGCGCTTCGCCCTGCTCTGGGTGGGCATCTTCGCCGGCCTCGTCGCGGGAGGGCCGGAGGCGGTGACGTCCGTGCAGATCCTGGTCTGGCCCGTCGGGTTCCTGTCCAGCGTGTTCGTCGACCCCGCCACCATGCCCGGCTGGCTCGGGGCGATCGCCGAGTGGAACCCGCTCTCGGCCACCGCCACGGCCGCCAGGCGGCTCTTCGAGAATCCCGGCTGGGGAGGTGACTCCTGGGCCGCGCAGAACGCCACGCTCATGGCGCTGGTCTGGCCGCTGCTGCTGATCGCGGTCTTCCTGCCCCTGTCGACGCGTACGTTCCGCAGGCTCGGAGGCTGAGCGGGACGCCCCCGCCGAGAGGTTCACACGTCCGCCGGAGCGGGTGGCCGCTCGTGTTTTACATCATGGTGACGGGATCCGTCGGGGACTGTAACCGGCTGTAGTGAGCCTGGACGCATGAGTGAGACGGAACGGGAACGATCCGCCTCGGGGTGGACGCTCAACAGGGAACTGCTCAACGTCGGCGCGATCATCGTCGCCGCTGGTACGGCCCATCTCGCCATGGGCCTGATAGGACACGAGAGGTACGGGCCGTTCATGCTCCTGCTGCTCGGCGGGGTGCTCGTCGTGACAGCGCTCGGTCACCGGTTCTACGAGCACCGGCGGCACCCCGCCCCCGCGGTCATCGAATGCGGGAGGTGCGGAGGCACGCCGGGCGCAGGGCCCTGACGCGGCGGGAGACGATCTCGGGAAGGCGCAGGGAGATGAAGGCCTCCGCCTGGAGCGCCGACACGCCGATCCGCGGGAGGTCCCGCGCGGTGGGATAGACCAGGAAGCGGGGTTTCCACAACGGCCGGAACTTCGCGTTGAACCTGTACAGCGACTCGATCTGGAACCACCTGGACAGGAAGACCAGGACGCCGTACCAGGCGCGCAGGATCGGGCCCGCGCCCAGCCGCTCGCCCCTGGCGAGCGCGGCGCGAAACATGGCGAAGTTGAGCGAGACCACGCTCACCCCGAGGGCCGGGGCCGCCTGCAGGGCCTTGACGATCAGCAGGTCGTTGAGGCCCGGGTCGGCCGCGTGGTCGCGGCGCATCAGGTCGAGGGACATGCCGTCCGTCCCCCACGGGACGAAGTGCAGGACGGCGCGGATCTCCTCACCCGTCCCGGCCCGGTGGCCCGCGCCGCTTTCGCCGCCTGCGCCGCTTTCGCCGTCCGTGGTCTCCGCGACCCCCGTGGCCGTGGCGGTCGTCGCGGTCTTCATGGTCTTCGCGGCCTTCGCGGTACCGGGAGCGCCGCGGGCGGGCCCGTGCGCCGTGACGACGACGCATCCGGCGTCGGCCGGGTCACCGAAACGGCCGAGGGCCATGGAGAAGCCCCGCTCGGTGTCCGTGCCGCGCCAGGAGTCGGCGGCGTGCCGGATCCGGTCCTTCTCCGCCTCGTCGAGGTCCCCGACACGCCGTACGAGACAGGTGTAGCCCGCGCGCTCCACCCGGTTCACCATCTGCCGGACGTTGCGCATCGTCCTGCCCTCGAGGGTGAAGGCGGCGACGTCGATGACGGCCTCGTCGCCGATCTCCAGGGCGGACAGGCGGCCCTCCCTGGTCCACACCTCGCCGCCCGTCTCGCTGCAGCCGATCACGGCGGGTACCCAGGCGTGCCGCTCCGCCTCCTCCATGAACCGCCTGATCGCGCCCGGCCACGCCTCGACGTCCCCGATCGGGTCGCCGCTGGCGAGCATGACCCCCGAGACCACGCGGTAGGCGATCACCGCCTTGCCCGTCGGGGAGAACACGACGCTCTTGTCGCGGCGCAGCGCGAAGTAGCCGAGCGAGTCACGGGCGCCGTGCCGGGCGAGCAGCTCGCGGACCGTCTCCTCCTGCTCGGGGTCCAGCTCGGCGACGGGCCGCTCCGGCCGCAGGACGAGGTAGAGGGTCGTCACCGCGGTGAGCGCGCCGAGACCGAGGAGGGAGTAGTAGACCAGGTCGGCGGTTCGCTCCAACGAGTAGTCGACCGGGCCCTCCATCCCGACGAGGCCGAGCAGCACGTGCTGGAGCCGGTCCCCGGCACCGGGATCGCCGACGATCATCAGGGGGTGGGCGTTCACCACGGCCCAGCCGATGCCGACGTCCAGGACGCCCAGGACGAGAAGGTTCCACAGCGCCCGCCGACGCGTCCGGGGATCGGAGAGGGCGTCGAACTCGTGCCGGTTGATCACGAGCAGGACGAAGACCAGCGTGCTGAGGACGGCGGTGAGGGGACGGTGCGAGTGCAGGAGCTCCACCAGGACGCTCAGCGGCAGGAGCACCACCACCGCCCGCCAGGCCCGTCTCTTCCTGCGCCGGAGGCCGTGGGCGAGCATGACGGTCAGGATGCCCAGCACGAGCGAGACCGCCTGGGCGAGCGAGGTGAACGTCCCGGGCAGGAACCCGGCGATCTCGCCGACCCGGCTCCTCCTGAACGCGGGCAGCACGGCCCGCACGATGTCCAGGACGCCGATCGCCATCGCCGCGTAACCGGCCGCGGTGGACACCCGGGAACGGGACGCGCGTGACCGATCCCTCATGGCAGGACATTAATCGGTGATACAGGCATTAACAGTGCCACACGGCTCGTCGGGGCTGGATCCACCTCGCCGGGCCCAGGTGATTTTGCATTGCGCGTCGCGGACCCTCCGCGAAAACGGCGGGGGACGGGACGGAGCCGGCCGCCGTAAAATCACCGTTCGTTTTCGGTCTGCCCGCCGCGCCGCCCACGGTACGGTCACGTCCGGTCGCGCCTGGCGTCGTCGCGTCGTCCTCGGTCCGGTCGTCTTCGGCCGCGTCGCGCCTGGCCCCGACCTTCGCTCCGTCCTTGCCCCTCGGCCCTGTCGTCGCCCCGGCCCCGGCCCCTGCCCTGGCCCCAGCTCCGGCTCCGTCTTCGGTTCCCGGTGTCGCCGGACTTCTGTCACGCTCGCCTTCCGGTGTCCCCTCACCCCGGTCGGCCTCTCTCACACCTCTTCTACCGATTCGTTCTAGATCAAGATCTTGAGAGCTTTCCGGCTTAGGATTCCGCCGTGCCCGTGACTCCTGGGATCTACCGGTTGTTCGGTTGCCTCGCCCTCCTGGCCTCGGTGACGATCGTGCCGCTTCCGGCGGCCGCGCACGCCGCCGAGCCGGCGGCCGTCGCGTCCGCCGCCGCGCCCGTCGACATCGTGCTGCCCGGCACCCGGGTCACCGTCCGGGAGGATTCCAAGGACGCGCTCAAGGTGACCTCCTACTCCTTCGGCAAGATGACCTACCTGCGCAGGGGAGCCGGGTTCACCCGGCAGACCGCCTACCAGGAGATCACGGTCGCGCCGAAGGGGACGAAGGCCCTCGCGGTGCCCACCTCCTACCAGGGCGGCTACGACTCCGTCGTCCTGCTCGACCTGACGACCTCCAAGAGCACCAGGGTCCGTACGGTGAGGAAGCCGCTCGTCGCGCACTACGCCCACTGGAGCCGCAACGGCGGCAAGGCGGTGCTGACCGTCGAGAGGAAGAGCGGCTCCGCGTGGGTGACCTCCGGGTTCGTGATCGTCGACGCGGTCGCCAAGACAGCCAGGACGGTGACCGTGGCCGGCGTCGACAAGGCCGCGAGGTTCCGCTGGAGCTCCGACGGCGCCGACGTCGTGGCCGAACACGCGGGCGGCACCCGCTTCTACGGGCAGGACGGCGCGATCCGCCGCACCCTGGCCAAGACCGGCAGGCCCGCCGGCGGGGAGGACGCCTTCACCCCCTCGGGGCGGGGCCTGATGACCTGGTGCCCGTCCAGCTACACCGAGCACGTCTGCGTCTGGGACCGCGCCTCGGGCAAGCTCGCGGCCAAGGTGCCCGGCATCAAGCCGAAGGCGCTGTGGGGGTGGTGGGACGAGAAGCACTTCATCGCGGTCGTCCCCTCCTCCGGCCACTACCAGGTGGTCCTGTCCACCCTCAAGGGCAAGACCACGAGGGTCCTGGCCGCCTTCTCCCCGGCCGACTGGTCCAACAAGCTCTATCTCGGCTACACCCGGAGGTGACGGCCCGCGCGGTTCGCGGGGCTCACGGGTCGGGGCTCACAGATACAGGCCGGTGCCGTTGTCGGTCTGCGGGGTGGCGATGGCGTGCAGGTCGCGCTCGCGCATGACCAGATAGAGCTGGCCGTGGACCTCGACCTCGTACTGATCCTCGGGGTTGAACAGGACCTTGTCGCCGACCTTGACCGCGCGGGCGTTCTGGCCCGCGCCGCAGACCTCACCCCAGACGAGGCGGTTGGCCATCTTCACCGTCGCCGGGATGACGATGCCCGCCGTGCTGCGCCGTTCCTCGGACTCCTGCTCGATCTTGACCATGACACGGTCGTGGAGCATCTGGATCTCGAACTTCGGGTCACCCACAGCACGAGTTTATGGGAACCCTGGAGCCGACCCCGCTCGAAGGCGCGGAGCGGGTCCGCGCGGGGTGCGCGAAGGGGTGTCCGGGCGCTCCAGGGGGCGCCCGTACGGTGCCGGGGACCGGCGGATCGGCGGGCGGCGACATCCGGCGGGGAGGGATCGTCCGCCGAGTAGGATCCGGCGTTATGACGTCTCCTGAGCTCGTGAGCGGCTTCCTCGACTGGTATCTGGCGGCGAATCCCACCTACGCCGCCCTCGCGGGCGCGCAGGGGTACGACAGGACGCTGGGCGACTTCACCGAGTCCGGCATCCTCGCCAGGGAGCGGGAGGCGCGCCGCTGGCTGGAGCGGCTCCAGCGGGTCCGGGCACCCGGGAGCCCCGGAGAGCCCAGCGAGCCCGAGGAGCCCGAGAGCTTCGAGGACGAGATCGACCGGGAGCTGGTCATGTCCACGCTGCGCGGCGGGCTCGCGTACGAGGCGTGGCCCGTCTGGCGGCGCGACCCGGCCGCCTATGTGGGGCCGATCTTCTCCTCGATGTTCGGGCCCTTCCTGCAGCGGCTCTCCACCGAGGACGAGCTGGTCGACGCGGCCGTCGCGCGGCTGGCCGAGGTGCCGGACGTCATCGCCGCCTGCCGGGCCAACCTCGATCCCGCCCTGGCGGCCCCGCTGCTGATCGCACGGGGGCTGGGCCAGTCGCGGACCGCCCGGCGCTTCCTCACCGAGACGGTCCCCGGCCAGGTCGCCGACGAGGCCCTGCGCGCCAGGCTGGCCGCGGCGGCCGAGCCCGCGGCGGCGGCCTTCGACGAGCTGGTGAGGTTCCTGGAGGACTTCCGGGCGACCGGCACCTGGCGGATGGGGGAGGAGCTCTACTCCACCCTGCTGCGCGAGCGGGAGATGCTCGGCTACGGCGCCGACGAGCTGCTCAGGCGGGGACAGGCCGCCTACGACGAGCTGGACGCGCGGATGCGCGAGGTCGCCGCCCGGCTGGACGGCGGCTCCGGCGACTGGCACGCGGCCGTCACCGAGCTGCAGGGCGACCACGCGCCGACGCTGGAGGACATGCGGGCCGAGTACGAGGCCGAGACGGAGCGGGCCAGGACGTTCGTCCGCGAGCGCGGCCTGGTGACCTTCGCGGCGGGCGAGGAGTGCAGGGTCGTCCCGTCGCCGGAGTTCCAGCGGCCCATCGTCGCGGTCGCCTCCTACATGTCGCCCCCGCCGCTGTCGACCTCCAGGATCGGGCACTTCTTCGTCCCGTTCACCCCGTCCTCGTTCACCGAGGAGCAGGTCCGCCAGCGGCTGCGTACCAACGCCAGGGCGCAGATGCCCTCCATCGCCGTCCACGAGGCCTATCCCGGCCACCACTGGCACCTGTCGTGGATGGCGGACAACCCCCGGCGGGCCCGCAAGCTGTTCCGCACCCCGTACTTCGCCGAGGGCTGGGGGCTGTACGTCGAGAAGCTCATGCACGAGCAGGGCTACTTCACCACCCCGGCCCAGGAGCTCGCCCACCTCGACTTCCGGCTCTTCCGGGCGGCCCGCATCGTCGTCGACACCTCACTGCACTGCGGTGACATGACGATCGAGCAGGCCGAGGAGTACATGACCACGAAGTCGTCGCTCACCCCAGGCACGGCCAGGGGCGAGGTCGACCGCTACTGCGCGTGGCCCACCCAGGCGCCCTCCTACCTGACCGGCGCGCTGGAGATCGACCGCATCCGCGACGACTACCTGGCCGCGGGCCGCGGCGACCTGCGCGCCTTCCACGACACGCTCGCCGGTTCCGGCGGGCTCCCCCTGGGCCTCGCCCGCCGGGTCGCGTTGGAGGGCTGACCCGCGACCGTCGCCCGCGCGCGAGCGTGGTGCGGTCGCGTCCACGCGCGGGCGGAACCCACGCGCGGGCGGAACCCACGCGCGGGCGGAACCCACGCGCGGGCGGAACCCACGCACGGCCGGGAACGCGGTCGCGCCTACGTGCAGGCGCCTGTGTGCGGACGCCTGCACCTGTCAGGTGCCTACGCGCGGGCGGGGGCGCGGCGGCGGGTCTCGGGGACGATCAGCGGGGTGCCGCTCTGCGGGTCCTCGATGATCTCGCAGCGCAGCTCGAAGACCTCCTCCACCAGCGTGGCCGTGATGATCGAGGAGGGGTCGCCCTCGGCGACGATCCGGCCGTCGCGCATCACGATCAGGTGGGTGGCGTAGCGGCAGGCCTGGTTCAGGTCGTGCAGCACGGCCACCAGGGTCCTGCCCTGCTCGTGCAGGTCGGCGCAGAGGTCGAGCACCTCGATCTGGTGGGCGATGTCCAGGAAGGTCGTCGGCTCGTCGAGCAGCAGGATCGGGGTCTCCTGGGCCAGCGCCATGGCCAGCCAGACACGCTGGCGCTGGCCGCCGGAGAGCTCGTCCACGCAGCGGTCCGCCAGGTCGGTCACGTCGGTCGACTCCATGGCCGCGCTCACCGCCACCTCGTCCTCACGGGACCACTGCCGCATCAGCCGCTGGTGCGGGTAGCGGCCCCGGCCCACCAGGTCGGCGACCGTGATGCCGTCGGGCACGATCGAGCTCTGCGGCAGCAGGCCCAGCCTGCGCGCCACCTCCTTGGACGGCAGCGAGGTGATCACGTTCCCGTCCAGGTGGACGGCCCCGGCGCGGGGCTTGAGCATGCGGGCCAGGGCGCGCAGCATGGTGGACTTGCCGCACGCGTTGGGGCCGATGATCACGGTGAACGATCCGTCGGGGATCGTGACGTCCAGATCCCGGGCCACCACGCGCTTGTCGTAGGAGAGAGTCAGTCCGGTGCCGTGCAGTCTCAACGTCGTTCCCTCCGGAGTAGAAACACCAGGTATATACCGCCGATCGCGGCGGTCATGATTCCCACCGGCAGCTGCACCGGTGCGAAGACGCGCTGGGCGGCCAGGTCGGCGCCCACCAGCAGTGTGGCGCCCGTCAGCGCCGAGACGACCAGGGTGACGCCGGGGGAGCGGCTGATCCGGCGGGCCAGCTGGGGCGCGGCCATCGCCACGAAGAGCACGGGTCCGGCGGCGGCGGTGGCGACCCCGCACAGCAGCACGCCGACGGCGATGGCCGTCGCGCGCACCGGCTCGACGCGGATGCCCGCCGCCTTGGCCGCGTCGTCGCCCATCTCCATCATCCGCAGCGGGCGCGACAGCCAGGCGCAGACGGGCAGGAGCACGACCAGCGCGTACGCGACCGGGAGCGCGTGCTCCCAGCCGCGCCCGCTGAGGCTGCCGGTGATCCAGGCTCCGGCGGTGGCGGCGTCGCTGAGGTTGGCGCGGGTCAGCATGTACCAGTCGGCGGAGACCAGCAGGGCGCTGATCCCGATGCCCACCAGGATGAGCCGGTAGCCCTGCACCCCGCGCCGGAAGGCCAGGGCGTACACCAGCAGCGCGGAGATGACGCACCCGGCGAGCGATGCCCCGGCGATCTGCCAGGCGGTGCCGCCCAGCACGACGGCGGCGATGCCCCCGGTGGAGGCCCCGGCGGTGAAACCGATGAAGTCGGGGCTGCCGAGCGGGTTGCGGGTGAGGCTCTGGAAGATGGCCCCGCTCAGCCCGAACGC
Source organism: Streptosporangium sp. NPDC002721 (assembly GCF_042888905.1). Lineage (NCBI taxonomy): Bacteria > Bacillati > Actinomycetota > Actinomycetes > Streptosporangiales > Streptosporangiaceae > Streptosporangium > Streptosporangium sp. NPDC002721. The sequence goes on from NZ_JBIAQI010000009.1 coordinate 211,202, forward strand.
GGCGCCGACCAGCAGGCCGGTCACGACACGCGGCGCGCGCAGGCGGCCCACGATGAGCTCGGCCGCCGGAGGCCCCTGGCCGAACAGCGCGGCCACGATGTCGGGGATGGGGACGGTGAACTCGCCGACGGAGAGCGCCACCAGGCTGACGACCACTCCCAGGGCGGTGACGGCGGTCCCGGCGGCGAGGCCGCGCGGCGAGAGCCGCAGCGACCAGGAACGCAGGCGCAGCGCGGAGGTAAGGGCCTTCGAGGCGGGCACCCGTCGCGAGGGGTCCGCGCCGTGAGCCTTCGGGGCGGTCGCCGGTGGTGAGGTGAGTTTCATGAGAGGTCCGCGCGGTGGGCGTTCGGGAAGCGGTGGGTGTCCGGGAAGCGGTGGGCGTCCGCGGAGGAGGTGGTTCTCATAGGGCGGCGAGCCTCCGGCGGCGGGCGAGCAGGATGAACACCGGGGCGCCGACGACGGCGCACATGATGCCCACCTGTACCTCGGAGGGGGCGGCGACGACCCGGCCGAGGATGTCCGAGCCGAGCAGCAGCACGGGGGCGAGCACGACGGTGTAGGGCAGCACCCAGCGCTGGTCGGGCCCCGTGAAGGCGCGCACCGCGTGCGGCACGGCCAGCCCCACGAACCACAGGGGGCCGGCGGCGGCGGTGGCGGCCCCGCACAGCAGGGTGACGGCGATCGCGGTCAGCCCGCGCGTACGGGCCACGCTCACGCCGAGCGCGCGTCCCGCCTCGTCGCCGAGCGCGAGGGCGTTGAGCGGCTTGGCGAGCAGCAGCCCGAGCAGCAGCCCGGCCACGAGGAACGGGGCGAGCCGCACCGCGAGCTCGCCGCTGATCCCGGCCAGCGAGCCGGTGAGCCAGAACCGCATCCGGTCGAAGGTCGCGGTGTCGGTCCGCAGGATCGCCGAGGCCACGGCGTTGAAGACCATGCCCAGCGCGACACCGGCGAGCGTGAGCCGTACCGGCCCGCCGCCCGACCGCCCGGCGGAACCGAGCGCGTAGGCCAGCGCGGCGGCGGCGGCCGCACCGGCGAACGCGAACCAGACGTAGAGGGAGGGATCGCTCACCCCGAGCAGCCCGATGGCGACCGTGACCCCGAACGCGGCGCCCTGGTTGACGCCGAGCAGCCCGGGGTCGGCGAGCGGGTTGCGGGTGAGGCTCTGCATCAGCGCGCCGGCCAGTCCGAGTGCGGCGCCCACGCCGATGCCGATCAGGGTTCTCGGTACGCGCAGGTCCCTGATGACCGTGTGGTCCGTGGACCCGTCGGGCGCGAGCAGCGCGTCCAGCACCGTGGACAGCGGGACCGAGCGCGAGCCCACCGCGACGCTGACCATCGCCAGCAGCACCAGCACCGCCAGCCCGGCCAGCAGCCCGGCCACCAGCACCACCGAGCGGCGTCGGGGCCCTCCCGCTCGTTCCGGACGTGTCACGTCCGGTCTCGCGGCCGTCTCGGACGCGGCCGTGGCCGTACCGGCCCTGCTCACCGGGTACCCCTCTTCGTCGGTAATGGTTAGGTAAGGCTAATCTAATGCATGAGTCATTTAGGTAAGCCTATCCATTGGAGTCGGAAATGTCCCTACCTGTCCTGCCCCGGCGGGGATTCATGGCCGCGGGCCTCGGCCTCGTGTTCGCCCTGGCCGCGTGTGGCGGCGGCGGAGCGGAGACGCCCGCGGCGACGGGCGGCTCCCCGGCCGCCGCCGCCTCCCCGGCGGCGGGTCCGTGGACGTTCACCGACGACCGTGGGAAGAAGATCGAGCTGCCCAAGCGCCCCGCCCGGGTCGTCGCCCAGGTCGGTGCCGCCGCGGCGCTCTGGGACTTCGGGGTCCGCCCCGTCGCCGTCTTCGGGCCGCACAAGCTCAAGGACGGTGCGAAGGACCCCCAGGTCGGCGACGTCGACATCACCAAGGTCGAGTCCATCGGCAACGTGTGGGACGAGTTCAACGTCGAGAAGTACATCTCGCTTCAGCCGGACCTGCTGGTCAGCAGCATGTTCGACAAGGACGCCCTCTGGTACGTGCCGGAGAAGTCCGCCGCCACCATCGAGGAGGTCGCGCCCACCCTCGGCGTCAGCCTGCTCGACGTGACGATGCCCAAGCTCGTCGAGAGGTACGGGCAGGTCGCCGAGGCCCTCGGCGCCGACCTCAAAGCCCCGGAGGTGACCGCGGCCAAGGCCAGGTTCGACGCCGCCGTCGCCGCGCTCCCCACCCCCGAGGCCAAGGGCCTGAAGATTCTGGTCATCGCGGGCGCGCCGGACGCGATGTGGGTGGCCAACCCCGACGCCTTCCCGGACACGCGCTACTTCAAGGAAGCCGGCCTGGACCTCGTGGTACCGGAGAAGGTCGACGACGGCGGCTTCTGGCAGTCCCTGAGCTGGGAGAACGCCGACACCTACGACGTGGACGTGATCCTGGCGGACTCCCGGACCCAGTCGCTGCGGCCCGAGGAGATGATGAAGAAGCCGACCTTCGCCGCGCTGCCCGCGGTCAAGGGGGGACAGGTCTACGAGTGGCACGCCGAGGAGCGCTACAGCTACCAGGGCTACGCCGCCGTGCTGGAGCAGCTCGCCACCAACCTCGCCAAGGCCAAGAAGCTCTAGCAGCACATACCGGCACGTACCGTACATGAGGCACGTACGTGGACCGGGACGGTCGCGGGGTCCGGGTCCGGGTCCGGGTCCGGGTCCGGGGTCAGGGCAGGGTCAGGCGTAGGTGCCGCGGACCTCGACGATGTCGGCCAGCGGGAACTCCAGGTAGTCGCCCGCCTCCTCGCACCACGCGTCGAGCACGCCGCTGCGCAGCTCGCCGTGGCTGATGGTGGCGGTCAGGCCGTCGGCCAGCGTGATCGCCGCCCGTACGCCGCGGTCGACGACGAAGCCGAGCAGCGACTGCTGGGCGGTGGGCAGGCGGGAGGCCATCCGGCCGATGACCGCCCACGTCCTGCCGGCGGACCGGGAGGCCTCGCCCTCGGCGACCAGCAGGCGCTGGGCGTGCTCGCGCGGGTCGGGAGGCGGCTCCACCAGCGGGTACGCGGGCTGCTCGAACTCGGCCACCCGGCCCCCGGGAAGCAGGATCAGCCGCCCGTTCTGCGGCTCCTCGACCCGGGCCCTGCGGATGGTGATCTCGCCGGTGTCCTCGATGGGCACCGGCGCGTAGCCGTTCTCCCGCAGCGCCGCCAGGGTCTTGTCGGCGGGCACCGAGCTGGCCAGCACGGTCGGGGCGAGCAGCCGCAGGCCCAGCCTGCCCAGCCGCCGGTGCCCGGCGATCTCGGCCAGCAGCGCCGGGTCGGAGGCCTGCACGATGCAGGCGACCGTGGTCACCGTGACCTCGCCGTGCCGCCTGGCCACGTCGTGCACCAGGTAGTCGAGCGGCTGCGGCACCGTGCCGACCTCCGCGAGGTCGGCCAGCAGGCCCTCGGCGGTGTAACCGGAGTCCATGGCCCGGCGCACGCTGGCCGGGGTGAACCGCCACACCGAGGCCGCGCCCCGCGACTCGCGTTCGGCGGCCCGGTCGAGCAGTTCGGCGAGCTCGCCGGCGGGCGGGCCGGTCACCACGGCGGTGAGGTCGGCACCGAAGAGCGCGCTGCGCCGCACGCTGGCCAGCGCCCTGGTGGAGCACTCGACCAGCACCGGGTCGTTCTCCACGATGGGCGCCGAGTCGTCGATCTCGTCGCCGGGGAAGGCGTCCAGCCCGGCCATCGCCCGGCCGAGGTCGGTGATCGTGTCGAGGGCGACCAGCCCGAGCATGCGGGCCTCCTCCAGCACGGCGGGGGCGCACTCGGCCAGCAGCGACCGGTCGAGCAGCGGGGCGTGCCAGTGCGCGGACCTGACCAGGCCCGCCCGGTCGGTGCACGCCGTGCTGGCGGGCAGCCGGGCCAGCACGCCGAGCAGCGCCCGCCGGGCGCGGGCGACCATGGCTCCGGCCGGGTCGTCGCCGAGCACCGTGCCGTACTTGCCGTCGATCCTGCGCAGCGACGAGCGCTCCATCCGCCACCACGCCGACAGCAGCACCCTGAGCCTGGCGGCGGCGTCGTCGAGCCGCCAGCGGTCGAACTTCTCGGTGGGCACCAGCCCGCCGGCCGAGTCGTCCCAGGCCAGTAGCCGGGCCACCGCGCAGACCTCCAGCAGCAGCCTGGTCTCGTCCTCGTCGCAGCCGGTGTCCTTGGCCACCCGCCGGACCTCGCGCACCCCGACCCCGCCCGCCTTGAGCAGCGGCAGCGGGAACTTCGCGGTGTTCTCCAGCATGGCGGCGCAGCGCTCCACCACGTGCGGGGCGGCCAGCGTCATCAGGTGGTCGACGGCCTCGGGGTCTACGGGGACGGTGGCGAGGTCGGGCGGGACGGGGGTGAAGGGCGGGTGGTAGTCGGGGCCGCGCAGCGCGAGCGCCACCTCGCGGGGCATCTCGGCCACGTTCCAGCTGGGCCGGAAGAGCAGTCCGTGGTCGGCCGCCCACTTCTCGGGGGCGCCGGGCACCACGAACCTGCCGCCGTCGACGTCGCGGACCGGGCCGTCCCAGGCGAACTCCTCCAGCAGCCGCCTCGCGCCCTCGGGGGCCCTCTCCAGCAGCGCGGTCACCCGCGCGGGGTCCTCAAGGATCTCGGTGACCCTGGTGACCGTACGCCGCTTGGGGCCGTGCGGCAGGCCGAGGGTCCTGGCCAGCGCGCGCAACGCGTCGGCGCTGAGCGTCCAGGAGTTCAGGTAGTGGGGGAGCGGCTCGCCGAGCCCGCAGGGCGCCGTCCACCACCGGGCGAGCCCCTCGGCCATCCGGATGCGGCCCTCGCCGTCCGGCCACGCCAGCGCGTGGTCGAACAACAGGTCGAGCCAGGGCGACACCTCGTCTTCGGACACGCCCATGAAGCGGGCGACCGTCTCCGGTCCGGCCCGCTCGCCGAGCGCCAGTGACGCCTGCGCCACCTCCAGCGAGGGCAGCGGCAGCCCGCGCATGACCTCCATCACCGCGAACCCGTTGCCCAGCCGCTGCGCCAGGGTGTCGAGGCGGCGCGGCCACGGTGGGGCGATGGCGTCCAGCCGGTTGGCCAGGACTCGGGCGAGCCGTTCTTCGTCGAGGGTTTTCAACCAGCCGAGCAGGTGATCGTCCATCTCGCAGCTCTCTCAGGAATCTCGCGCGGGGACTCTCCGTGAGCCATAAACATCCACGGTAATGCAGAGGGCATCTCTGACGGCATCTACCGCGCAGAATGCGATGCGTTATAAAGCTCTCCGTCCGGTTCTGACCGGCCCCGGGGCCGCGAGGCGGGAGGGATGGCGGCCCCGGGACCGGTCGGCGCCTTGATAGGGGAAGAGGCGGCGCCGTCCGGAAGAGGTTCGGTAGAGGTCCTGGGAGAGCGGAGAAGGTCGTCGGGCCGTGAGCCGGGCCCGCCGGTCGGGACCGTGAGCCGGACCTGTGAACCGGGCCCGTGAGGTGGAAGTCGTGAGTCGGGGTTGTGAGGGCCGTTCAGGGTCCCGGACCCGAGGGGCGCGGCGACCGGGGGGTTCCGGGGTCACCCGGGAGCGGGGACGTTCCGGGGTCACTTGGGAGCAGGGACTACGGGTGGCCGAGGGGATCCGGCTCCTCGGGGAAGCCCGTCCTGAGGACGGCCCACACGATCTTGCCGTACGGGGCGAGCGGTGCCCAGCCCCAGCGGAGGCTCAGCGACTCGACGATGTGCAGCCCGAGACCGCCGATGTCGAGGGGAGAGGGGTCGCGGAGCGCGGGGAAGCCCGCTCCCGGGTCGTTGAGCGTGCAGGCGACCAGCTCTCCGCGCCGTAGCAGGGAGAGCCGGATCGGCTCCCTGGCGCGCGACTCGGCCAGTCTCAGGCCGTGTCTGAAGGCGTTGGTGGCCAGTTCCGAGACCACCACCTCCATGTTCTCGCTCAGCTCGCCGAGGCTCCACCCGGTGAGGGTGCCCGTCGCGAAGCTGCGGGCGGAGTGGACGGACTCGGGGTGTGGCGGGAGCACGAAGGTGGCGCTGGCCATGGCTGCCGGGGATCCGGGAAGGAGATCGCGCGCGGAATCGGGCCACCAGCCGGCGGGGGGCCACCAGTCGAGCGCCGTCCATGACGTTGACGCTCGGGGGGGCGCGGTTTGGGCGGACTGCACAGCCGTCATCATGGTGCAAACTCCCGTGCAGGTGCAAGAGCGAATGCACGTGCATTAGGTCTGTGCAACCGCTACCGTTACCCATGATTGGGTGATTACGGACGAAAGGGGATCTTGGTCGTGGCCAAGGATTCTTAGGTCACGAAGTGACAGACTGTCGATCAGGAAAGCGAGCGAGGAGCACCACGTGTCCATGGATCCGCCCGGTACCGGTTCCACTGTTCGGCGAATCATGCTCGGAGCGAGCCTGCGCCGGCTGCGTGAGGAGAAGGGACTCGCCCGAGAGGCCGCGGGATTTCACATCCGCGCCTCGGAGTCCAAGATCAGCCGCATGGAGCTCGGCCGCGTCGGTTTCAAGACGCGTGACGTGGAAGACCTGCTCACCCTGTACGGCGTGCTCGACGACGCAGAACGGCGCGGCCTGCTGGAGATGGTCCGCGAGGCGAACACCCCTGGCTGGTGGCACAAGTACGGCGACCTGTTGCCGAACTGGTTCACCACCTACGTGGGGCTGGAGGAGGCGACGAACATGATCCGCACCTACGAGGTGCAGTTCATTCCCGGCCTGCTGCAGACGTCCGCCTACGCGCACACCGTGATCCGGCTGGGCTACCCGGACGTGCCGGAGGCGGAGATCGAGCGTCGTGTGCATATGCGCATGCAGCGGCAGGATCGCCTGACGAAGAAGGACGGCCCCCGGTTGTGGGCGGTTATCGACGAGGCGGCCCTGAGGCGTCCCATCGGAGGCAAGGAGATCATGCGTGAACAGCTCCAGCACCTGCTGGAGGTGTCCTCGCTTCCCAACATCACCCTTCAGGTGATGCCCTTCCGATTCGGCATGCACGCGGCCGAGGGTGGTGCGTTCAGCATCTTGCGGTTTCCCGAGTCCGACCTGTCGGACGTCGTCTATGTCGAGCAGCTCTGGGGTGCCCTCTACCTGGACAAACGTGAGGATATCGATCCATATCTCACGGCCATGGAGCAGTTGTGCGTGGAAAGCACCACGCCCGGGGGCACCGCCGAGATCCTCGGCGATCTTCTCAGAGAGACGTAAATGAAGCAGACCTACAACGGCATGCCCGCCACTGACCTTGCCGGGGCCAGCTGGCGCAAGAGCCGCTACAGCAACTCGACGGGTAACTGCGTCGAACTGGCCGAACTGTCAGACGGCAGCATCGCGGTCCGTAACTCGCGTTTCCCCGAGGGACCCGCCCTGATCTACACGCGGGATGAGATCCGCGCCCTGGTGCTCGGGGTGAAGGATGGGGAGTTCGACGGTTTAACGGTGTAACACCGTTTTTACATCAGGGCCACCGGGTTAACCACGGCGCGCCTGTGATGTAACCGGGGGAGTGGATCGGCACGGAAGAGTTTGAGATCACAGTGATTGGGGGCTCAAACCGTGCTCGACCAGATGACCTTGTATCCGGTTGCCGACGACGTGTTGTTCGCACCAGGCGGACGCGTCGTGATCCGCACTTACGGCGTCGCCTCGGCGACCGGAGAGGGTACGCCCACTCCGGTGTCCTACCGCACATGGGTCACCGGAGTGCGCGACCAGCCGCGCTACTGGCGTTGGGGTCACTTCGAGGACGCCTGCCACGGCCATCGCAAGGTCCTCGAATGGCTGACCGGCCGGGGCCCCCAGCCCGCCGCGGCCGCCGCCTGAACGGGCCCACCACGCCGTACGGCGTGATCGTGCGAGGCCGTACGGCGTGATCGTGCGAGGTCGGCCGGGCGCGTCCCGGGCAAGGGGCGTACCGGGTCAGACGGGGGCGTTCCAGGTGAGGATCACCGGCTCGCCGTGCTCGAAGCCGAGCCGGGAGTAGGTCCCCGTGTCCAGACGGAAGAGACGCCCGTCCTGCGGGGGCAGCCCGAGCCATCGGGCGCACAGCACCCGCAGGTAGTGCCCGTGGGCGACCACGACCACGTCGCCCTCCGCCTCCCTGGCACGGGCGATCACCCGGTCGGCGCGCGCGCCGACCTGCTCCGCGTTCTCGCCGGGATGGCCGGCGTCACCGGGGACGACGCCGTCGCGCCACAGGTACCAGCCGGGGCGGCCCTCGCGGATCGCAGGGGTGGTGATGCCCTCGTAGCCGCCGTAGTCCCACTCCCACAGGTCGGGCTCGGTCTCGGGGTTCTCGATCCCGGCCAGCGCGGCGGTGTCCCTCGCGCGCCTGGCCGGGCTCACCAGGGCCAGGTCGAACGTCCGGCCCGCGATCAGCGGGGCCAGCGCCCGCGCCTGGTCCTCGCCCTTGGCGGTCAGCGGCAGGTCGGTGAGCCCGGTGTGCCGGCCGTCCCGGCTCCACTCGGTCTCGCCGTGCCGCAGCAGAGTCATCTGGTTCATGGTGGTCCCCATCATGCCGGTACGGACGGTGCCGCCGTCCGTCACCCTCCCGCCTATGAGGGCCGGGGCTCGTCAGCGGTTCGCCGGTGACCCGCGGGTGGCCCGTCGATGGCTCACCGGTGGCCCGCGGGTGGCCCGTCGGTGGCGCGCCGGAGGCGGGGCACGGAACACCGTCCGGGGCACGCGATCACGGTGGGAGGGCGTGCGAAACTGGATCGGTGACGTTATCTGTGGGTCTGGTGGGCGCCGGACCATGGGCCGAGATGGTGCACGCGCCGATGCTGGCGGCTGGTCCGAACACGCGTCTGGCGGGCGTGTGGGCTCGTCGTCCCGAGGCGGCGGCCAGGTTCGGCGCCCCGGTCTTCGAGCGGATCGAGGAGCTCTTCGACAACTGCGAGGCGGTCGCGTTCTCGGTGCCGCCCGCCGTCCAGGCGGAGCTGGGGGTGCGTGCCGCCAAGGCGGGCAAGGCGCTGCTGCTGGAGAAACCGCTCGCCGCCGACCTGGACGGGGCCCGGCGGCTGGCCGAGGCGGTGGCCGAGGCGGGCGTGGCCTCGCAGATGGTCCTCACCTGGCGTTACTCACCCGCCACCCGTGCTTTCCTGGCCAGGGTCTCGGCCATCGAGCCGTTCGGCGGGAGGGCGGCCAACGTCTCCGGGGCGATGCTCGGCGGGGCCTTCGCCACCTCCTGGCGGCTGGAGCGCGGCGCGGTCCTCGACGTCGGCCCGCACATGATCGACATGTTGGACGCGGCGCTCGGCAGGGTCGTCGGGGTCCGGGCGCACGGCAACCCGCTGGGCTGGGTCGGCCTGCTGCTGGAGCACGAGACCGGCGCGGTCAGCGAGGCGTCGCTGTGCATGAGCGTGCCGGGTGAGAACCCGCCCTCCGACGTCGAGATCTACGGGCGTCTCGGCCGGGAGTCCCTGGACGGCACCCGGCTGGGCTCCGACGTCTTCTCCCTCATGCTCGCCGAGTTCGCGTCGACCGTACGGCGCGGTGGCGGCCACCCGCTGGACGCCGCGCACGGCCTGCGCCTGCAGGAGATCATCGCCGCCGCCGAGAAGCAGCTCGGCTGAGGGGGACCCGGCAGAAGCGGTCCGGCAGGAGCGGCCAGGCAGAAGCGGTCCGGCAGAGGGAGGCCTGGCAGGGGTGGCCCGGCAGGAGCGGTCCGGGAGGAACGGCCAGGCAGGAGCGGCTCGACAGGGGCCCGGCGGGAGCGGTCCGGCGGCCCCGTACACCGGGGACCCTGGGGAGACGTCCGGGGGGATTGATACCGTTCGTCTGACGCGCAGCGTGAGCGAAGTCCGGTGTGAGCCCGGCGCTGTCCCGCAACTGTCATGGCCCCCGAGGGGTCGAGCCAGGTCGCCTCCGCCGCGTCGACGACGACCCTCGTGGAAAAGGGTGACCCGTCTCTCCTGGGTCTCTCGGTTCCGGCAACTGAAAGGACCTCGTGTGAGGCCCGTACGCAGCGTCCCCGCCGCCCTCGCCGGTGCCCTGCTCGCCGCGCTCACCCTCGCCGGATGCGGCCAGAGCACCACCGCCTCGTCCCCCACCACCTCCGCGAGCGCGGAAGCCACCCCCTCGGCGGCGGGATTCCCCGTCACCGTCGAGGCGGGCAACGGCCCCGTCGCCATCGCCAAGCGGCCGGAGCGGATCGTCTCGCTGTCGCCCACCGCCACCGAGAGCCTGTTCGCGGTCGGCGCCGGGCCGCAGGTCGTGGCGGTGGACGACCAGTCCAACCATCCCGCCGACGCGCCGAAGAGCGACCTGTCCGGCTTCAAGCCGAACGTGGAGGCGATCATCGCGAGGAAGCCCGATCTGGTCGTGGTCGCCAACGACGCCGACGGCGTCGTGGCCGCGCTGGGCAAGGTCGGCGTTCCCGTGCTGCTGGAGCCCACCGCCACCAAGCTCGACGAGGCGTACGACCAGATCACCGATCTCGGCGCCGCCACCGGCAACGGCGACAAGGCCGCCGAGCTCGTCGCCGGGATGAAGAAGCAGCTCGACGAGATCGCCGCCGCCGCGCCGAAGGACGCGAAGCTCACCTACTACCACGAGCTGGACACCACTCCCTACGCGGCCACCTCCACCACCTTCATCGGGCAGATCTACGGGCTGTTCGGCCTGACGAACATCGCCGACGAGGCCCCCGACGCGGCCGGGGGCTATCCCAAGCTCTCCGCCGAGTTCGTCGCCAAGGCCGACCCCGACCTCGTCTTCCTGGCCGACACCAAGTGCTGCGGCCAGTCCAAGGACACCCTCGCCAAGCGTCCCGGCTGGTCCAAGCTCTCCGCCATCAAGAACGACCAGGTCATCCTGCTCGACGACGACGTCGCCTCCCGCTGGGGGCCGCGTGTCGCCGACCTCGCCAAGCAGGTCGGCGACGCAGTCCAGAAGGTGGCGGCAGGCTGACCGGCGTCAAGAAGAAGAACCGGGAAATGTTCCCGCCCCGCCCCGAAGGACGAGGCATCCGCCCCGGACATCCGGGGATCCCGGGTGACGCGGCCTCGGGGCCGCCGTCCCCGGGTACCGGTACGGACATCAGCGTCGGTACAGGCACCGGCACCGGCACGAACGCCGAAACCGACACAGACGCGAGCACCGGTACCGGCACGAACACAGGCACAAGCACGGGCACCGACACCGGTATCAGCGCGGGCGCCGGTGTGGACCGGAAGGACGGGGCTCAGGATAGGCAGGCGGCACGGCTGAACCCGCTGGTGACGGTCTCGGCCGTGGGCCTGCTCCTGGCGAGCATGCTGGCCGGGCTGCTGGTCGGCGCCGCGGGCATCGCGCCGCGCGGCGTGCTGCTCCAGCTGCTCGACTGGCTGCCGTTCGTCTCGGCCGACTCGGGGCTGGCCCCGGTCGAGCTGGGCCTGCTGACCGAGCTGCGGCTGCCCCGGGTGCTGCTCGCCGCGATCGTCGGCGGCCTGCTGGCCATCGCCGGAGCCGGGTACCAGGGGGTCTTCCGCAACCCGCTCGCGGACCCCTACCTGCTGGGAGCCGCCGCGGGCGCCGGTCTGACGACCACGGCGGCGATCGTCTTCACCGGCGGCGACGTCGAGGCGATCGGCATTCCCGCCGCGGCCTTCGCCGGGGCCGTCGGCGGCGTGCTGCTCGCCTACGCGCTGGGCAGCGTGGCGGGCCGGGGCGGCGGCACCGCGACGCTGGTCCTCGCGGGCGTCGCGGTCACGTCCTTCCTCACCGCGATCCAGACGTTCCTGCAGCAGCTCAGGGTGGAGGAGCTCCAGCGCATCTACGCGTGGATCCTCGGCGACGTCGGCGGCGGCTGGGGCCAGGTCACGCTCGTCGCCCCGTACGCCGCCGTCTCGGTGGTGGTCATGCTGCTGCACGGCAGGCTCCTCGACGTACTCTCGGTCGGCGACGACGAGGCGGTCACCCTCGGCCTGAACGCCGCCCGCGTCCGCCTCGTCGTGCTGCTCGCGGCCTCCCTGGCCACCGCGGCGGCCGTCGCGGTCAGCGGGCTGATCGGCTTCGTCGGCATCGTCGTGCCGCACGTGGTCCGCCGCCTGGCCGGGGCGTCGTACCGGATCGTGCTGCCGATCTCGCTGATCGGCGGGGCCGCCTTCCTGGTCCTCGCCGACCTGATCGCCAGGACCGTGCTCGCCCCCGCCGAACTGCCCATCGGAGTGGTGACCGCCTTCGTCGGCGCGCCGTTCTTCGTGGCCGTGCTGCGCGTGACCCGCCGGGTGGAGACATGACGCCGTACGGTGAGCGCGCGGCCGCCACCCGCGTGCCGCGTGAAAGGGAGAGGCGGAGGGGAGGCCGGTGAGCCATCTCGTGGTGAGAGACCTGTCGGTCGTGCTGGACCGGCGCGCGGTGCTGTCCGGCGTCGGCCTGGACGTACGGGACGGCGACTGGCTGGCCGTCATCGGCGCCAACGGCGCGGGCAAGTCCACGCTGCTGCGCGCCCTGGCGGGAGTGCTGCCCTTCGGGGGCGAGGTGCTCGTCGACGACGTGCCGCTCGGGCGGCTCAAGCCGAGGGAGCGGGCCCGGCTGCTGGCCTGCGCCCCGCAGTCCCCGGCGCTGCCGGTCGACATGACCGTGTTCGACTACGCCCTGCTCGGCCGTACCCCGTACATCCCCTACCTGGGCAGGGAGAGCCGCCACGACCGGGAGGTGACCGCCTCGGTGCTGGAACGGCTGGACCTCTCCTCCCTCGCCGCCCGCCCGCTCGCCCACCTGTCCGGCGGCGAGCGCCAGCGCGTCGTGCTCGCCAGGGCACTGGCCCAGCAGGCGCCGGTGCTCCTGCTCGACGAGCCCACCACGGCCCTCGACCTGGGACACCAGCAGCAGGTCCTGGAACTCGTGGACCGGCTGCGGCTGGCCGACGGGCTCACCGTCGTCACGACCCTCCACGACCTGAGCCTCGCGGGCCAGTACGCCGACTCGATGATGCTGCTCTCGGGCGGCCGGGTCGCCGCCTCGGGCTCCCCGGCCGAGGTGCTGACCGGGGAGCTGATCGGTGAGCACTTCGACGCCCGCGTCCGCGTCGCGGCCGGTCCCGGCGGCAGGCCCGAGGTCCATCTGGAACGTCCTTGAACGGGACCGGGATCGGAACCGGAATCGAGACCGGCCGGAGGTGTTCGTGAACGGGCCTGACGAGGTCCGTCCGGACGTCGTCGCCCAGCGGGCCCGGGGTTCGCACGGGGCGTCCCTGAGGCTGAGCCACCGCGTCGAGGACGGCGCCCGGCTGGCCGCGCTGCTGTGGGAGTTCGGGCCCGGCTGGCGGGCGATCTCCTCGGCCATGCTCGGCGGCGGCATCGGCCCGGCCGCCTGGATGCTCAACGCGCAGGTGGTCGCCGGATACTCGCGGATGGACCCGGTGGACCACCTCCTGGAGCTGGCCCCGGCCGGCCCCGGGGTCGGCATGCTCACCGCGGCGTCGGTCGACCGCTTCACCCGGGCCCGCGACGGGGGAGCGGAGGTCGTGGCGACCGTCGGCCTGCGCGTCCCCACCTGGGCCGCCGCCCCGGAGGGCGCCGCCGACCCCGAGCTGGCCCCCGTGTACCTGCCGGGAACGATCAACATCGCGGTCGCCGTACCGGTCGCCATGAGCGACGCCGCCCTCGTCAACGCGGTCATGACGGTGACCGAGGCCAAGACCCAGGCGCTGCTGGAGGCCGGTTTCCCCTGCACCGGCACCGCCTCCGACGCCGTCTGCGTGGCCGCCCCCGAGCGTGTCCCCGGCGGTCCCGAGGAACTCTTCGGCGGCCCCCGCTCCACCTGGGGCGCCCGCATCGCCCGCGCCGTCCACACCGCCGTCCACCAGGGCGCCCACCTGTGGGCGAACCGTGACGGGACGACCACCTGACCTCTCAGCTGAGGGCGGGCCTCTCTCGCGGGCCGATCGCGGGCCGATCGCGGACGGATCTTCGTACGGTATACCTTGTCGCGCCGGGAGCCGGTCAGGATTAGACTTTGCGTAACTGTCCGCGACGGGGCGTGGGCGTGACGATGGGCCGTGAAACGGGATGGTCAGGACGGGGTGGCGATGCCCTGCTCATGACCTTTCGCGGGTGATGGCGGGAAAGAAAGTCAAGCCCTCGGGCCTGGACGGTTCACTTATTCACCCCTGTTTGCGACCCTGGTCCTATCCCCTGTAGGGAGTGGCGATGCGGCGGTTCGGTTCTGCGCTGGTGGCGTTCGGAGGGCTCTCTTTGGCGATCGCCGGGGTGGCCCCCGCCCTGGCGCACGAGCACCCCAGCGGGATCACCGACCTGGTGACCCCCGCGGTGGTCAGGATCGAGGCGACGGCGAAGGTCGACATCACGCTGCTCGACCACATCGGCGAGCTGGTGCACGTGGAGCGTTCCTACGAGGTGCCGATCGGCAGCGGCACCGGCACCGTGATCAACCCCGACGGCGGCATGGTCACCCTCACCCGGGTGGTCAAGACCGACCGCGACGTCCGGATCCACGCCGCCAACAAGATCTTCGCCGCGCACCACAAGGTCAAGATCCCAGACGACTTCGAGCGGCACAAGCTCAAGGACGACCGGCTCGACCACCACCTGCAGGAGTGCTACCCGCCCAAGCAGCCCACCGCCACCTGCATCATCGACGTCACCACCGAGATCACGGTCTTCCCCAACATCTCCCCGGCCGACAAGGAGGGGTTCAAGGCCGAGATCGTCCGCACCGGTGACAGGCCCGACAGCCCCGCGGTGCTGAGGCCCGTCGGCCGAGCCGACGGGAGCGCGGGCCTGCCCACCGCCCCGCTCGCCACCACGGTCCCCGCCAAGGAGGGCTCGCCGGTGGCGGTCGCGGGGTTCACCGGGCGGCCCGCCGCGAACCTGCCGGAGACCGTTGACATCGCCCACCTGCGGGCGGGCGGCGCCGGAGAGGGCGGCCGGCAGTTCAAGGACCCGGAGGGCAAGGTCAACGAGCCGGAGAAGCTGGGCGCCCTGATCGACAGGGGCCTGCTCGGCGGCCCGGTGATCGAGGACAAGAAGGGCGAGGTCGTCGGCCTGCTGATCGGCGGCGGCAAGGACGCCCGGATGATCGGCGTCCGCGAGGTCACCAAGGCCCTGGCCGAGGCGGACGTCGCGCCCGCCAGAGGCCCGATCGACGCCGCCTTCGAGCAGGCGCTGACCCGCTTCCACACCCACTACTACGGCGACGCCGTCCCCGCCTTCCAGCGCGTGCTGGAGCTCTACCCGGGCCACACCGTGGCGGCCGCGCACCTGAAGACGTCGCAGGCCAAGCGCGGCACCGCCGAGGACGAGGCCACCAAGAGGGCGGCCGCCTCCACCGACCTGCCCGGGGGCACGCCCCTGTGGCCGTTCCTCGCCGGCGGCGGCCTGCTGGTGCTGGCCGTGCTGACCGTCGCGATCCTGCTCTGGCGCCGCAGGTCGCAGGAGCTCGACCCCGAGCCCGACCCGGAGCCGGGTCAGGGGCCGGGTCCGGGCGCGGACACCAGGCCCCCGGTCCCGACCTCGCCGCCGATACCGATACCGATTCCACCGCGACCGGCCTTCGACGAGCAGGCCGACTCCACGGTCGTGGTCGGCCGCTCCTTCCCGGCGCTGCCCAAGATCTCCACCACGCCCGGCCAGCCGGTGCTCGTGGCACGCGACCCCGGTCACAACACGGGCCCCGGCCACAACACGGGTCCGGGCGCGGGCCCCGGCCACAACACCGGTCCGGGTTCCGTCACGGGATCGGGGACGAAGCCCGGTGACACGCTGTCGCAGAAGTACTGCACGGGTTGCGGGATGCGGCTGGGACCCGCCCACAGCTTCTGCGGCTACTGCGGCCAGCCGGCCAAGACGTGATGTCCGTGAACGACAGGGCGCTGATCGGCCGGGAAGTGGCCGGCTACCAGGTCGAGGACATCATCGGCAAGGGCGGCATGGCCGTCGTCTACCTCGCGGTCGACTCCAGGCTCAACCGCCGGGTGGCGCTGAAGATCCTCAACCCGCTCCTCGGCGAGGACGACCGGTTCCGCCAGCGCTTCGTGCTGGAGTCGCGCACGGTCGCGAGCATCGACCACCCCAACATCATCCCGATCTACGAGGCCGACAGCGCCGACGACGGCACCCTCTACATCGCGATGCGTTACGTCGCGGGCCCCGACCTGCGCAAGCTCTTCTACGACCGGGGGCCGATGCCGGTCAGCCAGGTCAGCCGGATCTTCGCCCAGGTGGCCGCCGCGCTCGACACCGCGCACGCCCACGACCTGGTCCACCGTGACGTCAAGCCCGCCAACATCCTGATCGCCGCCCACACCGAGGGCGACCACGCCTATCTCACCGACTTCGGCATCACCAAGCATCGCACCTCGATCTCCGGGCTGACCCAGACCAACCAGTTCATCGGCACCCCCCGATACATGTCGCCCGAGCAGATCAACAAGGAGCACATCGACGGCCGCTGTGACCAGTACGGCCTGGCCTGCGTGGTCTACGAGGCGCTGTCCGGGCGGCTGCCCTTCCAGCGCGACAACGAGATCGCCCTGCTCTGGGCGCACCTCGCCGAGACCCCCACGCCGCTCACCACGCTCCGTCCCGAGCTGCCGCTGGAGGTCGACGGCGTGATGATGCGGGCGCTGGCCAAGTCGCCCGAGCAGCGCTACGACACCTGCGGCCAGTTCATCGCCGAGCTGCGCGACGCGATCAGCGGCGCCGGCCAGCCGTACCAGCTCGTGCAACAGGCTCCCTACACCCCGACGGCGCAGACGGCGTCCAGGGCGGCCGAGACGACCGAGGCGTCCGGCACACGGAAGGCGCCGAAGCGGAAGCCCGCGTCCGGGAAGGGCATCCTCATCGGCGCGGCCGTGGCGATCACGGCGATCGTCGCGCTGGTGGCGGTGCTCGCGACGTTCCTGCGCGGCGACGACACCTGGGCGGCGTACGGCGGCTCGCCCGCGGTGCCGGTCGCCTTCCAGTACCCCGGGGCCTGGACCCTCCAGCCGCACGCCGACGTGTTCGTGGCGGCCTCGCCGAAGGTGGAGCAGTTCCGCACGCTGTTCGCCACCCCCGTCACCGCCGACTGGGCCGCGGCGAACGAGATCATCAAGGACGCCCCGCAGGACGCCACCGGCTTCTACGCGCAGACGCTCGACACCCTCGACCCGCTCAGCGGCGCCAAGCAGCTGCAGGAGACCCTGCAGTCCTCCCTTCCCGGGACGGTGAGCGTCTTCTCCCAGGTCGTCCAGGTGAGCGTGGGCGGACGGAACGCCTCGCGCCTGCAGGGGACGATCGCCGACCCGCAGCGCGGCGGCCAGCTGGAGTTCACCGGCTGGGTCGTCGAACGGCCGGACGAGCCCGCCCTCCTGATCTACTTCTGCGCCTCCGGCAAGTGTGACGACACGGTCGCCAACCGGTTCGTGAGGAGCGTCTCGTTCCCGGCTTCCTGACGCGTTGACTTGTGCCCCACTTGTGAGCGGCTTGTCCGGGCGTTTTGTCCTATGGGCAAGACGGTCGGCAGGCTTTAGTCTCCCCGAATGGCGGTTCTCCTTCCCCTTCTTCGGCACCCGCGCGTGCGGGCCGTCGAGCGCTCGCCCCCGGAACGAGGTGTCCAGCCGCCTGACAAGGAGGAGAAGAAGTGAGCATCCGCGTCGTGATCGCCGACGACCAGGCGATGGTCCGTGCCGGGCTGAAGCTCGTGGTGGAGAGCGAGCCCGGCCTGGAGGTGGTCGGTGAGGCCCCCGACGGGATCGAGGCCCTCGCCGTGACCCGCCGCACCAAGCCCGACATCGTGCTGATGGACATCTCGATGCCGCGCCTGGACGGTCTCACCGCCGCCAGGCAGCTGCTGGCTCAGCCCGACCCGCCGAAGGTCGTGATGCTCACGACCTTCGACACCGACGAGAACCTCTACGCCGCGCTCCGCGCCGGGACCAGCGGGTTCCTGCTCAAGGTCTCGCCGCCCGAGCAGCTCGTGGAGGCGATCCGGGTCGTCGTCGCCGGGGACGCCCTGCTCGACCCGGCCGTCACCACCCGCGTCATCGCCTCCTTCGCCGGGCGCCACGACCCCGCGCCCCCGCCGCAGCTGGCCGAGCTCACCCCGCGCGAGCTGGAGGTGCTGCGCTCCCTGGCGCGCGGCCTGACCAACGCCGAGATCGCGGGCAAGCTCTTCGTCGGCGAGGCCACGGTCAAGACCCACGTGGCGCGGGTGCTGATGAAGCTCCACCTGCGCGACCGGGCTCAGGCGGTGGTGTTCGCGTACGAGTCGGGCGTGGTCCGGCCGGGAGCGACCGTCGGATAGTAGGAGATCCACTCCTCGCGGCTCATCCGGAGCATCCTCACCCCAAGCCGGCCCAGCGCGACCGCGGGGGCGACCCACAGCGGGATGGTCGCCGGGCCGTACGGGACCACCAGCGAGGCGCCGTACCCGATGAGGACGACGAGTGGCACCCACCAGTGCGTGAATCCCGCCCGCCAGACGCCGACCAGCAGGATGGGCAGGCCGAAGAGGGCGAAGAACAGCCAGGGCATCTGGAATCCGAAGACGATGCCGGGCAGGTTCAGCATCTCGTCGAGGATCCGCTGCGTCTGCTCGGGGGTGTTCCGCTGCCCGAGCCACCACTCCACCGGGTCGGAGATGAGCAGGCCCGACAGGTTGATGTAGCCGAGGACGGTGAGCGGGCCGACGATGTGGCCGAAGACCACCGCGCGGCGGCGCATCACGTGCAGCAGGCTGAGGGCCACCAGGGCCATCAGCAGGTAGGCCCAGTGATACAGCACCGACTGGACCTGGGCGAGGGCGGGGTTGTCCCCGAAACTGACCGCCTCGCGATCGTCGCCCCAGGTGCCGGGGTCGACGAGGACGGCGACGAGCTGGAGCAGCGGGGCGACGATCAGTAGCGTGCCGGAGGCGATGCGCCGGAAGTCGGCGGAGTCCTTGAACATGGTTCTCCCTGCCTGTGGGGGGGCGTGGCGGTCTGTCGGCCAGGTCCGTCAGCCAGGAAGTTAGGGGTAGGACCCCGGTCGGGTCGTCCGCCGCCGGGTTGATCTGGGATCCCCCTACTGGGGTAAGAAGTTCTCACCACGGGCGATCAGGGATGTGGGATGCGCGCCTCGTGATGGTCCGACCGCCCTGCGTGAACAAACGACCGGAAAGACGCGTGATGTTGCACGAAAAGCTGAATTCGATCTACGACAGCGTTCTGCGCCGCAACCCGGGGGAGGTCGAGTTCCACCAGGCCGTACGCGAGGTGCTGGAGAGCATCGGGCCGGTCCTCGGCAAGCACCCCGAGTACGCCGAGTCCAAAATCATCGAGCGGATCTGCGAGCCGGAGCGGCAGATCATCTTCCGGGTGCCGTGGGAGGACGACCAGGGGGAGGTGCACATCAACCGTGGCTTCCGGGTCGAGTTCAACAGCGCCCTCGGCCCCTACAAGGGCGGGCTGCGCTTCCACCCCTCGGTCTACCTGGGCATCGTCAAGTTCCTCGGCTTCGAGCAGATCTTCAAGAACAGCCTGACCGGCCTGCCGATCGGCGGCGGCAAGGGAGGCTCGGACTTCGACCCCAAGGGCCGCTCCCAGCGCGAGGTCATGCGCTTCTGCCAGAGCTTCATGACCGAGCTCTACCGGCACATCGGCGAGTACACCGACGTCCCCGCCGGGGACACCGGCGTCGGCCAGCGCGAGGTCGGCTACCTGTTCGGCCAGTACAAGCGCATCACCAACCGGTACGAATCCGGGGTGATCACCGGCAAGGGGCTCAGCTACGGCGGCGCCCAGGTCCGCACCGAGGCGACCGGCTACGGCTGCGCGTTCTTCGTCGACGAGATGCTGAAGGCACGCGGCACCTCCTTCGAGGGCAAGCGCGTCGTCGTCTCCGGCTCGGGAAACGTCGCCGTCTACGCGATCGAGAAGATGCAGCAGCTCGGCGGCGTCGTGGTCGCCTGCTCCGACTCCTCGGGGTACGTCGTCGACGAGAAGGGCATCGACCTCGACCTGCTCAAGCAGATCAAGCAGGTCGAGCGCCTCCGGATGGACGTCTACGCCAAGCGCCGCGGCGGCGAGGTGTCCTTCGTACCGGGGCGGAGCATCTGGGAGGTGCCGTGTGAGGTGGCGATGCCGTCGGCCACCCAGAACGAGATCACCGGCAAGGACGCCGAGGCCCTGGTGCGCGGCGGATGCGTCGCGGTCGGCGAGGGCGCCAACATGCCGACCACGCCCGAGGGCATCCGGATCTTCCAGGAGGCGGGTGTCGCCTTCGGCCCCGGCAAGGCCGCCAACGCGGGCGGCGTGGCCACCAGCGCGCTGGAGATGCAGCAGAACGCCAGCCGCGACTCGTGGACCTTCGAGTTCTCCGAGCACCGCCTCCAGGAGATCATGAAGGACATCCACGGCCGCTGCCTGCAGAGCGCCGCCGAGTACGGCATGCCGGGCAACTACGTGGCCGGTGCCAACATCGACGGCTTCAAGCGCGTCGCCGACGCGATGCTCTCCCTCGGCCTGATCTGAGGCCGGTCTGATCTGAGGTCGGTTTGATCCGAGGCCGGTCTGATCTGAGGTCGGTTTGATCCGAGGCCGGTCTGATCTGAGGTCGGTTTGATCCGAGGTCGGTCTGATCTGGAACGCCCGCCGATGACCGCCAAAGGCGCCGGTCATCGGCACACCCCGTGGACGGCCGGACCTTTGGGCCCCTGTACCGCGTCAACCGGGGGAGAGCGTGCGGACGATCCGCTCTCCCGGCATCAGGAGTGACGCCCCCGGGACCTAGCACTCGCCCATCGCGGCACGCGTCTGGGACGGTGACATGGGCGGGACGGGCAGGGGGTGGGCCGCTTCGGCGCGCAGGCCGTCGAGGGTGAGGGCGAGGTGCCGTCGCCAGACGCCGGGAGCGACGCGGAACGTCGCGCGTACGGTCGCCGCGACCCCCCAGATGACGAACGCCATGTCGTCGAGCGCGACGTCGTCTCGCAGGTCGCCCGCCTCCTGGGCGCGTTCGATGATCCGGCGCATCAGCGCGTACCCCGTGCCGGTGTCGGACGTGGCGCCGCGTACGGCGAGGTCGTTGTAGCCGAGGTCGGCGGCCTGCAGCCCGCACACGCCGGTGATGAACGCGACGAACCCCTCCCAGGCGTCGTCCGCCGCGAGCGAGCTCGTGGCCAGGTCGGCGACCGTCGCCACCCGGTCCTCGAACACCGCCGCCACCAGCTCGGCGCGGGTCGGGAAGCGGTTGTACAGCGTCCCGATGCTCACCCCCGCCGTGCGGGCGATCTCTTCCAGCGGCACGTCGAGCCCCCGGTCGGCGAAGAGCCGCCTGGCCGCCAGGAGGAGACGCTCGCGGTTGTGGAGGGCGTCCTTGCGCATACGGGAATCCTCGCTTAAGTTGAGGCGCATCTCAACTTGAGGGAGGTCTCAACTTATGTCACGGACCATCGTGATCACCGGCGGCACGAACGGCATCGGCAAGGCCCTCGCCCGGCACCACGCCGAGCGGGGCGACCTGGTGATCGCCGTGGGCAGCGGTGAGGCGGGCGGCGAGCGCCTGCGCCGGGACGTGCCCTCGGCGCGCTTCGTCCGGGCCGACCTCAGCTCCGTCCGGCAGACCCGCGACCTGATCGAGCGGCTCCGCGACGACCACCCGGTGATCGACGCTCTGGTGCTCGGCGCCTTCAGGTACAACCGGGAAAGGGTCGAGACCGAGGAGGGGTTCGAGCACACCTTCGCCCTGTACGTGATCAACCGCTGGCTGATGGCCGAGGGGCTGCGCGAGCCGCTGGAGCGGGCGCCGGCGCCCGTGATCGTCGACCTGTGCGGCGTCGGGGGCATCCGCGCGGGACGGATCCGCTGGGACGACCCGCAACTGACCAGGGGCTATCGGCCCTTCAGGGCGACGATGCAGGGCGCCAGGGGCAGGGAACTGCTGGCCTCGACCTACGCCGCCGAACGGACGAGCTACGTTCTCTACAACCCGATGTTCGTGGCGACCGGACTGTTCGAACCCTTCCGGCAGCCGGTACGCGGTCTCGTGCGGGTGACGTCGGCGCTGTTCGCCCAGCCGGTGGCCAGGGCCGTGCCGCCGATCGCCGCGCTCATTGACAGCCCTCCGGCCGGACCGCTCACCGCCTGCCGGAGGGGCAGGCCCATCGCGTTCGCCGTCGACCGTGACCAGGCTTTGAGGTTCGAGAAGCTCGTCCGTGCGACGGTGGCGCCGTTCTCCGGATGACCGTCTCCGGCCCGTCGTTTCCGGCTGATCGGCGGTGCGTTCGGCCGGAGGAGGGGGGTCCCGGCAGGCCCCGCGCTCAGGGCCTGCCGGCCGGACGTGCGCTCAGCCCACGCCGGGGACGACGGGGGTCCTCTCCTTGAAGTCGTAGCCGTTCTTCACGGCGTTCTGCCGCAGGCTGTCGAAGGAGTTCTTGCTGGCCTGAAGGTCGGCCTCGGTGGCGGTGCCGTTCTTCAGCTTGCCTGTCAGGTTGCTGAAGCTGTCGGTGACCGCCTTGACGCCCTTGCACATCGTCGGGTTGGCCAGGGCGAAACGCCTGGCGACCTTCAGTTCGTGCAGGGTGAAAAGCCCGGCCACGGCGGCCTTCGCGAAAGTCCGCTTTCGCTTTTCCGCTCCGGCCTTGAATCCACCGCTCTGCAGCGGTTTGTAGATGTAGCGATAAAAGGCTCCCAATGCGAGACCCGCGTGCAGCGCGAAGCGGGTCTTGGCGAACCTCTTGGTGTTGGCGCCGACCGGGCACTCCTCCGCGGTGTACTCCTCCGCGTCCGTCGAGAGGTCGGCCCCGGGCGGTGCGCCCGCGGCGGGCGGAACGGCCGCGGGCGGCGCTGTCGTGGCCACGACGGCCTCGGGCCTCACCGTGGTCGGCCTGTCGCCGCCGCAGCCACCGATCAGTGTCACGGCCAGCAGTGCCGCTGCCGGGACGGCAACGGATCGGGCACTCCGTACAGGCATCTTCCCCCCTGGATGACGGTTACGGCGTCGCCTTTCGCCCCCTTTGTACCCTTTGTGATTGCTTCGACACTTTGTGTGAAGCGAGGGTCTTCGAGGTCCGTCCCGCCGGAGATGCGCGGGGGTGTTCGCCCGGACAGGTGTGACCGCCGAGGTGGCCCGCGTACCGCGCCTCGCGGGGCAGGGCCCTGATCGCAAGTAATCGCTTGTTTACTTCTGGTCGTTTTGGACGCGAAAAAACAAGGTGCAGATTCACTTTTTTCGACTAACCTCTCCAATGCCCTTATGTCGCTCTTAATGCGGACATTGCCCTCTTTGGCACTCCGTAGGCGGCGTATTTGGCATCCCCTCGTACGAAAGGCGACTGGTGCGGTACCGTCTTGCCCCCATTGCGGTGGCTGCTATGTTTTCCCTCCCGTTCATTTCCCTTTCCGCTCCCGTTCAGGCTCAGGTCAAGCCGTGCCACGGCCACGGCACGGACAGCGCGGTCCAGACTCCCGTCGTGATCGACCGTGCGGCGGCGTGTCCGGGCACCGGGCCCGCGCTCGCCATCCACTACCCGCACAGCGTCGACGGGACGCTCCTGTTCCAGGACAAGCCCCCGCTGGAGGAGGCGAGCGAGCACGACGACGTCAGGTTCGTCGTCGGCACCGGCGCTTCCCAGCCGTACATCACCTACGGCGGGCAGCGCTACAACCTCAACAACGTCCACTTCCACGGCCACGCCGAGCACAGGTTCGCCGGACAGCCCTTCGCCCCGCTCGAGGCCCACTTCGTCCACGAGCGGGCGACCGGGCCGAAGGGCTACGTGGTCTTCTCGGTCCTCGTCGACGCCAGGACCTTCCACGGCCTGTCCCAGCACGACCGCCTGATCAAGTCGCCCCCCGCTCTCGGCGAGTCCAGGAGCCTCCACGGCGTCGACCTCAGGGCCCTGCTGCCCGAGAGCCACGCCACCTACCGCTACACCGGCTCCCTCACGACGCCGGACGAGACCGGCACCTACTTCCAGCCGGTCAACTGGGTCGTCTTCAACCAGCACGCGAAGGCGCATCAGAACAACATCCAGTCCTACAGGTCCCTGTGGGGCCCGGAGGGCAACCACCGCGAACTCCAGGAGAACAACCCGGAGCCCAACTTCTACTCGTACCACTGACGGCACGCCGTTCCGGGTCCGCCCGGTTCCGCGGCCGTGAAACGACCACGCCGACCGAGGTGCGCCTCGGTCGGCGTCGTCGTTCGGGGGCATGTGCCGCCCGGGTCGCCGGCCCCCGGGGCCCCAATCTTTTACCCTCCGCACCCCATAAGGGATGCGTCAAAACGGGCATAAGTTGTGTATATTTTCCGTTACTCACTCTCATCCGAAGGAGGATTTATCGTGACGGCGTTCCCCCGCGTACTGTTCGACGAGGCACACAGCGAGTCCTGGACCATCCGGCGGGATGTGGCCGAGACGATGAATCCCGGCCACCCCGACGACAGCAGCTACGCCCGCGCGGCCGGGCTGCTGCGCGGGCTGGGGCACTCCGTGGACGCGCACGTCGAGGGCCCGCTCACCCCGGGGCTGCTGAGCGCGCGGGACGTGCTGGTGATCGCGCACCCCTCCGCTGATCGCTGGGAGCACACCACCGGGCTGGGCAGCCCGGTCCTGCCCGTCGAGGAGCTCGACGCGATCGAGGAGTACGTCCGCGACGGCGGCGGGCTGGTCGTGATGGCCGAGTACGAGCAGGACAAGTACGGCAGCAACCTCACCGAGCTGCTCGCGCGCTTCGGCGTGGGCGTCGAGCACACCCTCGTCCGGGACCCCGGGAGCGCCCACAACGGCGTGGCCTCCTGGGTCCTGGGCACTCCTCGGAACACTTCGACGAACGGGCAGGACCTGCTCGCCGGGGCCCGGCGCGCCTGCTTCTACCGGTCGGGAGTGCTCACCGCCCCCGACGACGCGACCGTCCTGTTCACCACCTCGCCCACCGCGACCCCCGCGAACCGCCCGCTGGCGGTGGCCGTACGGCACGGCGAGGGCCGCGTCGTGGTGGTCGCCGACTCCGACCTGTTCGGCGACGACTCGATCGGCGACTACGACCACGCCGCGCTCTGGGGCAACCTCGTCACCTGGGCCGCCCGCGTCCCGGCCCCGGCCGCCGCGGCCGTCGGGGAGTCCGAGGCCCGTGCCGCGTTCCAGGGGCTCAAGGAGGCCGTCGAGGCGCTCAAGCCGCTGCAGGTCAAGGACGGCTCGGTCCCGCAGGAGAGTGACAGGCCGAGGGCCGCCGAGCTGGTCTCCGTGATCGCCGGGCACGTCGAGCGGCTCGCGCCGCGCTTCCCGCACGACGCCGCCTACCTGGCCGCCGTCGTCGCCGACCTCCGCAAGTGGGCCGACCAGGGATTGGGCGTCCCCGACTTCCTCGACGCGCTCGACGCCTTCCACCCCGACACCCAGCGGGTGGACGGGCTGGAGCACCTGGTCGTCTTCCCGATGTACACCCAGAACGGCACCACCTTCCGCCACATCGAGGCCGTGTGGATCCGGACGATCTGGCCCGGGTGGCTGGCCGAGCTGGAGCGGAACGGCTACGACAACCCGATGTTCGTGCCGATCGCCTTCGAGGACTTCACCTCCGGCTACGACACCAACTCCGCGGTGCTCTTCCCCGAGACCGTCGCGGTCCGCGAGACCCCGGCCCGCTTCACCTGGGGCGGGATCTTCGCCGACCGGGAGGCCGCGAGGTTCCGCGCGGTGAGCGGGGCCGCCGCGGCCACGCTGAAGCTCGCGCTGCCGCCGGACGCGGCCAGGCTGATCGCGTCGCAGGAGCTGGCCCAGGACACCTTCGTGCTCTGGGACCTGATCCACGACCGCACCCACAGCCACGGCGACCTGCCGTTCGACCCCTTCATGATCAAGCAGCGCATGCCGTACTGGCTCTACTCCCTGGAGGAGCTCCGCTGCGACCTCACCGCGTTCGGGGAGGCCGTGAAGCTGGAGAAGGAGGGTGTGCCGCACGCCCGCTACGTGCAGCTGGCGATCCTGTTCGACCGGCTGTTCCGCTTCCCGATCACCGGTGACCGGGTCCGCAACTACGACGGGCTGGGTGGACAGCTGCTCTTCTCGTACCTCCACCGCAACGACGTCGTCCGGTGGACCGACAACCGGCTGAGCGTCGACTGGGAGCGGCTCGCCGGGGGCGTCGCGGACCTGCGGGGCGAGGTCGAGAAGCTCTACCGCGACGGTATCGACCGCTCCAAGCTCGCCCACTGGCTCGCCGCCCACCAGCTGGTCGCCGCCTACGTCGAGCCCAACCCGGCCTCGGTGTGGGCGCGCGGGGTCGGCGCCCTGCCCGTCGAGGGGTTCCCCAAGGCGGTGGTGGACGCGGTGCTGCCCGACGAGTTCCCCCTGAGCATGTTCTACGAGGCCCTGCGCCGTAAGCTCGGCGACGTCGTCGACTCCACGAAGGGCATCCGAGCATGATCATTCTTGTCACCGGCGCGGGCGGGCCCGCGGGCCGGGCCGTCGCCCGCAGGTTCACCGGCCAGGGCCACACGGTGATCGGTGTCGACAAGAGCGGCGCCGAGGGGTCCCTCGCGGTCGACCTGCTCGACGCCGCCGCCGTCGCGAGGCTCGCGGAGGACGTGCGGGCCGAGCACGGCAGGGTGGACGGGATCGTGCACCTGGTCGGCGGCTGGCGCGGGTCCAAGACCTTCGCCGAGACGTCGCTTGACGACTGGGCGCTCCTGCACGACCTGCTGGTCCGTACGCTCCAGCACGTCACGCTCGCCTTCGAGCCGCTGCTCAAGGCGAGCGAGCGCGGCCGGTTCGCCATCGTCTCCGCGAAGGCGGCCGAGCGTCCCACCCAGGGCAACGCGGCGTACGGCACCGCCAAGGCCGCCTCCGAGGCGTGGACCCTCGCCTTCGCCGACGCCCTGGAGGGCACCTCCGCCACCGCGAACATCCTGGTCGTCAAGGCGCTCGTGCACGAGGACATGCGCGCGGCGAGCCCCGAGCGGACGTTTCCCGGTTTCACCGACGTCGACGACCTCGCCGAGGCGATCGACGGCCTGTGGAGCACCGACGCCAACGGCACCCGGATCGACCTCACCGCCACACAGGACCTCACCGCCGCACAGGAGGGGAAGAACGCGTGACGGACGCCATCCGCAGGCACGACCCGCTGGTGAAGGGCTTCGCCAGCGACAACTACGCCGGGGTCCACCCGGAGATCCTCCAGGCGATCGCGCTCGCCAACGGGGGCCACCAGACCTCCTACGGCGACGACGTCTACACCGAGGCGCTGCAGGAGGTCTTCAGAAGGCACTTCGGCCCCACCGCGCGGGCGTGGCCGATGTTCAACGGCACCGGCGCCAACGTGGTCGCGCTGCGCTCGATGACCGCACACTGGGAGGCGGTGGTCTGCGCGGAGTCGGCGCACATCCACACCGACGAGGGCGGCGCCCCCGAGCGGTCGGCCGGGCTCAAGCTGCTGCCGGTCGCCACCCCGGACGGCAAGCTCACGCCCGAGCTGATCGACAGGCAGGCGTGGGGCTTCGGCGACGAGCACCGGGCCCAGCCCAAGGTGGTGTCGATCACCCAGACCACCGAGCTGGGCACGCTCTACACCCCGGAGGAGATCCGGGCGATCTGTGAGCACGCCCACGAGCTCGGCATGGTCGTCCACCTCGACGGCGCCCGCGCGACCAACGCCGCCGCCGCGCTGGACGTGCCGCTGCGCGCGTTCACCACCGACGCCGGCGTGGACGTGCTGTCCTTCGGCGGTACCAAGGCCGGTCTGATGTTCGGCGAGGCCGTCGTGGTGCTCAACCCCGACGCCGTGCGCGGCCTGCGCTACCTGCGCAAGAGCGCGATGCAGCTCGCCTCCAAGATGCGGTTCGTCTCGGTGCAGTTCGAGGCGCTGCTCGCGGGCGACCTGTGGCTGCGCAACGCCCGCAACGCCAACGCGATGGCCCGGCGGCTCGCCGACGCCGTGCGGGACGTGCCCGGGGTGGAGATCCCGCGCCCGGTGCAGGCGAACGCGGTCTTCGCGATCCTGCCCGGGGACGCCACCGAGCGCCTGCAGAAGCGCTTCCGCTTCTACACCTGGAACGAGGCCACCGGCGAGGTCCGCTGGATGACCGCGTTCGACACCACCGAGGCCGACGTGGACGCCTTTGCCGCCGCCGTGGCGCAGGAGCTACACTCACCGGCATGAGCAAGCGCAGTCCGGGTCTGTGGCGGGCCGCCGAGAGGCGGATCCGCTAGCCAGTCCCGACTGCGCACCAAACGGCCGCCGTTCACCGGCGGCCGTTCTCGCTTCTCCGGCGCGTTCCGGAGGCGTTGCCGGTACGACCGGCGGGCGGCGGTCCTCTTCCCACCAGGAGTGACCATGACAAAGCGCGCCTTCTCCGCGTTCAAACCGACCGGCCGCCTCACGCTGGGCAACCTCCTCGGCGCGATCATGCCCGCCGTGCGCCTCCAGGACGAGGCAGACTGCGTCTACGCCGTCGCGGACCTGCACGCCCTGACGATCAGGCACGACCCGGAGCTGTTGCGGGCCCGCACCCGCGAGGCCGCGACCCTGCTGCTCGCCTGCGGCCTGGACCGCTCTCTCGTCTACGTCCAGTCGCGGGTGCCCGCGCACACCGGGCTGGCCTACCTGCTGGAGAGCACGGCCCACTTCGGCGAGATGCGGCGCATGATCCAGTTCAGGGAGAAGTCGGCCCGGCAGGAGGAGGTGCGGCTCTCGCTGCTCACCTATCCCGCCCTGATGGCCGCCGACATCCTGCTGCACCGGGTGGACGTCGTGCCCGTGGGGGAGGACCAGCGCCAGCACGTGGAGCTGACCCGGGACCTGGCCCTGCGGTTCAACCGCCTGTACGGCGAGGTCTTCACCGTGCCCGAGGCCGTGCGCCCGCGGGTCGCCGCCCGGGTGATGGACCTGAGCGCGCCCACCTCCAAGATGGGCAAGTCGGACGGCTCGGCCGCCGGGACGATCTATCTGCTCGACCCGCCCGCCGACCTCCGGCGCAAGGTCATGCGCGCGGTGACCGACTCCGGCACCGAGGTCGCCCACGACCCGGCCGGCAAGCCCGGCGTCTCCAACCTGCTCGACGTGCTCGCGGCCTGCTCGGACCGGCCGGTGGAGTCGCTCTCGTACGGGTCGTACGGCGCGCTCAAGCGGGACGTGGCCGAGGCGGTGGTGGAGACGCTGCGGCCCGTCCAGGAGCGCTACGCCGAGTTGTCGGCCGACCAGGCCGAGCTGTCGCGGCTCCTGGAGGGCGGGGCGGCGCTGGCCGCCGAGCGCACCGCGGGACTGCTGGCCGAGGCGCGGGAGGCCATCGGCCTGCCGTGAGGCCCGCCGGGAATCGCCGCGGAGGGCCCGTCGTGAAGGGAGGGCCCGTCATGACGGAAAGGCTGTCGTGAAGGGAGGGCCCGTCGTGAAGGCGCGCCGGGCCCGGCCTCAGTTCTTGTGACCCGTCTCGTGCTCGTACGCGGTCAGCTGCTGTTCGAGGGCCTTCATCAGCTCGAAGACCTGGCTCGGGGGAATGCGGATCCGGCTGACGATCCGGGTCGGCACGCTCACGAAGTGCTGCCCGGAGGAGGGGTCGTTGGCCAGCTGGGGCGGCCTGGTGATCACCGCGAAATCCAGGACAAAACCATCCTGGGTGTGCCATACAGAGGCGAAGTTGGCGTATTGCCCCATTTCCACCTCGGCGGAGATGCTCACCTCCAGGCGGTTCTCCGGCTCGTCGTTCACCATTCTCTTTCCTCCGGCCAGGTTGGCTCCATGCTGCCCTGACCGGAAACCGGCCACACAGGGACGCGCCGACGCTATTAAAGGATTGAAGGCAGCCGCTGGGCGCCGCGCTGCCGCAACATGTCGGTCATCAACTCGATCTCGCCCGTCTGACCGTCGACGATGTGCTGTGCCATGGTGGCCACCTCTTCGCGGTCGGACAGTTTCAGCAGACCCCTGCCCATCTGCACGCCGCCCTCGTGATGGCGGATCATGAGCTGCAGGAAGAGGATCTCCTGGTCCTTGCCTGTGGCCTCGCGGAGCTTTTTGAGCTCGTCCTCACTTGCCATACCGGGCATCGCGGCGGGCGCGCCCGGTGTTACAGCGTGACCGCCGCCGCCGTGGCCGGACATCCACGCCATGACGGGGCGCCCGCTCGACTGGTTGAGGCCCCACTGCTGCAGCCAGCCGGTGAAGATGCCGCGCTGGGCCGTCTGCGTGACGATGATGTCGTAGGCCAGCCGCCGGAGCGCGTCGTCCTCGCTTCCGTCCCTGGCGATGAAGGACATCTCGACGGCCTGGGCGTGATGGACGGCCATGTCGCGGGCGAAGCCCGCCTCCGGCGAGGCGTCGGTCGGGGTGGCCGTCCTGCCCACCACCAGCAGCGACACGACCGCCGCGACCAGGCATCCGAGCAGCACGCCGACCGCCACGCCACGCCTGGGCCTCGCGCCGTCTTTACCGGGGGTCTCCATTACCCGTCCAGAGTACCCACTGTCGTGAATCGTCGCTGTATCAGACGTTCTCATCCCCTTATTCTCCACATACGCCGGTAGGGCATAGGGTGACCCGGAGTTGTTTGTGGCTGGAGGGTTGATGACCAAGGAAAAGGCGCAGGCGAGGCGTGAGCACCTCACCCGTATGCGTGAGGAGCAGAAGCGCAAGGAGCGCAGGGCCGCGTTCCTGATGTGGGGTGCCGGAGGTGCCGTCGTCGTTCTGCTCGTCGGGGTCGTCGCCTTCTACATGGTGAACGAGCGTGCAACGACGTCGCTGGACAACGTCGTCACCGCGAAGTACGCGGGCAGCCAGCACACCCAGGGCAAGGTGGCCTACAAGGAGAACCCGCCGATGGGCGGTGAGCACAGCCCGGCCTGGCAGAACTGCGGCATCTACGATCAGCCGATCAACAACGAGAACGCCGTCCACGCCATGGAGCACGGCGCCGTGTGGATCACCTACCGGCCGGACCTGCCCAAGGCCGAGGTGGACACGCTCAGGGAGCTGGCCTCCAAGGACTACATGCTCCTGAGCCCGTACCCGGGCCTGCCCTCCAAGGTCGTGGCCAGCTCCTGGAACAACCAGCTCAAGCTGGACAGCGCGAGCGACGGGCGCCTGCCCAGGTTCATCACCAAGTACAAGAACGGCCCGGACACCCCCGAGCTCGGCGCGTCCTGCAGCGGCGGCGTGGGCACCACCACCGCCGAGGCGCCCATCCCGGACGTCGCGCCCAGCCAGAACCCGTCGACGGCTCCCAGCGACGCCCCGGCCACCGACGCCCCCGCCACGGACGCCCCGGCCAGCCCGGCTCCCAGCGGCACCCCGGCTCCCTGATCCTCCCGAGCCTCCCGATCCGGCCGGTGCCCGGCGCCGGTGACGCCGTCCCGACGAGGCGTCCCGGCGGCTAGGCCCGCAGGACCCGTTCCAGGGGCACCGCCTCCAGCCCGTGAGCCTCGGCCACGGGCCGGTTGGTCAGGTGCCCCTCGTGCGTGTTCAGGCCCAGCGCCAGCGCCGGGTCGCTCCGCAGGGCCTCCCGCCAGCCCAGGTGGGCGATCGAGAGGGCGTAGGGGACGGTCACGTTGGTCAGCGCGTACGTCGAGGTGTGCGGCACCGCGCCCGGCATGTTGGCCACGCAGTAGAACACCGAGTCGTGCACCCGGTACGTCGGGTCGGCGTGGGTCGTGGGCCGGGAGTCCTCGAAGCAGCCGCCCTGGTCGATGGAGATGTCCACCAGGACCGACCCCGGCCTCATCCGCGAGACCAGCCGGTTGTCGACCAGCTTGGGAGCCCTCGCTCCCGGTATCAGCACCGCGCCGATGACCAGGTCGGCGTTCAGTACCGCCCGCTCGATCTCGTACGTGGTGGAGGCGATGGTCTTGCAGTGGCCCTTGTAGATCACGTCCGCCTGGCGGAGCCTGTCGATGTCGCGGTCCAGCAGCAGCACCTCCGCCTGCATGCCCAGCGCGATGACCGCGGCGTTCATGCCGGAGACCCCGGCGCCGATCACGACCACGCTGGCCGCGTGCACGCCCGACACCCCGCCCATCAGCACCCCGCGCCCGCCGCCCTGGCGCATCAGGTGGTACGCCCCCACCTGGGGGGCGAGCCGCCCGGCCACCTCAGACATGGGGGCGAGCAGGGGCAGGAAGCCGTTCGCGTTCTGCACGGTCTCGTAGGCGATGCCGGTGACCCCGGCGTCGAGCAGGGCGCGGGTGCACGCGGGGGAGGCGGCCAGATGCAGGTAGGTGAAGAGCACCTGGCCCTCGCGCATCCGGTGGTACTCCTCGGCGACCGGCTCCTTGACCTTCAGGACCAGCTCGCCCGCGGCCCACACGTCGTCGGCCGAGTCGAGGATGGTCGCACCGGCGCTCTGGAAGTCGGCGTCGGGAATGGAAGACCCCGTTCCGGCGTCTTTCTCGACGAAGACCTCATGGCCGTGCCGGACGAACTCGTGGGCCCCGCCGGGGGTCAGAGCCACGCGATACTCGTGGTTCTTGACCTCACGGGGAACGGAGATCTTCACGGCTCCTCCAAGGGTGGGCACGTGTCCTCTTCTTCACTGTGCGTTCCCCGAAAGGGAGCAGTCACGCGCGGGGCGGCAGGAATGGGGTCGGGGTTGATGACATTCCGTCAGCGGTCGTCGACGTTCGGTCTCCCGGGAGCCGTCGTGACGTGCGGGGTTACCGGCTCCCCGCGCCGATCGGTAGGCTCGCCGCGAACAGGCGCGAGGAATACGGGGATATGACGATGGGGATGCACGCGGGGCAGGGTGGGCCGCCCGTACCGCAGGGACCTCCAGCCGGGCCTGACGACCCCTCTGGGGAGCCGTGGTCCTCGTCCGGCTCGTACGACGCCTTCACCCCGCCGGGCCGCTCGGGCGCCTCGCCCGGCCGCCACGCCCGCGACGCGGGCCGGCCCGGCGACGCCTCCCTCGCGGGTTCCACCGGCTCCGGTGACCTCGACGAACCGGGTCGCGGCGACCGGGGTTCCGGCGGTCCCGGCCCCGGCCCTGGCGCCGATTCCGGTCCTGGCCCCGATCTCGGTCCAGGCCCCGGTGGCTCCACCTTCGACGCCTTCGGCGGTTCCGGCTCCGTTCCTCGTCCCGGTCCTGTTCCCGGTCCTGGAGGGTCCGGTTTCGATGCCTTCGGTGGTCGGGGGGCCGGGTCCGGCGGTTCTGATTTCGATGCTTTTGGCACTAAAAGTTCTAGCTTTGATGCTTTTGGCGCCGGTAATGCGAAGCCCGGCGATCCCGGTTTTGACGACCTGGGTCCCGGCGGTACGAGGTTCGGCGATCCGGCCTTCGGGGATGCCGCTTCCGGCGGGCGGGGCCCCGGCGATCCGGGCGGCCATGACCTGGGCGGCCATGACCTGGGGGGCCACGGTCCGGGGAGCCCGTTCTCCGAGGGGCCGGGCGGTCCCGAGGGCGACACCCTGGCCCTCCCGGAGGGGCAGGCGTCCACCGGCCGGGTGCCCGGCGAGCCGGGGGCGGGCATACCGGGGGCGCCAGGCGTGCCGGGAGCGGACGTGCCGGGAGCACCGATCGCACCAGCAGCACCGGGAGCACCGGGAGCGGGCGTGCCCGGCGCTCCCGGGACGGGCGAGCGACGGGCCGGAGAGGCGCCGGGGGAGCCCAGGGCGAGCCGGGTCACCACCGCGATCCTGGTGACCGTCCTGGTCATCGTCGTGTTGATCACCGGTGTGCTCGGCACCATCGCGGTGCTCATGACCCGCAACCCCGACATGCCGCTCGGCGCCACGCCGCCCAAGCGGCTGGCGGTCCCCCTCCACTTCGCCCCGGTGACCGAGGCGAAGCCCGGAGCCTGCACGGTTCCGGACACCTATCCCGACGACACCGGGCAGACCTGCTACTCGGTCGCCGCCGGGGTGAACGTGAACGCCGTACGGAAGATCGAGGCGATCCAGGAGAAGAGCGGCGCCTACTCGGTCAGGATCGCGTTCGCGCCCGCCTTCCGCGAGCAGATCAACGACCTGACCGCGGAAGTGGTCGACCAGGACGACCCGGTCAGGCAGCAGATCGCGATCGTCGTGGGAGACAAGGTGGTGGCGGCCCCCCGGGTCGCCCAGGCGATCACCGACGACAGCCTGAGCATCGCCGGAGCCTTCACCAAGGAGCAGGCGGACGCGATGGTCGTCAGGCTGCTCGGCTCCGGGGCCGTCGTCCCGCAGCCCACGAACGGCACGCAGCCGAGCTCGTCGGTCTTCACCCCGCCGGACCCGGCGAGCCAGCCCGCGAACCCCCCGGCGAGCCAGCCCGCGAGCCAGCCCGCCACCCCCCCGGCCAACCAGCCCGTGTCCCCTCCGGCCACCACCGGTGACCCCGCCGCCAACCCGGCCGCCTCGACCACCGCCGGAACCGGCGCGAACCGCCCGGCGGACACCACCGGGGACACCTCCGGGACCGCGTCCGGCGCGGGCACCGACCGCCGGTTCTCCAGCTGCAAGGCCGCGCAGGCGAACGGGAACGGCCCCTACACCCGGGGTGTCCACAAGGAGTACGAGTGGTACATCGACGGGGACGGCGACGGCGTCGCCTGCGAGCGGGAGGACGCCGGCTGACGCCGGGCGAGGCCGGGTCATCCGTCCAGGGCGATGCCCTCCAGGGCGATGTCATGGGGGCGGATGGGCACCCGGGGCAGCCGCAGGCCGGTCGCGGCCCGTACGGCGGCGGCCACCGCGGGGGTGGAGGAGAGCGTGGGAGGCTCGCCCGCGCCGCGCAGGCCGTAGGGGGCGTTCGGGTCGGGATTCTCCATGATCGACAACCGCATGGGCGGCATGTCGAGGATGGTGGGGATCAGGTAGTCGGTGAACGACGGGTTGAGCACCAGCCCGTCGCGAACCTGGATCTCCTCCATCAGCGCCAGCCCCAGCCCCTGCGCGCTGCCGCCGTGGATCTGCCCCTCCAGCGCCAGCGGGTTCATGATCCGTCCCACGTCCTGGACGGCCGCCAGCTCCACCACCTTGACCAGCCCCAGCTCCACGTCCACGTCCACCACGGCCCGGTGGACGCACAGGGCGAGCTGGGTGTGCGAGTCGCCCTGCCCGGTGACCGGGTCCATGGGGAAGGTGGGCCGGTGCCGGTACTCCCTCGTCTCCTCCACCGCCCCGGCCCGCTCCAGCGCCTCCACCAGCGACGACCCGTCGCTCGTCAGCTTCCCCAGCCGTTCCCGCACGGCCTCGCAGGCGGCCTTGACCGCGCCGCCGGTGACGTACGACTGGCGGGACGCCGACGAGGAACCGGCCGATCCGACCGACGTGTCCGCCTGGGCGACCGTCACCGCGTCGATCCCCAGCTCGGTCCTGGCGATCTGCTCCTGGATCATCAGCAGGCCCTGTCCCACCTCGGCCGCCGCCGTGTGCACCAGGACGTGCGGTTCGCCGCCGATCAGCTCCACCCGCACCCTGGCGGTCGAGTGGTCGTCGAAGCCCTCGGAGAAGCAGATGTTCTTGATGCCCACGCCGTACCCGACACCGCGCCGCACCCCCTCGCCGTGGGTGGTCTGCGAGACGCCGCCCGGCATGCCCAGCAGATCCGGAACGTCCCGGGCGTCCGGCGCGGCGGGCAGCGGCATCGCGGCGAGCTCCCTGAGCATCTCGGCCAGCGGCGCGGGCGAGTCGATCACCTGCCCGGTGGCCAGCACCGACCCCTGGGAGACCGCGTTGCGGATCCTGACCTCGACCGGGGAGATCCCGCACGCCTCGGCCAGCCTGTCCATCTGCGACTCGTACGCGTAACAGGCCTGGACCGCGCCGAAGCCGCGCATCGCGCCGCAGGGCGGGTTGTTGGTGTAGACGCCGTAGGCGTCGATCCACACGTTGTCCACCTCGTACGGCCCCACCCCCAGGGAGGCCGCGTTGCCGACCACGGCGAGTGAGGAGGAGCAGTAGGCGCCGCCGTCCAGCAGGATCTCCGCCCTGACGTAGAGCAGCCTGCCGTCGCGGGTGGCGCCGTGCTCGTAGCGCATCCGGGCCGGATGGCGGTGGACGTGGCCGTAGAAGGACTCCTCGCGGTTGTAGACGATCTTCACGGGGCGGCCGGTGCGGAGGGCCAGCATGCACGCGTGGACCTGCATGGACAGGTCCTCGCGGGCGCCGAACGCCCCGCCCACCCCGGCCAGCGAGAGCCGTACCCTCTCCTCGGGCAGCCCCAGGCACGGCGCGATCTGCTCCCGGTCGGCGTGCAGCCACTGCGTGGCGACGTACAGGTCCACCCCGCCGTCCTCGGCCGGTACGGCGAGCCCCGACTCCGGACCGAGGAAGGCCTGGTCCTGCATGCCGACCTCGTACTCGCCGGTGACGACCACGGGGGCCTCGAACGTGGAGCCGACCCGGACCGGCTGGTGGCGCAGCACGTTGCCGCTCTCGTGGACCGAGGGGCAGGAGGCGTCGAAGGCGGCCCGGCGCGCGTCGGTGACGGCCTCGCGGACCTCGTACTCCACGACAATGGCCGCGGCCGCCCGCCTGGCGCGCTCGGGGTGGTCGGCCGCGACCAGCGCGACCGGTTCGCCCTGGTAGCGGACCTGGTCAATGGCGAGCACCGGCTGGTCCCTGTGGTCCAGGCCGTAGAACTTCGCGCCCGGCACGTCCTCGTGGGTGAGGACCGCGTACACGCCGGGCATGGCCAGCGCGGGACCGATGTCGATCGAGCGGATCCACGCGGACGGGTGCGGGCTGCGGAGGGTGACCCCCCAGATCATGTCCGCCAGGTACAGGTCGGAGGAGTAGGCGAACTCGCCCGTCACCTTCAGCGTCCCGTCGGGACGCAGCACGCTCTCGCCGACGCCGCGCTGCCGCCGTGTTTCGATGCCGCTCATTCCAGCAGTACATCAGGCGGGTCCGGGGGAGGACATGGCAGGCACGACGGAACGCGGGGGGTGACCGTTGGCGACTCTTGCGGTTGTGTCCGGCACCGCCCGCCCGCCGGGTGTGCTCCCTCTAGAGGATCATCGCCTGGCTCGGGGGCAGGACGGGCTTCCCGCCGGAGGCCAGCACGAGCGCCTCCTCGATCGTCGCCTGCTCCTCCACCTCCTCGTTCCCCATCGTCCTGGCGGACGAGAGGGAACGTGCCAGGTAGTCCGAGGCGCGCCCCGGCTCACCGAGGAGCCGGTAGGAGCGGGCCAGGCCGAGCAGCAGGTACGGTTCGGCGACGCTCAGCCGCTCGCCGCGCGCGCAGTCGAGGGCGGCCTCGAAGGAGGCCCTGGCCGACACGGCGTCCCCCAGGCCGAGATGGGTGTCGCCGATCCTGTTGTGCACGGACGTCTCCTGGTACTGGTTGCCGTCCTCGCGGCACATGGTCAGTGCCTCGTCCAGCACCTCCAGCGCCCGCTCGAACCGGCGCAGGCCGCTGTACCCCGCACCGATCATGGTGAGCGCGTAGTACTCGCCCGACCTGTGCCCGATCGCGTTCGCGATCCTCCGCTGCTCCCGGGCGCAGTCGATGGCCTCCTCGTAGCGGTCGAGTTCGAGGTAGTTCATGGCGAGGTTGCCCAGAGCCCTCTGCTCGCCGTGCGCGTCGGGGAGCCGGCGGCACAGGTCCAGCTGGCACCGGAAGTGGTGCACGGCCTCCGCCGGGCGGTTGACCATGTTCAGCGCGAGACCCACGACGCAGTGCGCGTGCGCCTCGAGGGCGTGGTCGTCCAGCCGCCGGCCGATGGCGAGGAGCCGCGGGCCCGTCGCGAGGAGAGGGGCGCGAAGACCGGCGTGGTGCAGGTGCCAGAACAGCGCGAAGACCAGGGCGGCACCGAGCCGGGCGGTCCGCTCCCGGGCAGCGGCCATCGCCTGGAAGGCGGCGGGCAGGAGGTTGGCCTGTTCCCGGTCCAGCCAGGCGCGGGCCTCCTCGTACGAGGCCAGCGGGAGGGGCGCCGCGCTGAGGTCGACGTCCGTCCGCGCCGGGCGCGGGTAGCGGCCCAGCTCCATGGCCAGGCGGGCGGTCCCGACGTACGAGCTCAGCGCCCGGTCCAGCGCGGCGTCGCGGTCGGCCTCGGAGTCCTCCCGCGCGGCCTGTTCCTTGGCGAACAGCCGCACCAGGTCGTGCAGCCGGTATCTTCCCGGCTCGTCCATCTCCGCGAGGTGCGCGTCGACCAGCCGTTCCATCGCCTGCTCCGCCGTCTCCGCGGGGACGTCCAGCAGCGCGCCGACGACGTGCGCGGTGACGTCGTCCGTCTGCAGCACGCCGAGCGCGCGCAGCGCGCGGGCGGCCGTCCGGTCGGGGAGGTGGTCGCTGCCGGCGAGCATGTCGTAGCTCACCGCCAGGCTGGAGCGCACCGCGAGGTCGCCCGCCGCCAGCTCCCGTAATCGCCCGCGCTCGTCGGCCAGCCGGTCCACCAGATCGTTCACGGTCCAGCGCGGCCGGTTCGCCAGCCGGGCCCCCGCGATGCCGACGGCCAGCGGCAGCCCTCCGCAGAGATCGATCAGGCGCTTCGTCGCCCGGGTGTCCTGGGCCACCCGCTCGGCTCCGATCAGCTTGGCGAGCATCGCGGAGGACTCGGTCGGCCGCATCCCGGAGATCGGCACGCGGGCGCAGTCGTCGAGCAGGGTGAAGCTCTCCCGGCTGGTCGTCAGGATCGCGTTGCCCATCGGCACCGACAGCAGCGGACGGATCTGGGCCAGGTCGGCGGCGTCGTCCAGCACGACGAGCATCTCGCGGCCGTCGAGCTCGCCGCGCCACAGGGCGGCGGCCTCGTCGACGTCGGCGGGGATGGCCTGCGGGGGCGTGCCGAGGTCGCGCAGGAACCTGCCGAGCACCTCGGCCGGTTCGAGCCGCTTCATGCCCGGTGTCGCCCCGCGCAGGTTCACGTACAGCTGCCCGTCGGGAAAACGGTCGCGGACCATGTGCGCGATCCGGACGGCCAGGGTCGACTTGCCCGATCCGGGGGCTCCGGTGATCGCGACGACGTGGTGCGGC
Source organism: Streptosporangium sp. NPDC002721 (assembly GCF_042888905.1). Lineage (NCBI taxonomy): Bacteria > Bacillati > Actinomycetota > Actinomycetes > Streptosporangiales > Streptosporangiaceae > Streptosporangium > Streptosporangium sp. NPDC002721. Next base: position 249,936 of record NZ_JBIAQI010000009.1, read on the forward strand.
GGGCCGCCGTCCCAGGGGGAGAGCAGCCCCCTCAACCGCACCAGCTCGCCCGTGCGCCCGACGAAACCGGCGGGATCGCGCGGCAGCTGGCGGGCCATCTTCGTTCCCGGGATCGTACGGCGCCGCGAGCTCCCCGGGTTCGTGAGGTTTTCCACGTCCTCGGGGTCGCCGGGGGTCTCCGGGTTCGCTGAGCTCTCCGGGACCTCGGGGGTTCCCGGGGCCCGGGAGCTCTCCGGTGGCTCCGGTGTCTTTGGTGTCTTGGGGGGCTCGGAGCGCTCGGGGGAGGGAGCCGAGGGAAGGTCGAGCAGCGGGTCGGCGCGCAGGATCAGCTCGTGGCACCTGCGGAGGCTCTCGTGCGGCTGGATGCCGAACTCCTCCGCGAGCAGGCGCCGGGTCTCCTGATAGACCCCCAGGGCCTCCACCTGCCGGCCACAGCGGTAGAGCGCGATCATGTACAGCTCGCGGAGCCGCTCACGCAGCGGGTGTTCCGCGGTCAGGAGCACCAGCCGGGCGGCGGCCTCCTGGGGGCGCCCGAGCAGGAGCAGCAGGTCCGTGTGCAGCTCCAGCGCGGTCAGGCGCAGCTCGCTCAGCCTGTGCCGCTCGAACTCGGCGAACGGGCCGGGAACGCCGCTCAGGCAGGTGCCCCGCCACAACCCCACGGCCCTGTTCACAAGGCGCAGGGCCCTCTCGTACGCGTTCTCCGCGTACGCCTTCCGCGCCGTTTCGAGACACTGCTCGAACACCAGGGCGTCGACCTGCTCAGGCGTGAGCCGCAACGAATACCCGCCCGAGACGGAGACCAGCACCCTTGAGGACCCGTGCGAATCCCGGTCGGGGTCCAGGGTCCTGCGCAGCCCGGACACGTAGGTGTAGACGCTCTGTTCGGCCGTCTTGGGCGGGCGCTCCCCCCACACCCCGTCGATCAGCTTCTCCTTGGTGACGACCTGCCCGGCGTTGATCGCCAGGACGCAGAGGACGGCCTGCCGTCTGGGCTCCCCCAGATCGAACCTCCGCGATCCCCTCCGGCCGGTCACGGTTCCCAGAATGTCGATGCCGAGCCTTCCCGCCGGAAGGTTCTCCTCGGCGGGGGCGGTGGCGTGTGTCTCGTCCATCAGACCTCCACGCGGTCGGGCATGGCGCGGCGAAGCTGTGGATAAGACACTATCCGACGAGTTTGTGACGCAGGATTCCCCGCGGATCACCTACACGATTCCCGCTTTGGCGATGCGGACTCCCGTCTGGAGCCTGCTCTGCGTCCCGAGCCGTTCCATCGCGTTGGCCATGTGGCGGCGCACGGTGCGGGAGGTCAGTCCGAGCCGGCGGCCGATCATCTCGTCCGTGATGCCCTCCGCGGCCATTCTGAGAACGATCTTCTCCTGCTCCGTGAGCGAGACCGGCGCCTTCCACCCGCGGGGCCGCGACTCGGCGCGTGACCAGACGTGCTCGAACAGGTCTCCCAGCAACGAGACCAGCACGGGGGCGCGCACCACGGCCATCCGGGACGCGTGGCCCGTCATGGCGAGGTGACCGTCGATCACCAGGAATCTCTCGGAGATCAGCGGGTCGACCCTCAACTCCACGGATTCGGGAAAACCGGCCGTCTCGTACGGCGAGTCGACCACGATCCTCGTCCGCACCTCCGGCGGGACGACGGCAGAGCCGAAAATTCGAAGAAATGTGGTGTTTTTACGTGGTTCAGGAAGAACCATATCTATTGTCCGCTTGGCGGACGAGCAGAGGGTTTCGGCGTCGTGGCGGACCCGGGGCCGCTCTCCCGTGGAGGGAGGGCCTTGCAGGGAGTGGGTCACATGCCCGCTCGCGAACCGTACCGGACCTGAAACGTCCGTGTTCCCGGCGGGCGCCGTCGGCGATCCGCGCCGCGACGGGTCCCCCGGATGGTCCCCGCCGCGGAGAAGATGCTCTGCGCCGGAAGGGGGATCTTCTGCGCCGGAAAGGAGGAATCCTGCGCCGGGAGGTAGGTCTCCTGCGCCGAGAGGAGGGCGTTCCGCGCCGGGAAGAAGGTCTCCCGCCCGGGGGAGGGGTGGGAGGGCCGTGCGCGCGGGCGATCGGCCGTCACCGTTGCGTGCGCGCGAGGGGGAGTCGCCCATCGATGTCGGTCCCTCCGTCCTGTCGTCCGGGCCGGTGGCGGCGGGGAGACGCTCGGAAAGGGCCTTTTACCGGGCCGGGCCCGGAGAGACGAAGCCCCGTCACCGGTCTCCACCGGCGGCTTTCCGGAATTCTCACCGCCCACTGTCGCAGGCGGGCCTAGAGATCATCTAGAGATGCCCGCGGGGGTTCGGGGGCGGGGGCGTACGCCGGCGCGGGGGGCCGAAACCCGGGAAGAGGCGGGCGGCCGGGGGTGCGCGGGCTAGTCGCATTCGTGGTTTTCCCGAAGAGGGATCGCGTTTCCCGCCCCCCGCGGATGGGCCGCATTACCGGTTTTTCGCGGACCGGCGTGGCCGAATGCTTTCTTTGTGTCCACGACAAATCAGCCGCCCGCCTTCTGAGAATCCGGCTGACCGCTTTAGGACATTGACTTGATGACGGGTTATTTCAATATATTTTCAGAGTAATAACTGGTTCGGAAAGCGGAGGCGGCCGGTGAAACGGGGCCCGTACGCCGACCGGCCTGCGGACCGGTCGGCGATGGAGATCGGACGGAAGGGCATGACACCGACGAGAGAGGCCGGGTGACCGTCACCGGCGCCCCGATCCGGGCCGTGTGGCCCGTGAGCCGTGACCTGCGATGAAGTCGTACATATGTAACGCGGATCATACACGTGTGTTCTTCCGGCCGGGATCCCCCGTGAAGAACAACGATCTTCGCGGAAGGGTTCGGACCCCGGCTCAGCCGTGATCGGCGGCACCGGCCTTCAGGAGCGCGGACGCCCCGGTGTTCGGTGATTCCGTCTCGCTGGGGCGTGCATGGCGGACGCCTGCACGCTCACACCGGTGCGAGGGCACCGGTTCCGCCGGGTGGAGCGGCTCGCTGGCTGAAAGCTCTCCACGGGAGGCGGGGCTCGTTTCGTTCCTTGTCCTTGGGGCGGGCTGATCCTTCGCTCAGCCCGCGTGTCCCCAGCCCAGCTCGGCCAGGGCGTTGATCGTCTGCAAAGAATACTTACCGGTGTCCTTCGGGGGGGCAGACGAATCAACACTCTCGGTCGTAGCATTGCCAGTGACGGCAAAAGTGGCCGTAAATAGCAAGGCGAGGGCAGACAAGGCAAGACGTCGGCGCACGGGGAGACTCCTGTCGTAGGTTCTGCTGCTCAAATGATATCTTTCAAGGGGTAACGTGACTGGTCAAGACTTGGTGGGGCAGCGCATCAAAACCGTCCGCCGGCAACGTGGTCTTTCTCAGGCGCAGCTCGCTCATCCAGAACTGTCGGACAGTTACGTCTCTCTGATCGAGAGTGGCAAGCGTACTCCGACCCCCGCGGTGCTGGAGCTTCTCGCCGAAAAGCTCGACTGTTCCCTGACCTATCTGATCAACGGCGTCACGGCCGAGCAGATGCAGGAGATCGAGCTCGCACAGAGATACGCGCAGATGGCCCTCGACAACGGTGAGATCGTCGAGGCGCGCACCCGCTACGCCGAGCTCCTCGCCGACAGCGGCCTGGCGGGCCTGCCCCAGCTGCGGCGGGACGTCGAATACGGCCTGGCCCTCGCGACCGAGGCCTGTGGCGATCTGGACCAGGCGATCGTCCTGCTCAACGGGCTGCGCGAGAACGACACCGCGGCCACGGACCCCGAGCGGCACATCGCGGTCGCCGTCGCGCTCTCGCGCTGCTACCGCGAGAAGGGGGACCTGGCCCGGGCGATGCAGGTCCCCGAGCAGATCCTCACCGGCGCGGTCCGGCCCGTCTGGACCGAGGGCCTCATGAGGCTGGGCATGCAGCTCCTCGCCGCCTACATCGACCGTGGCGACCTGCTGAGAGCCCGCCAGTTCTCCGCGGAGCTGATCGCCGCCGCCGAGCTCCTCGCCAGCCCGCTGGCGCTCACCCTGGCCCACTGGGAAGCCGCGATCGTCGCCATCGAGAAGGGGCACGCCGACGAGGCGGTCACGCACGCCGAGCGCGCCCTGGCCATCCAGTCCGAGCACGGCGACCCGTGGCGGCTGGCCCGGCTGCGCAACGACTACGCCCAGGTCATGCTGATCGCCCGGCCCATGGAGGCCAGGACCTGGCGCGACGTCCTGCTGAAGGTGGAGAAGGAGCTGGCGGAGAGCTCCACCAGCTCGATCGACAAGATGCGCTGCGCGATGAACCTCGTCCGGGTGGAGCTGCTGCTCGCCAGGCCCGACCGGGCCGAGGAGCACATGCGCTTCGTCTGCGACCTGCTCGACGGCATGCCCAAGGCCCTGCAGGCGGAGGCCCGCCTGCTGCACGGCGAGACCCTCGCGGCGCTGGGCATGCAGGCGGACGCCTCGCGGGAGCTGCTCATCGGGGCCGAATGCCTGGAGCAGGCGCCGGAGACCCGCTTCACCGCCCACGCCTGGCTGACCGCGGCCCGGGTCCTGGAGCGGATCGACGAGCCCGACCGCAGCGTCGACGCCTACAAGCGGGCGATGGCCTGCGTCGGGCTGTAGATCGGGACGGCGAGGGCGACCCGCGCGAGACCGTAGATCGGACAGGGGGGTCGAGACCGCGTGGTCACGTCGGTAGCCTTGAGGTTGCCATGAAGACTTCCCCTGTCGCGGTCGCCCTCGCGCTTCTCGTCGCCCTCGTCCTCGGTACGGCATTCGCCTCGCCCGCCCTCGCGCATGACCGGCTCAAGAGCAGCAACCCGGCCAAGGGCGCGAAGGTAGAGACCCTGGAGGAGGTGAAGCTGACGTTCAGCGCCACGGTGCGCTTCCCGAAGGTCGTCGTCCACGCCGGTGACGAGTCCTTCCAGGACGGCAAGGCCGCCGTCGACGGCCCCGTGGTCACCCAGAAGGTCAAGGCGGGCCTTCCTCCGGGCAGTTACGTCATCGCCTACCGCGTGGTGTCCTCCGACGGTCACCCGATCGAGGGGGAGATCCCCTTCACCCTGCTCGGCTCCGCCGAGCCCTCCCCGTCGGAGACCTCGGCGTCGTCGGAATCCCCGGCGTCCCCGGACCCCGCCGCGAGCACGGCCACCGCGGAAAGCCCCGCCGCGAGCACGCCGGTCGCCACGCTCGGCCCGGCCGCCGCAGCCGGGGAGTCCGGCGAGGGCGGCTCCTCGGGGGGCGTGCCCGGCTGGATGTGGATCGTCGTCGGCGGCCTGACCGGCGTCGGCATCGGCCTGTTCTTCAGCATGCGCGGCAGGAAGCAGCCATGAGCAAGACCGCGCGGGCCGCGCAGGCGGCACAGGTCGAGGCGCCGGGGAACGGCCGGGTCGTGAGGCTCGCCCTGGCCGGCACCGGGGCGGCCGTCGTCGCCCTGGTGGTCGCCATGATCGCCAGCGGTGCTGCGAGCCCGCGCATCATCCCCGGTCTGCCCGACCAGGGCGCGTTCACCCGCTGGGGACTCCCGCTGGCCAAGCTGGCGATGGACGCCGCGGGCGTGATCACCGTCGGCACGCTCCTGGCCGCCGCGATCCTCCTCCCCAGCGACAAGGGCCTGCTCGGCAAGTCCGCCCTCGACTACGTCAAGGCCGCCTCCTGGACCGCCCTCGCCTGGGCCGGGGCCGCCGCGGCCACGATGGTGTTCAGCCTCTCGGAGGCGCTCGGGCTGCCGGTGGCCGAGGTGCTCGGCGGCGACGAGCTCACCAGCTTCGCCAGCCAGGTCTCCCAGGGCATCTCGCTGACCCTGGTCATCCTGTTCTCGGTCGCGATCGCGCTCTTCGCCCGGGGGGCGATCACCGCCGGCGCGGCCGGCGGCCTGCTGGTCCTCGCCCTGGCCACCATGCTCCCGCCCGCGCTGACCGGCCACTCCTCCTCCTCGCCCAACCACGACCTGGCGACCACCGGCGTCGCCGTCCACCTGGTCGTCCTCGCCCTGTGGGTGGGCGGCCTCGGCGTGCTCTGCGCGCACGCGCTGCGCCGCCGGCCGCACCTGGAGATCGCCGCCGCCCGCTTCTCGGCCCTGGCGCTGTGGTGCTTCGTCGGGGTGGGGCTGTCCGGCCTCTTCAGCGTCATGGCCAGGCTCAGCGCGCTCTCCGAGCTGTTCACCTCCGCCTACGGCCTGCTGCTGGTGGCCAAGACCGTCGCGTTCGCGCTGCTCGGCGCCGTCGGCTGGTGGCACCGCAGGCGGACCCTGCCGCTGCTCGCGGCGGGCGGGTCCGGGACGTTCGTCCGCTTCGCCGCCGGCGAGGTCGTCGTCATGTTCGCGGCCGTCGGGCTGGCCGTCGCGCTGTCGCGCACCGCGCCGCCCCCGGCGGTCCTGCCCGTCGACCGGGCCTTCGAGGTGCTCGGCTACACCATGCCGCCAGAGATCTCGCTGGCCAACCTGGTCTCGCTGTGGTGGTTCGACCTGTTCTCCGGCACGCTCGTCGCCCTGCTGGCCGGCCTCTACCTCGCGGGTGTCGTACGGCTCGCCCGGCGGGGCGACTCCTGGTCCAAGGGCCGCACGGCCGCCTGGTTCACCGGCGTGCTGATCCTGCTGATCGCCACCCAGAGCGGTGTCGCCCGCTACGCCAAGGTGCTGTTCAGCGCGCACATGGCCGAGCACATGACGCTGTCGATGATGGTGCCGATCTTCCTCGTCCTCGGCGCGCCCGTCACCCTGGCGCTGCGCGCCCTGCGGCCCGCCGCCCGCAGGGGCGACCGGGGCCCCAGGGAGTGGCTGACGACGATCCTGCACAGCAGGTTCGTCCGCGTCATCGCCCATCCGGGGATCGCCACCGCGATCTTCATCGTCTCCACCTACGCCCTGTACTTCACGCCGCTGTTCGCCGCCGCGATGGAGGAGCACCTCGGCCACATCGTGATGACGGTGCACTTCCTGCTCAGCGGGTGCCTGTTCTTCTGGGTGATCATCGGTGTCGATCCCGCCCCCTACCGGCTGCCGCACGTGGCCCGGCTCATCCTGCTGTTCGTGACCATGCCCTTCCACGCGTTCTTCGGCATCGCGCTGATGAGCATGACCACCGTGCTGGCCTCCGACTGGTACGACCAGCTCGGCCGCACCTGGGGCGCGTCCGGGGTCGAGGACCAGCAGACCGGCGGCGCCATCGCCTGGGGGTTCGGCGAGATCCCGACCCTCATCGTGCTCCTCGCGCTGGCCTTCCAGTGGTGGCGCCACGACGATCGCGGGGCCCGCCGAGCCGACCGCCGCGCCGACGCCGTCGCGGCCCGCGACGGGGGGAGCGGCGACGCCCAGCTCGACGCCTACAATGACTACCTGGCCAAACTCAACAGGCGAGACGGCGCGGAGTAGCCGGACAGCTACGCCCTTCTATCTTCGAGCCCCCTCACGGACACCTCCCGGTAGCCTGTATTTCAGGGGGCTCGTGCTCACCGCAGCGGGTGCAGCGCTTTTTCGACCGCGCGCCACGCCCAGTCACACATCCGGTCGGGGGGCCGGTGGCTGCAATGTGCATCAGGAAGGTTGAGCCTGTGTCCAAAGAAGTGCGCGTACGCGAGGGCCGGAGCCTGGCCCAGGCGCTTGAAGAGCATCTCACCGAATGGGCCGAGCGCACCGGGATCGCCGTCGAGATCTGGGCGCTGCCCGCCCAGGACGTCCCGTCCGTGGTCGCCAGAGCCGTGCTGGCCACGCTCGGGGAGGCGCTGTCCAACGTCGAGCGGCACAGCGGCGCCCGGGTCGTCTCCGTCGCCGTCACCTTCGGGAGGGGCGGCCTGCGCATGACGGTGAGTGACAACGGCATCGGCTTCTTCGGGGAGGCGGGGGGCCGGGGCGTCGCCGCCATGCGCGCCCACCTCGAACGGCTCGGTGGCACGCTGGGCGTCAACGGCGTCCCCGGCGAGGGGACCACCGTCACCGGAGCGGTGTCCTGCCAGGACTAGCCGGGATCAGCGGCCCGTCGGCAGGACGTCGCGGTCTTCCCAGGTCATGAGCGTGATCGCGGAGCGGGCCGGGGCTCAGGGAAGGGTCAGGATCTCGTGGCCGGTCTCGGTCACCAGGATGGTGTGCTCGAACTGGGCGGTCCGCATGCGGTCCTTGGTGACGGCGGTCCAGCCGTCGGACCAGATGTCGTAGTCGATGGTGCCGAGCGTCAGCATCGGCTCGATCGTGAACGTCATGCCCGGCTCCAGCGTGACCGCCAGTGACGGGTCGTCGTAGTGGGGGACGATCAGGCCCGAGTGGAACGTGGTGCCGATGCCGTGGCCGGTGAAGTCGCGGACCACGCCGTAGCCGAACCGCTTGGCGTAGGCCTCGATCACACGACCGGCCACGTTGAGCTGGCGGCCGGGGGCGATGGCCTTGATGGCCCGGTTGGTGGCCTCGCGGGTGCGCTCGACCAGCAGGCGCGACTCCTCGTCGACGTCGCCGACCAGGAAGGTCGCGTCGGTGTCGCCGTGCACGCCGCCGATGAAGGCGGTGATGTCGACGTTGACGATGTCGCCGTCGCGCAGCACGGTGTCGTCCGGGATGCCGTGGCAGATCACCTCGTTGATCGAGGTGCACAGCGACTTGGGGTATCCGCGGTAGCCGAGCGTGCTGGGATAGGCGCCGTGGTCGCAGAGGAACTCGTGGCCGATCCGGTCGAGCTCGTCGGTGGTGACGCCGGGGGCCACGTGCCTGCCGACCTCCTCGAGCGCCTGGGCCGCCAGCCTGCCCGCGACCCGCATCCGTTCGATGATCTCAGGGGTCTTGACGTCGGCCTCCCCGGTCTTCGGGGACTTCTTCCCGACGTACTCCGGCCGCTGGATGTGAGAGGGCACCTTGCGGATGGGAGAGATCCGCCCGGGCTGGAGCAGTGTGGTCATGGTCCCCCAGTCTAGTTGTGCTTCTCACTGGGCAGTATTGCCGCATGAGTGATCAATGGTGGTTCTGCCTGACGCACATGGCCGTCGAACCCGACGACGGATGCCCGAACAAGGACCGGATGGGCCCCTACCCGTCCCGGGAGGCCGCGTCGGCCGCGCTGAAGACCGCGGCCGACCGGAACGAGGAGTGGAGGAAGAACGACCGCGCCTGGGACGGGGACGACTGAGGTCACCTGCCGGTCACCGGCCGGCCGCGAGCCGGTGCCGACCGGTGCCGGTCGTCCACGACGGTGTACGCGTGGACGGGGAAGGTCGTTAGCCGTCCACGACGGTGTGCGTGCTGACCGGGAGGGTCGCTAGCCGTCCACGACGGCGTACGCGCGGACCGGGAAGGTGCCCAGGCCGGCCAGCAGCGGTGGCGCGGCGTGGAGGCGGAACCCGCTGCCGGGCAGCGCGGCCAGCCCCGTCATGTGCTCCACGATCGGGATGCCCGCCCCGAGCAGCAGCGTGTGCGCGGGCCGCTCGCCGCGGGGCGGGGTGTCGTCGATGTTGAGGCTGTCGATGCCGACGAGCGCGGGCCCCCGCTCCGCGAGCCAGCGGGCCGCCTCCGGTTCGAGGTAGGGGTGGCCGTGGAAGTACTTCTCGGTGCCGAAGTGCCGGTCCCAGCCGGTGTGCAGGAGCACGGCCCGGCCGCGCACGTCCAGCCCGGCGAACCGGTCGAGCCCCACCGAGGACGCCCCCTCGGCCCGTACGACCAGGCCGGGAAGGTCGGCGAGCGACTCCAGCGGCACCTCCGACAGGTCGGGTCCCTGCGGGTAGCGGTGGTAGGGAGTGTCGAGGTAGGTGCCGGTGTTGGCGACCAGCTCGACGCTGCCGATGTGGAACTCCGTGCCCGGGGCGTAGACCTCCCGCGAGGCCTCCCGGCTCAGGTGCACGCCCAGGCGGGGTCCGGGGACGCCGGGGTAGGTGGTCATCCCCTCGGTGATGCGGTGGCTCAGCTCGACCAGCCGGGTCACGGTGCGCTCACCTCCTTGCGCCTGGCGCGGGCCCCGGCCATCCTGGCGATCGCGACGAGGCCGATCACGCCCCAGACGACGTTGAGGATCGCCGAGGGCCAGGCCGCGAGGTAGGCCGTGTTGACCATCAGGGCGACCGCCCCGGTGAGGTTGATCACCTGGTAGGGCAGGCCGTCGCCGGACATTCTGGACATTGACACCATGGCGTACCCGTACAGCATGAGGGCGGCGCCGGCCCAGCCGAGCAGGTTGACGAAGAGGGACACCGGATCACGCGTCCGACGGGGAGAAGCTCATGCCCCCATGATTTCCACTCCTCTCACTGAAGGGCAAATAAAGTTTTCTTAATATCCACGTAAGCTGAGCTGCATGGATATCGATCCCCGGCGGCTTCGGGTGCTCCACGAGGTCGCCCGTCGCGGCGGTGTCATGCGCGCGGCGGAGGCGCTCCACCTGACGGCCTCGGCGGTCTCGCAGCAGCTCGCGCTCCTGGAGCGGGAGGTCGGGCTCTCCCTCATCGACAGGTCGCAGCGCCGGGTCGCCCTCACCCCCGCGGGCCGGGTCCTCGCCGGATACGCCGAGCGCGTCGAGGAGGAGCTGGGCGAGGCGAGGCGGGAGCTGATCCGCTTCACCGAGCGGCTGGCCGGGCCGGTGGCGATCGCCGCCTTCCCCACGGTCATCCGGCACCTGCTGGTGCCCGCGCTGGGCAGGCTGGCCGAGCGCCACCCCCAGATCACACCGCGAATCCAGGAGCTGTACGGGGCGCCCGCGCTGCGGGAGCTCCGTCTCGGCGGGGTCGACCTCGCCCTCACCGAGCAGGACGCCGACAAGAGCGACACGACCGTCGCGGCGCAGCAGTCCATCGCCTCCCACTCCCTCTACGTGGACGAGTACCGCATCGTGGCCCCGCCGGGCTGGGCGGAGGTCCCGCGGGAGGTCGCGGACCTGGCGGGGGTGCCCTGGATCGCCGGGCCGCCCGACCAGGCATGCGGCCACGCCCTGGAGCGGCTCGCCGCCCTGCACGGGTTCACCCCGCGCCGGGTGCACATGATCCAGGAGTTCCCGCCCACGCTCGCCCTGGTCGCGGCGGGGCACGGGGTGGCGATCGTGCCGTCGCTGGCCCTGCTCGACGTCCCGGAGGGAGAGGTCGTCGTCACCGGCATCACCAACGTGGGCGCCAGGAAGCTGGACGCGGTGACCCGCCTCAGCCGTACCCGCTCGGGTGAGCCCGACCCGGTGCAGGCCGTGGTCATCGCGGCGCTCAGGGAGGCGGCCGAGGAGCTGTCGGGACGGATCGGAGCGCGCTGGAACGCCTCATAGCCGCACCGGGCCGTCGGTTGCCCGGTCAGGTAGACGACCCGGCGTACCGGGTCGGTTGCCCGGTCAGGCCGGTGACCCGGTGAGATCCGGTCGGTGAGTGGCCGGTCGGTGGTTCGAGGGTCTGGTCGGCGAGTGGCGGGTGGGTGGCGGGCCGGTGGTTCGAGGGGCCGGTCGATGAGTGGCCGGCGAGGGAGGCGAGGGCCTAGTCGGTGACCTGGGGGCCGCTGATCCGGTCCAGGAGCCTGGCCAGGCGGTCACGCAGGCCGGGACGGCGGCCGATCTCGCCCGCGGCCATGCTCACCAGGTGCTGGGCCCCGTCGAAGGAGAACGGAGCCCGCTGCGGGACGGTCAGCGCGTCGTGGGCCAGACCCTTCAGGTCCGGGTCGCCGCCGTCCAGGGCCAGGATCGTGGTGCCGGTCCTGCGTGCGTCGCTCACCCGTTCCAGCAGCGCCTCGGGGGCGCGTTCCTCGGCCACCACGAACAGCGTCTCGCCCCGCCGGGCCCGCTCGATCCGCTCCAGCCCTACCCGCAGGTGCGCGGGCGCCCCGGGAGCCGGGGCCCAGCGGACCAGCGTCGGGGAGAGCTGGGGCATCCCGGAGAACCTGGCCTCGTCGCTCAGGTGCGCGGTCAGGTGCCAGGGCTCCTCGCGGGGCGTGCCGACCAGCAGCAGCCCGCCGGGGGAGCGCGTCGCGCGCAGGGCGAGGCCCAGCTCGCGGGTCCGTTCCACCCAGCCGGTCGAGGCCAGGACCTCGCGCAGCAGCGTCACCGATCCAGCGTCCATCGCACCATCGTGCCTCAGACACCCCGCGCCGATCAGGGAAACACGGCCCTGAGATGATCTGGACAGGCGATATGGTCGACGGAGTCCGGCCCTGAGCGACCGGGGACGATGAGGAGCGGCGAGTGAGCACTGACATTCCGGACGTGAGCAAGGTCTCGATCGGGATCCTGGGCGGGACCGGCGACCAGGGCAAGGGCCTGGCCCGGCGGTTCGCCCTCGCCGGGCACACCGTGCTGATCGGCTCGCGGAGCGCGGAACGGGCTCAGGCGGTGGCGGAGAGCGTCGGCGGATCGGTGCGCGGCGCCGACAACGCGACCGTGGCGGCCGAGGCCGACGTGGTGATCGTGGCCATCCCCTGGGACGGGCACCGCTCGACGCTGGAGTCCCTCCGTTCCGAGCTGGCCGGGAAGATCGTCGTCGACTGCGTCAACCCGCTCGGCTTCGACAAGCAGGGCGCCTACGCGCTGCCGGTCGAGGAGGGCAGCGCCGCCCAGCAGGCGGCCGCCGTCCTGCCCGACAGCCGGGTGGTCGCCGCCTTCCACCACGTCTCGGCCGTCCTGCTGCTGGATCCCGAGGTCGCGGAGATCACCCTGGACGTGCTCGTGGCGGGTGACGACCGCGAGGCCACCGACACCGTCCAGGCGCTGGCTGCCCGCATCCCCGGCGTGCGCGGCGTGTACGCGGGCCGCCTGCGCAACGCCCACCAGGTCGAGGCGCTGACCGCCAACCTCATCTCGATCAACCGCCGCTACAAGGCCCACGCGGGCCTGCGCGTCACCGACATCTAGCGTTCGGCGGGGCCCTCGGCCGCGTCGCCGCGCCGCCTCGCCGATGGTCTTTTGAGCGGATCCGGCCCTGGAAGCAGGCCAATCTTGCCGGATTGGATCTGACAAACAGCTCGTTAAACGGACATCCTTGTCGTATGACTGATTTTCGTCCGGAGACCCGCACCGTCCACCTGCCCCAACCGCCTCTGAACGGCAGCCACCCCATCACGGTGCCGCTCTACCAGACCTCCGGGTTCGTCTTCGACGACCCGGCCGTTTTCGCCGACGGGATGGGCCGCCCGGACGGGGCCTTCGTCTACGGGCGGCTGTCGAACCCGACGGTCCGCTCCCTGGAGGAGGCCGTCGCCGGCCTGGAGGGCGGCGTCGGCGCCGTGGCGACCGGCTCCGGGATGGGCGCCATCAACTCCGTACTGTTCGGGCTGCTGGAGCCCGGCGACCACCTGATCGCGCAGAAGCCGCTCTACGGCGGCACCGCCTCGACGATCAACGACCTGGCGGCGCGGTTCGGGATCTCGGTCTCCTACGTCCCCGAGGACGACCCGGCGGCGCTGCGCGCGGCCGTACGGCCGGAGACGAAGCTCGTCTACCTGGAGACCATCGCCAACCCGGTGACCCAGGTCGCCGACCTGCCGGGCATGTGCGCCGCGGCCCGCGAGGCCGGGCTGGTCTCGGTGGTCGACAACACCTTCGCCTCCCCGATCCTGTGCAGGCCGATCGAGCACGGCGCCGACATCGTGGTGCACTCCACGACCAAGTACCTGAGCGGGCACACCGACGTGCTCGGCGGGATCGCCGTCTTCGCCTCCGAGGAGCTGTACCGCAAGGTGTGGTCCTTCAGCACCAAGCTGGGCGCCACCGCGGACCCGTTCGCAGCCTGGCTCACCCTGCGCGGCATCCAGACCCTGCCGTTGCGGATGGAGCGTCACTGCTCCAACACCCGCGAGCTGGCCACCCGCCTGGACGCCCACCCCGCCGTCTCCGTCGTGCACTGGCCCGGACTGCCCTCGCACCCCTCGTACGACCTGGCGGCCAAGCTCCTGCCCGACTTCGGGGGGGTCTTCTCCTTCGACCTGGCCGGCGGGCGGGAGGCGGGGGAGCGGTTCATGAGCTCGGTGAAACTGGCCCTGCTGGCCCCGTCCCTCGGCGGTGTCGAGACGCTCATCCTGCACCCCGCGACCACCTCCCACCGCTCCCTGACGGCCGAGGAGCTCGCCCGGCACGGGATCGGTGAGGGAACCGTGCGGGTGGCGGTCGGCATCGAGCACGTCGAGGACCTGTGGGCCGACTTCGAGCAGGCGCTCGCCTGACGCCGTCGCGAGCGCGGCCCGGGGTTGTCTCCTACACTGCGGCGCGGGGCCGCCCGCGAGGCCGGACGGCCGCCTCCGGACGATTTCCGGATCGCCTCCGGATCACTTCCGGGTCGTTTACTGGGGAGGGAGCACGCGTGAGCGTGTCGATCGAGGACGTGGAGCGGGCCGCCGGGCGCATCGCAGGGCACGTCCTGCGCACACCGGTGGTCGAGGTGTCGCCGGGGCTGTTCCTGAAACTGGAGGGGCTGCAGCGCTCGGGGTCGTTCAAGGCGCGCGGGGGCTTCAACCGCGCCCTGGCCTCGGAGGCGATCCCCGAGGCCGGGCTGATCGCGGCGAGCGGGGGCAACCACGGCTTGGCGGTGGCGTACGTGGCGCGCGATCTCGGCGTCCGGGCGGAGATCTTCGTGCCGACGGTGGCCAGCCCGGTGAAGGTCGCCGGGCTGCGCGCGCTGGGCGCGCGGGTGACCCAGGTCGGAGCCGTCTACGCCGACGCGTACGAGGCCTCGGTCAAGCGCGCGGCCGAGACCGGTGCCCTGGACGTCCACGCCTACGACCAGGCCGAGGTGGTGGCGGGGCAGGGCACGCTCGGCCTGGAGGTCCTGGAGCAGACCGGGGGAGTCGACACGGTCGTCGTCGCGGTCGGCGGGGGCGGGCTCGTGGCCGGGATCACCGTCGCCCTCGGCGGCCGGGCCCGCGTGGTCGCCGTCGAGCCCGAGCTCATCCCGACCCTGCACCGGGCCCTGGAGGCGGGCGGACCGGTCGGCGTCGAGGTCTCGGGCGTGGGGGCCGACGCGCTGGGCGCCAGCCGGGCGGGCGAGCTCGCCTACGAGATCACGAGCGCGGCGGGGGTACGGAGCCTCCTGGTCCCCGACGAGGCCATCGTCGAGGCGCGGCGCGAGCTGTGGCGGGAGCACAGGATCGCCGCCGAGCACGCGGGCGCCGCGGCGTACGCGGCCCTGCTGTCCGGCGTGTACGTCCCGGCCCCCGGCGAGCGGGTGGCCGTCGTCGTGTGCGGCGCCAACACCGACCCCGCCACGCTCGCCTGACTTTTGATACAGGCCGCCCCGGTGCCGCCAGGTTCTCCTGGAGCGGCACCGGGGGGCCGGCCGGTTCAGCGGTAGCTGTGCTCGGCGGTGGGGAAGGCGCCGGTCGACACCTCGTCGGCGAAGCTGCGCACGGCCCTGTCCATCTCGTGGGCGAGGTCGAAGTACTTCTTGACGAACTTGGCGGGGCTGGCGGTCAGGCCCATCAGGTCCTGCCAGACGAGGACCTGCGCGTCGGTGCCGGGCCCGGCGCCGATGCCGATGGTGGGGATCGACAGGGACGCGGTGACCCGCTCGGCCAGGTCGGTGGGGACGCACTCCAGGACCACCGAGAACGCGCCGGCGTACTCCAGGTCCTTGGCGTCGGCCATCAGCTCGTCGCCCGACTGGCCGCGGCCCTGCACGCGGTAGCCGCCGAGCGCGTTGACCGACTGGGGGGTGAGGCCCAGGTGGGCCATCACCGGGATGCCGGCCGAGACCAGGGCCTCGACCTGGGGGAGCACCCGCCGCCCGCCCTCGAGCTTGACCGCGTGGGCCCCGGCCTCCTTCATGAAGCGGGCGGCCGTCTCCAGGGCCTGCTGGGGAGAGGACTGGTAGGAACCGAACGGCAGGTCGGCCACGACCATCGCGCGGGAGGAGCCGCGGACCACGGCCGCCGTCAGGGGCATGAGATCGTCCACCGACACGGGAAGCGTCGAGTCGTACCCGTACACGACCATGGCGGCCGAGTCGCCGACGAGCAGCACGGGGATGCCGGCCTCGTCGAAGACCCTGGCGGTCATCGCGTCGTACGCGGTGACCATCGGCCAGCGCTCGCCGCGCTCCTTGGCGGCGGCGACGTCGCGCACGGTGATCCTTCGTCCAGCCTGGCCGCCGTAGAGAGAGGTCGGCCGGTTGGTGACGGAAGAGGACATGGGACCTCCAGTGAAAGTCTCGAGGCGCCCCTGTGGCGTCCCCGGACGGTTTCGATGATTGCACGCGTACGACAGGTTCAACAGACCCGATCGGCGTGGTAATCCAATGGGTGGGTACGGGTGGTATGTCACGCATTCATCCCTTTAGTCCACCCGGCACGTGCCCTCGGTCCGGTGACGGAACGTGAGCGGCCGGTACGTCCGGGCGGTGGACGGCAGGCGGGGCCTCGGGCGGTAATCCGGTGGCGGGAGTGCTACGGGTGTACGGCACAATGCTCGCGGAGGTAAGTAATCACAATGGCTTTGGAACCTTACCGTCGCCTGCTCGCGATCCCGGGTGTGCGGTCGTTGCTGCTGGTGGGACTGGTCGCCCGCATCCCCTCGACCGCGATCGCCATCACGCTGACGATGCACGTCGTCGACCCCAGCGGCCTTAAGCTCGGCTTCGCCGCGGCCGGTCTGGTGACCATGGCGAGCACGGTGGGGATGGCGGTCGGCTCGCCGCTGGCCGGGAGGTTCGTCGACAGCCACGGCCTGCGCCCGGTGCTGGTGGTCACCACGCTCGCCCAGCTCGCCTTCTGGTCCACCGCGTGGGCGATGCCGTTCCCCGTGCTGCTCGCGGCCTCGGTGCCCGCGGGCCTGCTCAGCCTCCCGGTGTTCAGCGTGATCAGGCAGTGCCTCACGGCGCTGGTCCCGGTCGAGCAGCGCAGGATGGGCTTCTCCCTCGACTCCATGATCGTGGAACTGTCCTACATGGCCGGTCCCGCCCTGGCGGTCGCGGGGGTGACCCTCCTGGGCAGCGTGCCCACCATGGGCGTCGTCGCGGTCGGCCTGGTCGCCTCGGGGGTGGCCCTGATCGTGCTGAACCCGCCCGTCCGCTCGGACGAGGAGCTCCAGGAGCCGGTGGTGAAGGTCCCGCGGCGCCGGTGGCTCACCCCGGGCATGCTCGGGCTGCTCGGCACGGTCGTCGCCGCGACCTTCATCCTGGCCGCCACCGAGCTGTCCCTGGTCGCGACGATGACGCGGGACGGCGACACCGGGTGGGTCGGGCTGGCGATCGGCCTGTGGTGCGCCTACTCGCTGATCGGCGGTTTCGTGTACGGCATGCTGCCCCGTGGGGTGTCGCCGCTGATCCTGATCGGTGCCATGGGTGTGCTCACCATTCCCGTCGGGCTGGTCGGCGGCGACTGGCACTGGCTGGTCCTGGCCCTGCTGCCGGCCGGGGTGCTGTGCGCCCCCGCGCTCTCCTCCACGATCGAGACCGTGACCCGCTGGGTGCCCGCCGGGGCCCGTGGCGAGGCGATGGGCCTGCACGGCACGGCGCTGCTGATCGGCGCCGGTTCCGCGGCGCCCATCGCGGGTGTGATCATCGACGGCCCCGGCCCCGGCTGGGCCTTCGCCACCGCGGGCCTGGTCGGCGTGGTGATGGTGCTGGTCGCCCTGCCGTTCTGGCGGCGCACCGCGAGCGCGGTCGAGGAATCCGTGCCGGTGGCCGCCTGACCTCGGCCGTACCCGATCGGGGGCGTGTCCGGGGGAGAGGCATGTCGCGATAAATACGAAACGATACGGTTGCGTATCGCAATGATCAGCGCTACGGTGGTGTTTCGAAACACAAGCGTATCGAATACGGGGCCTTCGTGGAACAACAGCTCGGTCACCCCCGGCGGTGGCAGATCCTGGGAGTGCTGGTCTTCAGCCTCCTGGCGGTCGTGCTCGACAACACCATCCTCAACGTCGCACTGAAGACGATCGCCGACCCCGAGGTGGGCCTGGGGGCCACCCAGAGTCAGCTGGAATGGGCGATCAACTCCTACACGCTCGTGTTCGCGGGCCTGCTGTTCACCTTCGGGGTGATCGGCGACCGCACCGGGCGCAAGCGCATGCTCATGGTCGGCATGGTCCTCTTCGGCCTGGCCTCGCTGGCCAGCGCCTACGCCCAGGACCCCACGCAGCTGATCGTCGCCCGCGCGTTCATGGGCATCGGCGGCGCCGCGATCATGCCGGCCACGCTGGCGATCATCTCCAACGTCTTCCCCCCGCAGGAGCGCGGCAAGGCGATCGGCGTCTGGGCCGGCGGTGTGGGCCTGGCCGTCGCGATCGGCCCGATCACCGGCGGCCTGCTCATCGAGCACTTCTGGTGGGGCTCGGTCTTCCTGGTCAACCTGCCGATCGTGCTGGTCAGCATGGTGCTCATCCGCCTGGTCGTGCCCGAGTCGCGCGACCCCAAGCCCTCCAGGCTCGACCCGGTCGGCGTGGTCCTCTCCATCGTCGGCCTCGTCGCCGTCACCTACGGCATCATCCGGGGCGGGGAACTGGCCACGATCGCCAGCGCCGAGGTGCTCGTCCCGACCATTCTCGGCATCGTCGTGCTCGCCGCCTTCGTCTGGTACGAGCGCCGCATCGAGCACCCGGCCTTCGACGTCCGCTACTTCCGCGACCCGCGCTTCGCCACCGCGGTCGGCATGATCGGCATCGTGTTCTTCGCGATGATGGGCGCGATGTTCTTCCTGGTCTTCTACCTGCAGATCGTGCTGGGCTTCAGCGCGCTGCAGGCGGGCGCCCTGATGATCCCCTTCGCCGCCGCGCAGCTGATCTTCGCGCCGCTGAGCCAGCAGATGGCCGCCCGCTTCGGCGGCAAGCTGAGCGCCACCGTCAGCATGATCGTCGTGGCCGCCGCGCTGGCCTCCTACTCGCTGATGGACCACGACACCCCGATCGTCCTGCTGGAGATCGTGTTCTTCGTCCAGGGCGCGGCGATGGCCAACATCATGCCCCCGGCGACCACCGCGATCATGGAGGCGCTTCCCCGCGAGAAGGCCGGCGTCGGCTCGGCCATGAGCAACACCGTCCGCCAGGTGGCCGGCGCGCTCGGCGTCGCGCTTCTCGGCTCGCTGCTCTCGGCCACCTACCGCGACCAGATCGCCCCCACCCTGACCGGCCTGCCCGACCAGCTCAGGCACCTGGCGGGGGAGTCGCTGACCGGCACGCTGGGCGTGGCCCAGGGCCTCGGCGCCCGGGGCGCGGCGCTGATCGAACCGGCCAAGCTCGCCTTCGTCGAGGGCATGCACGTCACCGCCCTCGTCTCCGCGGTCATCGCGCTGGCCGGAGCCCTGATGGTGTTCAGGTGGCTGCCCGGCAAGCCCTCCAAGGCGCCCGCCCTGGAGGAGATCGCTCCGGACAAGGAACCGGCGGTAGTGTAGGAACGCCATGACGACCACCGACGAGACTCAGGCGGCCGGGGCCCAGAGCCCCCGCCCCGCGGGCCGCCCCCGCAGCGCCAGGGCGGAGAAGGCCATCATCGACGCGACCCTCGACCTGGTCGGGGAGGGCGTCGGTCTCTCCGAGCTGTCGATCGAGGCGATCGCGGCTCGCGCGGGGGTCGGCAAGACCACGATCTACCGGCGCTGGTCGAACAAGGAAGACCTGCTCGTCGACGCCCTGGCCACCCTCAAGACGCCGCTGCCCCCGGTCGAGGGCGTCTCGGTCCGCGAGGGTCTGATCGTCTACGCGCGGGTGTTCCTGCACGACGCGTGCGACGCGCGCAGGCGCTGCGTGATGAACATCGCGATGAACGAGGCCGAGAGGCACCCCCGCCTGGTGGAGCGCGTCCGCCAGGCGACCATCGAGCCGCGCAGGGCGGCGATCACCGCCCTGCTGCGGCGCGGCGTCGCCACCGGCGAGCTGCGGGCCGGCCTCGACGTCCCCATCGCGATGGCCAACCTGGTCGGCACCGTCATGTGGTACATCCGCACCGAGGGCGTCGCCGAGGACGCCGACTCCTCCGACCTGGCCGAGCGGATCGTCGACCACCTCCTGGCGGGCCTCGGCCCCTGAGCCTTCTCCCGTACGGCTGCCCGGGGGCCTCCCACGCGGGTGGCGTCACGGATCTCGTCGCGAAACCCCGGCACCGGACGCCGGGGTTTCGGCGTTTCGCGTACCTCCTCGTCGGATCCACCGCGGGAGGTGACGGTCCGGGGGTCAGGTGGTGGTCTCGCGCCAGCGGTTGGTGATGGGGAGGCGGCGGTCGCGGCCGAAGTTCTTGGGGGTGATCTTCGGGCCCGGGGGATACTGGCGCCGCTTGTACTCGGCCAGGTCGACCAGGCGGATCACCCGGGCGACCAGGGCCGGGTCGTGTCCGGCGGCGACGAGTTCGGCGGAGCCCATGTCCTTCTCGACGTAGTCGCCCAGCAGCCGGTCCAGGACGTCGTACTCGGGCAGGGAGTCGGTGTCGCGCTGGTCGGGGCGGAGCTCCGCGCTGGGCTCCTTCTCGATCGAGCGCTCCGGGATCGGCGGCACCGCGAAACCGTGCAGGAAGTCGCCCGACCGGCCCGCCTGGGCGTTGCGCCAGTGCGACAGGTCCCAGACCAGGGTCTTGAGCACGTCCTTGATGGGCGCGAAGCCGCCCGCGGAGTCGCCGTAGAGGGTGGAGTATCCGGTGGCCAGCTCGCTCTTGTTGCCGGTGGTGAGGACGAGGTGGCCGTGCTCGTTGGACAGGCCCATCAGGATCATGCCGCGCACCCGGGCCTGGAGGTTCTCCGCGGCCAGCCCGGAGAGCTCGATCTCCTTCTCGAAGCCGCTCACGATGTCGGCGATCGGCACGGTCGCGGCGTTGACCCCCTGCCGGTCGACCAGCTCCCGGGCGTCGCTCACCGAGTGGTCCGAGGAGTAGCGGGAGGGCATCAGCACCACGTGCACCCGGTCGGGGCCGACGGCGTCGGAGGCGATCGTGGCGGTGAGCGCCGAGTCGATGCCGCCGGACAGGCCGAGGACGACCGACCGGAAGCCGTTCTTGGCGACGTAGTCGCGGACCGCGAGGACCAGTGCCGAGTAGATCTCGGCGGTGTCGTCGAGCTGCTCGGCGATCGCGGGGACCTGTGGCTCGTACGGCTCGACGGGGCGGGCCGACAGCTCCAGCCGTTCCACCGTGATCACGGTGCCGTCCCCGGCGTCCACCTGGAAGGTGCCGAGCCCTCCGTACCTGGCCTCGGGCAGCTCCAGGTCGGTGATGAGCAGCTCCTCGGAGAAGCGCGCCGCGCGCGAGACCAGCTCGCCGGAGGCGGAGACGACCAGCGAGTCACCGTCGAACACCAGCTCGTCCTGGCCGCCGACCTGGTTGACATAGGCGAGGGCGCATCCGGCCTCGCGGGCGCGCCTGGCCACCAGCGCCAGGCGTACGTCGTCCTTCTCCTTCTCGTACGGGGAGGCGTTCGGCACCACCAGCAGCCCGGCCCCGGCCTCGGCCACCACCGCGACGGGGCCGCCCTCCTGCCAGAGGTCCTCGCAGACCGCGATCGCCACGTCGACGCCGTGCAGCCGGAAGATCGGCATGCGGTCACCGCGGACGAAGTAGCGGTACTCGTCGAAGACGCCGTAGTTCGGCAGGTGGTGTTTGGCGGTCCTGACGACCACCTGTCCCCGGTGCAGCAGCGCGGCCGCGTCGAGCGGGGCGCCCTTGGGCTGGCCGACGCGCGGGGCGAGCCTCGCGCGGTCCACGTAGCCGACCACCACGGGGATCTCGCCGAGCCCCGCCTCGTCCAGCCGTCGCGCGGCCTCCTCGATCGCGGCGATCGACGCCTCCACGAACGAGGCGCGCAGCACGAGGTCCTCGACGGGATACCCGGTCAGGAACATCTCGCTGAAGACGACCAGGTGCGCGCCGCGGCCGGCGGCGCGGCGGGTCCACTCGACGAGCCTGTCCGTGTTGGCCGCCAGGTCACCGACGGCGGGATTGGTCTGGGCCAGGGCGATGCGGAGTTGAGCCACACGGCCATCCTATTGGGGCGTGTTCCGAGCCCGCCGTTCAGGTGATCCCTCCCCGGCCCCCGGGCGGACGGGCGCGGACGCGGCCCTGAGGCGATCTCCGCCGCCGGGCGCTCCCGGCGGGGGTCTCGCCTCGCTCTCCGGTCTTTCGCCTCTTTCGCCGGTACGTCGAGTGCGCGTGTGGAGATGGGGCCGGGCTTTCCGGCCGGTGGCGCGGGCGGGCGTGAAGCCCCCCGTGGGACCGAGGTCGCGAGCGACCGTCCCGCGCGGGAGGCTTCACCTCTCCTTCGGTGTGCCCGTCCCGCTCCGTTCTCAGCGTGGCGGTGCCGCCTGATCACGGTCGCGGGACGTGGCGGTGCTCGCCGGTGCTCGCCGGTGACGTGTCCCTAGTTCGACGTCCAGCAGAAGCGGGCGAATCCGGAGTCGAAGCCGTCCAGCCAGCCCCTGTCGTAGTCGCTGGGCGGCCCGGCGAAGCTTCTCGCCCTCCTGCGGCAGTCCTGTGCGGCTGCCCGGTAGCCGTCCCGGTAGCCCTGCCAGTAGCCCCTCGGGTCCTCCGCCGAGGTGCTCGGGCTCGGGTCCACGGCCGCCTTCTTCGGAGTGCTCGTCGTCACGGTCTGCTCGGGGTCCGGCGTGGCCGAGGCGGACGAGAACGAGACCGATCCCAGGGCGAGGGCGGCGAGCAGTGCCGGGCCGAGCACGATCAGTTGTCGCTTGCCATCCATGCTTTCCTCCTTTGTCCGGGCCGCGAGCGAGACTCGCTCGACGGCCGTTATTAGGGGGAAAGATATAAGGTAATTCGTTCGGACTAAAGGACCGAACTGCTCATTTGCGTATTTTCGCGGTAAGTTAAGAAGGGTCTGATTTTACCTATTTTTTGTTCATTTCGGTAATTTTCGAGAAAATGTAGTTTCTCGCTGGGTGTAGGTATTCGTCGATGCGCGGAACGTAAAAGCCCGGCGAGATCCGGGTCTGATCGGCGGCCTGGCGGGAGGGTGTCCGGCCTGGGTGGGCCGCATGACCGGTGTTCCGGGGTCGCCGTGGAGGCCTTCATAGGCCGGTGAGAGTCTCCGGTTCTGGAAGGTTCTGGAAGGTTCTGGGGTTTTGTGGCTTTTGTCGGATGGTCCGTTCCGTACGTGAGGAACCACGCCGAATCGGCGGGAATTCGACAGGGGTCACCGGACCCTGCAAGGCGATTATTGGGCGAAATAAGCTTATATTTTGTGTCATTGGCCGACGGTGATTCCCGGCCGGCCGGAGAACTCCCGCCGGCCGGGGAACCCGTCAGCCGATGACCCCGACCAGCCCGAGGTTCCTCACCTTGGCGGGCTCGGTCACCCGCTGGATCTCCTTGCCCGCGCGGGAGAGGACCACGATCGTGTTGGCGGTCGTGCCCTTGACGCGGACCGCCAGGCGGCCGTCGCTCAGGTAGCGCGCGCCCAGCAGCCGTCCCCTGACCGGGACGGCGACCTTAGCGCCCGTCCTGGTGTCATAGATGGACGGGGTGAACGACAGGGGCCAGGAACCGTCGCCGCCCGGGGCGTTCGCGCCGACGGTGTTGACCACCACCCGGCGGCCGTCGGGCGACAGGCTCTCCACGTGGCCGGCGCGCTTGACGCCCGGGACGCGCTTGGAGGTCCGCGACCCGGTGTCCAGGAGGTGGACGCCGTTGGTGTCGCCCGTGTATCCGGCGAGGGTCCTGCCGTCGGCCGACCAGGTCAGGTGGCAGACGCCGAGGGTCCTCCCCGCGTCGGACCGGCCCCCGCCGTCGGCGCCGACCACGGCCACCGCCGCCGCGTCGGACGTGCCCTTCACCGGGTAGGCGATCCGCTTGCCGTCGGCGGTCCAGGCGGGGGTCAGGCAGGGGCCGCCGTAGGCGGCGTTCCTGGCGACCACCTTGTCCGGGCCGGACCCGGAGGCCGATGTGACGCGCAGCCGGTTCCTGTCGTCGATCCAGGCGACCCTCCGGCCGTCGGGCGCGACCGCGAACTGGCCCGCGAAGGCTCCGCCGCCGACCTTCAGGCCGCTGGTCCGGCCTCCCCGGTGGGTCTGCACCTCGATGCCGCCTCCCGCGTGGCGGAAGTAGACGGCGCCGGAGACCGGGGCCGTCCCGTACGCGACTCCGGTGCTCCCGGTGCTCCCGGTGGATCCGGCGAGTGCGGGAGTGGTGGTGGCGGCCGTCAGGGCGAGCGCGGCGCCGGCGGTCAGGGCCCAGTGCTTCAAGGGGGATCTCCTCGGGTGAATTCCGTACGGCTGGTTAGAGCCCCGAGGGGACGAAAAGGTTTACAGGCGGCCCGCTACGACCGGTGCGGCCGGGAGCGGCAGCACGGCCTCCACGACCGTCCCGCCCCCCGGGGCCGCCTCGATCACGCAGGTACCGCCCAGCTCGGCGGCCCGCTCGCGCATGGAGAGCAGCCCGATCCCCGAGCGCGGCCCCGAGGGCAGCCCGCCCCCGTCGTCCTGGACGCGTACCACCAGCGACTCCCCGCGCCGCAGCGAGATCACCGCGGAGCTGGCCCCCGCGTGCTTGCGGACGTTGGTGAGCCCCTCCTGCGCGATGCGGTACGCGGCCACCTCGGCCGCCGCGGGCAGGTCCGACAGGTCGCCCTCGGTCTCCACCGCGACCCGCGGCGTGCCCTCCTGGGCCAGCGCCCGCACGGCCCCCGCCAGGCCGAGCTCGTCGAGGGTGGGCGGGCGCAGGCCGTACACCAGTTCCCTGATCTCCTCGCTGACCGCGTCCATGCCGCCGCGCAGTTCGAGCAGGAGCCTGTCCGCCGAGGCGGGGGCGGTGCGCAGGCTGATCCTGGCCATGTTGATCGACATGGCCATGTCGGTCAGCGCGTGGCCGAGCCCGTCGTGCAGGTCCCTGCGCAGGCGGCGGCGCTCCTCCTCGCGGGCGGTGAGGATGCGCTCCCGGGAGCGCTGCAGGTCGGCGGTCATCCGCACGGCGTGCGCCACGTCGGCGACGTACGGGACGGCCGCCGCGATCAGGCGGCCGTTGTGCGCGGCGGCGAACCTGCGGGGGCCGGGGGAGCCCAGGAGCAGCCGCCCGACCGGCTCGCCGTGCCAGACCAGCGGCACCTGGCGCGGCGCCGGGCCCAGCAGGCCGACCTGGACCTGCCTGGAGCCGGGCTCGTAGACCTCGACGGCGACGCCGGTGACGCTCAGCCCGTCCTTGACCACCGAGGCGACGGCGGCGAGCGCGTTGGCCGGCTCGGTCTCGCGGACCTCCCTGGCCAGGCGCGCGGCGAGCGCCTGAGGGTCGCCCTGCGTGCCGTACATGAGCCGGTCGACCAGGCTCCTGAGCCGGTGCCGGAGCGGGTGGAAGATCACCCCGGCGAGCAGGGCCGCCACCAGGCCGCCGATCCGGTCGTACCCCGACAGGGCGAGCCCGGCGACCGCGCCGACCGCGTAGATGACGCTGACCGCGGCGATCAGCCCGGCGGCGACGAAGGCGCGGCTGACCACCGTGTCGATGCCGTAGAGCCGGTAGCGCAGCACCGAGAAGACGATGGCCACCGGGATCAGCCCGGTCCAGATCGTGCCGGCCAGCCACCAGCGCGGTCCGGCGAGCAGGAAGGCGACGTAGACGGCGAACGCGAAGACCGGCCAGGCGATCTGGCGGCGCAGCTCGGGGCCGGCCCGGCGGAAGCGCAGCACTATGGACACCAGTGCCAGGACCGCGAGGACCGAGACCAGGGAGGCGGTCACCTCGCGCGCCGCCATGTTGTAGGGGGCGAGGAAGTCCACCACGAGCGGGTTGGGGATGACCCGCGGCCAGGGGTAGATCGCCGGGTCGGGGTCCGGGCGGGTGAAATTCAGGAACAGGTTCGTCGAGAACACGACCACGCCGGCCGCGACCAGCGGCCGCCACCGCCGCGAGGGCAGCCGCCCGTCGGGGGAGTACAGCGGGAACAGGATCGCCAGCAGGAAGCCGCCGACCCCCTTCCCCGTGACCATGCTCAGGCGGAGGTACCCGGCGGACTCCATGTCGCCCGCCGCGGCGAAGGTGAACATCGCCGCCTCGGAGAACGCGTTGACCGCGCACATCAGGCCGCCCGCGCACATCAGCCACGCCGTGGCCGGACGCGCGCGGTGGGCCAGCAGGAAGGCGCCCACCACCGGGAACGTCAGTCCCGCCGCGAGGTCGGGCGTGGCCGGCTGCTCCGGCCGCCACTCGGGCGGCAGGTCGACGCGCAGCACGAGGCCGACCACGGTGAGCCCGACCGAGAGGACCGCCATCGTGACGGCGGCGAGCCGCAGCGGGGAGCGCAACAGCCCGCGGACGAGCGAGGTGGCGGGCCAGGCGGGGGCGTCCTCGGTGACGGTGACCGCGTCGACGACCCGCCTGGGCACGCCGCCGGTGCCGTCGAGCGTCCGGCTGCCTTCGCGTGGCCGCAGGGACATGGCTATCTGCCCACGTCGCCGGGATTGACCAGCCCGGACTCGTACGCGGTGACGACGAGCTGGGCACGGTCGAACAGCCCCAGGTGGTCGAGCAGCCTGACCACCGACTGCGAGACCGACCGCTCGGGGACCGCCAGGGTCGCCGCGATCTGCCGGTTGGTCAGCCCCCGGGCGACCAGCTTCATCAGGTCGAGCTCCGCGTCGCCGAGGCCGGCGAGGCCGGGCGGCGCCGACGGGTCGGTGCGCCCGGCGAAGGCCGCGATCAGGCGGGTGGTGACGGCCGGGTCGATCAGCGCGTCACCGGCCTGCGCGGCACGCATCGCGGTGATGAGCTGCTCGGGTGCCGACGTCTTGAGGACGAACCCGCTCACCCCGGCCCGCAGCGCCGCGTAGAGGTTGTCGTCGGTGCCGAACGTGGTCATCATGACGACCTTCGGCGGCGCCGCGTCGGCCAGGATCCTGCGCGCGGCGGTCAGCCCGTCCAGCCTGGGCATCTGGATGTCCATCAGCACCAGGTCGGGGGAGGTCTCCCTGACGACCGTGATCGCCTGCTCGCCGTTCTCGGCCTCCCCGACCAGCTCGAAGCCGGGTTCGCTGTCGAGCACCACGCGCAGGCCGGTGCGGACCAGCGCCTGGTCGTCCACCACCACGACCCGCAGCCCCGGCAGCGCCCGCTCCCGTTCCTGGGCGGGCGTCGCGCGCGCCGCCGCGGGCTCGGCGGCCCGGACCGGGGCCGCGGGCGGGTCGAGGTGCACGGCCTGGGCCAGCATGTCGGACTCCAGGCGCTGCAGGGTGGCGCCCAGGTCGAGGCCGAGCTCGTCGCGGAGCAGCACCCTGGCGCGCCGGAGCGCTCCCAGCGCGTCGCCCTGCCTGCCGTTGCGGTACAGGGCCAGCGCGAGCAGCCGCCAGGCCTCCTCGCGCAGCGGGTGGGCGGAGGCGTGCGCCTCCAGGTCGGCGACGAGGGCGCCGGAGTGTCCCAGCAGGAGCCCCGCGTCGGCGCGGCGCTCGACCGCGATCAGCCGCAGCTCCTCCAGCCTGCCCGCCTCGCTCACCGCCCACGGCAGGTCGGAGAACTCGGCCAGGGCCGGGCCGCGCCAGAGCGCGAGGGCGGCCTCCAGGCGGTCCCACAGCTCGGCGGGCTCGCCGCTCGTCTTGACCGCGTTCTCGAAGCTCCAGGCGTCCACCTGGACGGGCGAGGCGCGCAGGGCGTACCCGGGCGGGGCGGAGACCAGGACCTCGGCCTCCTCCCGCGGCGCGCGGCCGGGTTCCAGGGCGCGCCGCAGCCGCGACACGTATCCCTGGATGGTCGACAGGGCCTGGGTGGGGGGCTCGCCGGGCCACAGCTCGTCGATGAGCATGCTCACCGGGACGGCGCGGCCACCGGCCACGAGGAGCCGGGCCAGCACCGCCATCTGGCGTTGGCCGCCGAGGTCGAGGGGTGTCTCACCATGAAGGGCCTGGAACGGGCCTAGAGCACGAAATGTCAGCATTGCAGGCGCAAGGGTAGGGCTACCTGGACCAACGTCATAGGGCAATACTCACCATCGTTCGCGAGCTGTAAGGAATCATCGGTGGTCAGATCTCCACATTCAAGTTCACCGGGAGTATCGCCTCGACCACGGTGCCCCCCTCGGGGGGCGTCGTTATCACGCACGTCCCGCCCAGCTCGGCGGCCCGCTCGCGCATCGACGCCAGCCCGACCCCCGAGCGACGTCCGGGGGGAACACCGGTCCCATCGTCGCGCACCCGGATGCCCAGGTCGTCCTCGCCCCGCTCCAGCGATACCCGCACCGTCGAGGCCCCGGCGTGCTTGCGCGCGTTGGTCAGCGCCTCCTGCACGATCCGGTACGCGGCGACCTCGGTCGCGGCGGGCAGTCCCGGCAGCTCGCCCTTCACCTCCACGACGACGCCGGGGCCCGCCATCTCCGCCACGGCCCCGGCCAGGCCGAGGTCGTCCAGCGCGGGCGGTCGCAGGCCGTACACCAGGTGCCTGATGTCGCTGGTGACGCTGTCCATGCCGGAGCGCAGCTCGCCGAGCATGCGCTCGGCCGTCTCGGGGGAGACGCGCAGGGAGAGCCTGGCCGCGTTGATGGACATCGCCATCCCGCTGAGCGACTGGCCGAGACCGTCGTGCAGGTCGCGGCGCAGGCGGCGGCGCTCCTCCTCGCGGGTGGTGACGATCCGCTCCCGGGAGCGCCGCAGCGCGCCGACCAGCCGGACCGCGTGGGCGGCGTCGGCCACGTACGGCGTGAGGGCGGTGATGACCCGCTCGTTGTGCGCGGACGGCAGGCGCCGGGCCCCCGGCGGGCCGATGAGCAGGCGGCCGACGGGCTCGCCGTGCCAGACCAGCCGGATGTCGCGCGACACCTCGTCCAACGTCCCCACCGTCGTCTCCTCGGGCCAGCCGCCCGGGAAGCGCACGCCCGTACCGGTGACCGCCAGGCCGTCGCGCAGCACGTCCAGGGCCGCGGCCAGTCCCCCCGCGGGGTCGGTGCGCTGGAGCCTGCGCCCGAGTTCGGCGGCCAGCGCCACCGGGTCGCCCCTGCCGCCGTACAGGAGGTGGTCGGCGCCGCGCTGCAGCACCCGCCGCATCGGGTGGAAGAACGCCCCCGCGCAGAGCGCGGCGACCAGGCCGCCGATCCGGTCCACGTCCGACAGGAACAGGCTGGAGGCGGCGCCCACCGCCACGTACACCCCGCCGATCACGCCGACCAGGCCCGCGCCGACCAGCGTCCTGGTGATGAGCGTGTCGATCCCGTACAGGCGGTGCCGCAGCACCGAGAAGGTGATCGCGAGCGGGACCAGCGGGATCGTGAACGACGCCAGCCACCACACCGGGTTGCCGGCCACCCAGGGGACGATGACGGTGGCGATCGCCACCAGCGTCCAGACGATCTGCCCGCGCTCCTCGTGGCCGGCCCGCCGGAAGCGCGCGGCCAGCGAGGCGAAGGCCAGGATCATCATCGCGTTGGTGAGCATGTCCAGCGAGAACCGCAGGGGGTGGGGGGAGGAGTCCATGTACCGCCGCCCGGCGAGGGGCATCAGGTCCATGACGAACACGTCGGTCGCCAGGACCGCGACGGAGGCCCAGACCAGCGCCCGCCAGCGCGGGGAGGGCAGTCTCCCGTCCGGGTACAGCAGGGGCAGCAGCACGACGAGGAAGAGGATGGTCAGCTTCCAGCTCACCCCGGCGACCATCCAGATCGCCTCCGTGGGCACCGTCCACCCCCGCGCCGTGTCCAGGAGCGCGAGGTTCACCGTGAGGCTGTTCAGCGCGGCGCACAGCCCGCCCAGGCAGAGCAGCCAGCCGATGACCAGCCGGGGCCGCTGGAACACCAGCAGCGCCCCGAGGACGGGGAACGCGGCGCCGGCCACGTCCTCGGGCGCGAACGGCAGCGGCGTGTAGGAGGGCTGCGGGAGCTGCGCCGTGACCCAGATGTTGACGCACTCCATCGCCACGGACGCGGCGGCGACGAGCACCGCCGCGACCCGGCTCTGGACGGGCGTCACCCTCGGAATCCCCAGGTACAGCCCGCGCATGATGGTTTTGACCCTTCATTTTGTGCTTAAAAGGACCTTAACCTGCGCAGACCGCAATTTAATCAACGAGCGCTCAACGCCGGTTGGATCTCCGCGCGGCGCCTCGGAGCCCCCACCCGGGCCGTCCGCGCGGGCGGGGGCGGCCGGTCACGGTACGTCGTACCGGCTGGACTCCAGGAGCCATTCCAGCTGGGCCCTCGGCGCGGTGAGGAAGGCGCACGCGACCTTGCTGACGTCCCTGGCCTGGCCGGTCGAGAACCCGAACCGGTCGAACAGCGCCGGCAGCCGCCGCGCGGAGGTCCGCAGGTCCTCGGCGCGGGCGGCGATCCGGTCGTTCACCCAGGCGACGGCCGCGGTGTCGGAGAGCCCGAACGCGGTCGCGGCGACCGTCACGTAGTTGTGCACGTCGCCGTTGGCCCGTTCCTTGTGGTGCGAGGCGACGTCGTTGCACCAGGCGGTGACGTCGTTGCAGGCGTCCACCAGCGTCCGCCAGGTCGTGCTCTCGCGCAGCCCGGCGGGCACCTCGACCCCCAGGCAGGGCTCCACCAGGTCGAACAGGTAGGGGCCCGCGGTGCCTCGTCGCAGCCGCGGGTACTCCGCGGGGGAGGGCACGCGGCCCGCGCAGCGGTTCTCCGCCTCGACGCGGCAGGCCTGGCCCTGCGTCGCCAGCCCCGCCAGGAACCGGTGGCGCCACCGGGTGCTCATCCGCCCGGTGGTGGCCTTCCAGAGGTCGCCGAAGGCCAGCTCGACGGGTGAGGAGGCGTGGGCGGGCGCGCGCGCGACGAGGTCGAGCCGCGCGAAGGTGGCTTCGACGATCTCGGTCGCGCGTCCGGCGGGCTTCTCGTCCCACTCGTCGTCGAAGTGGAACAGCCAGGTCAGCCATTTGGCGAACAGCAGCGCGGACTCCACGCCGAACCCGCAGAAGGCACGGCCGGCCATCCGCTCGAATCCGGCGCCGGTGGGGGGTTCGAGCCCGACCTCGCGGGCCCAGACGGCCAGCTCGGCGCCGATCAGGTCGACCGAGGGGTGCATCGGGCAGGGCGCCGACATCACCGGCACGAGCTCGGTGAGGGGCAGCAGCAGCGCCGCGGCCACGCCCGAGGGCCGTGGCGGCTCCGGGTGCTCCGGGTGCTCCGGTGTTCCGGCGGACAGGGCGGGCAGGGCGGGCAGAGAGGGCGAAGGGGACAGGAAGAGTGACATTGAGTGTGGCAAGGGTTGTGGGTGGGGTCGGGAACGGGTGAGAGGATCTCCGAACGTTGGGGTGAGGGCCACTACAGCGGACCGAACAGCCAGTTGCCGGCCACGTCCGGATCGGAGCTCGTGTAGAACTGCCGGGTCGCCTCGACCAGCTCGCCCACGGACACGACGCCGTCGCCGTCGCCGTCGAGCCGCTCGAAGGTGGCCCGCACGTCCTCGCGCGGGGTGCCGAACGCGGCCATCATGGTCCAGAACTCGTCCGGCCCCACGGCCCCGTCGCCGTCGGTGTCGCACAATCCGGCCACCGCCTCGGCGGCGGGCGCGAACACCGCGTCGAAGCGGTCGCCCTCGATGAACGCGGAGGTCATGCCCGCCCGGAACTCCTCGGACGAGATGGCGCCGTCGCCGTCGGCGTCGATCTCCGCGGCCAGGGTCCGCCAGATCCCCTCGAAGCCCCGGGCGAGCCTGTGACCGGCCTGGGAGGTCGGCGACTCGCCGAAGCCGACGAGGATCCGGGCGCCGAGGCCGAGAAGGTCCTCGCGCTCGATCGATCCGCTGCCGTCGACGTCCATGTGCCCGAAGGCACGATCGAGCTTGTGATTGAGGAGCGTGGTGCTCATCGTTTACTCCAGCGTTACTTGATGAAATCGAAGCGTTACCCTAAGTGACGATAGCGGGGTGTTTCCAGGAGCGACTCCAGGTAAGCCCGGGGGATGGTCAAGAAAGCGCATGCCACCCGCGTCACCTCGCGGGAGGCGGCGAAGCCCAGGCCGTGCCGCTCCGTGAGCGCGGGGATCGCGCGGGCGGCCGTCCACAGCTCCTCCATGCGGGTGGCGACCCTGTCGATGGTCCACGCTTCCGCCTCCGGATTGGAGCGTTCCAAAAAAATGGTGCCCGCATGGCCGCGTCCGGTCACCGCGCTGTGTTCAGTCACCGCGCCGCGTCCGGCCGCCGCCTCCTCGCACCGGGCGGCCACGTCACCGCTCGCCTCGACGAGCGCCCGCCACTGCGGGCTCCGCCGCACCGGGACCGGCACCTCCACCCCCAGACAGGGCTCCACCAGGTCGAACAGGTAACGGCCGAAGGCGTCCCCGTAGGGCTCCGCGCGGTCGCCGGGCGAGGGTGTCGCGTGAGGTGCGGTGGTCCCGTGAGGTGCGGTGGTCGCGTGAGGTGCGGTGGTCGCGTGAGGTGCGGTGGTCGCGTGAGGTGCGGTGGTCCCGTGGGGGAGGAGCGCCTCGCGCTGGGCGGCCAGCCCGGCCGTGAACCGCTCGCGCCACGTGTCGCTCATCCCCGGCGCGCACGCCGCCCAGAGGCCGGAGAAGGCCCGCTCCAGCGGCGCCGGGCCCGGCTCGCCGCCCGCGGCCACGGCGAGGACCGGGGTGAGGGCCTCCGGGGCCTGGCGCAGGCGCGACATCCAGGTCAGCCAGCGGGCCAGCGCCGTGACCGCGCCGGTCTCGCAGCGGGCGAACGCCCACCCGGCCAGCCGGGCGGCGGCGGGATCTGGGTCCAGGCCGGCCGCGCGCGCCCAGTCGGCCGCCGCGGCCCCGACCAGGTGTACCGACGGGTGGACGGGGCAAGGCATCGACAGCGCCGCGAGGCGTTCGGCGAGCCTGACCGGCGGTCCGGAGGGTCCGGCCGGCGTCCGGGTGGGCTTGGCCGGTGATTCGGCGGGTCCGGCCGGTGTTCCGGTGGGCCTGGCCGGTGGTCCGGCGGGTGGCGGGACCGGGTGCGGTGGTCCGTGAACTTCGGTACGCGTCATCGTTTCCCCCCGGATCGAAACCTTCAGCGGCTCCGGTCGCACACTGTAGGAGGAGAAGGGGGCGGGCACGCGGAGGCGCGACGGTCCGGATGCCGCATCTCACCGTTCTTCCTCGTAACGTGTGCGAAACACTGAGAGGGCAAACTGGGAGACCACTAGGCGTGTTGCGGCACGCCGGCAATGAAGGAGAAGCCTTGGACCGCCAGCAGGAGTTCGTTCTCCGCACCCTTGAGGAGCGCGACATCCGGTTCATCCGGCTGTGGTTCACCGATGTGCTCGGGTTCCTCAAGTCGGTGGCCATCGCCCCGGCCGAACTCGAAGGGGCCTTCGCCGAGGGCATCGGCTTCGACGGCTCGGCCATCGAGGGCTTCGCCCGGGTCTACGAGTCGGACATGCTCGCCAAGCCCGACCCCTCGACCTTCCAGATCCTGCCCTGGCGCAGCGAGACGCCGGGCGCGGCCCGCATGTTCTGCGACATCCTCATGCCGGACGGCTCGCCCTCGCACGCCGACCCGCGCTGGGTGCTCAAGCGCACCCTGGCGAAGGCCTCCGAGATGGGCTTCAGCTTCTACACCCACCCGGAGATCGAGTTCTTCCTGCTGAAGAACCGGCCGGAGGGCAACGAGCGGCCCGAGCCGATCGACGGCGGCGGCTACTTCGACCACACGCCGCACAGCTCCGGGCACGACTTCCGGCGTAACGCGATCATGATGCTGGAGTCGATGGGCATCTCCGTCGAGTACAGCCACCACGAGGGCGGTCCCGGCCAGCAGGAGATCGACCTGCGCTACGCCGACGCGCTCACCACCGCCGACAACATCATGACCTTCCGCCTGGTCATGAAGGAGGTCGCGCTGGAGCAGGGCATCTGGGCGAGCTTCATGCCCAAGCCCTTCACCGAGCACCCCGGCTCCGGCATGCACACCCACATGTCGCTCTTCGAGGGCGACCGCAACGCCTTCTACGAGCCCGGCGCCGACTACCAGCTCTCCAAGATCGGCCGTTCCTTCATCGGCGGCCTGCTCACGCACGCCGCCGAGATCACCGCGATCTGCAACCAGTGGGTCAACTCCTACAAGCGGCTGTGGGGCGGCGCCGAGGCGATCGCCGGAGCGGGCGGCGAGGCCCCGAGCTACATCTCCTGGGGTCACAACAACCGCTCGGCCCTGGTCCGGGTGCCGATGTACAAGCCGCACAAGGGCGGCTCGACCCGCATCGAGTTCCGCTCGCTCGACTCCTCCTGCAACCCCTACCTCGCCTTCGCCGTGATCCTCGCGGCCGGTCTGAAGGGCATCGAGGAGGGGTACGAGATGCCCCCCGGCGCCGAGGACGACGTGTGGGCGCTGACCTCGGCCGAGCGCAGGGCACTGGGCATCCAGCCGCTGCCCCAGTCGCTGGACGAGGCCATCGCGGTCATGGAGCGCAGCGAGCTCGTCGCCGAGACCCTCGGCGAGCACGTCTTCGACTACTTCCTGCGCAACAAGCGCGCCGAGTGGAACGAGTACCGCAGGCAGGTCACCGAGTTCGAGCTGGGCCGCTACCTGCCGGTCCTCTAGCGGCTCTCCGGCGGCCTTGAGCCGAGCGGGTACGGCCGGTTACGAGCAGCTGCGGACAGGTGTGGACACGGCGGGCATCTGGGGCGCCCGCCGCGCCACGCCACCTGTGAGGGCACGCTCCCGGGCTGAGCCGGGCCGGGCCACGGGTGTGCGACGCCGCGCGGACGGGCGCCGGTCGCGCCGGGACGCGTGATCCCGGGCTCCGCGACCGGGTTCTGCGATCGGAGTCTGTGGCCGAGTCCCGCGACCGGGTTTCGTGGCCGAGTCCCGTGGCAGGGGTCTACGGGCGGGCTTTATGACCGGGCCTCGTGGCCGGTTCTGGAAAACCGGCCCTCGTGGCCGGGCCCGGCGGTCCGGGGCCCTGTGGTGAGGAGCCGCCCCGGAGCGGTAATCCTGGACCGCCCGCCGAACGTCATACCGGCGTTACCCGCGGCTAATGAGGTCGTCATCGATCCCGAGTTGGCTGTATGTACAAGCAGTCCGATAAAATCGGTCAGTCCGATTAACGTGATTTCTGAGGATTGATCGCCATAAAGGCGACAGGAGGTGCGGCATGACGACGACGTCCGAGCTGCAGACCGTGCTGACCGTTCCGGCGCGTTTCCGTGGCCCCGAGGGCTCCGCGAACGGCGGCTGGATCGCGGGTACGGTCTCGGAGGCGTTGTACGGCGCCCGGCACGACTCGGCCGTCGAGGTCACGCTGCACGCCCCCACGCCGCTGGACACCGAGCTGTCCCTGCGCCAGCTCGCCAACACCGCGACCCTCACCCACGGCGAGAAGCTCCTCGTCGAGGCCATCACGGTCGCCGAGGAGCTCGACGTCCCGGACTTCGTGCCCTTCAACGAGGCCGCGAAGGCCGAGGGCGGCTTCGCCGGTCTCACCGGGCACGCCTTCCCCGGCTGCTTCGCGTGCGGCCTGCGCGACCCCGGCGACGGCCTGCGGATCTTCCCCGGCCCGGTGCCCGGCACCGACCTGGTCGCCGCCGGCTGGCGGGTCCCGATGACCATCACCGACGCGGACGGCAGCGTCCCCGACGCGATCCTCTGGGCCGCCCTCGACTGCCCCACCGGCTGGGCGCACTTCGGGCCGGGCGAGTTCGCCCTGCTCGGCCGCCTGACCGTACGGGTCCACCGCCGGATCTACCCCGGCGGCACCTACTCCGTCGTCGCCCGCGCCACCGGCCGCGAGGGCCGCAAGCTCTTCGGCGAGAGCGCCGTCTACGAGATCGAC
Organism: Streptosporangium sp. NPDC002721; assembly: GCF_042888905.1. NCBI lineage: Bacteria > Bacillati > Actinomycetota > Actinomycetes > Streptosporangiales > Streptosporangiaceae > Streptosporangium > Streptosporangium sp. NPDC002721. The sequence continues at coordinate 285,400 of NZ_JBIAQI010000009.1, forward strand.
GGCACCCTGGTCGCCGCGGCCAAGGCCACTTGGATCACCCCGGCCCAGCAGTCCAGCTGACCGCGCCCGGTCGGCCGGCCCGCGTCCACTTCGGCCGGCCCGTGCCCAGGCAACCTGACCCGTGCCCAGGCAACCTGACCCGTGCCCAGGCAACCTGACCCGTGCCCAGGCAGCCTGACCCGCGCCTGGGCAACCTGACCCGTGCCCGAGCGCTCTGACCCACGCCCGGCCCGGCCGAGCCGCCGTCCGTTCGCTCCTCGCCGGTCCCGCGACCGGCGTGCACGCCTGACAGCAGGTCGTACGACCCGCACGGCGGCACCCCGGCACCCGGGGCGCCGCCGGAGGTCAGCGGGAGAGGTGCCCGGCGACCAGCGAGGCGCAGCGGTCGTCGAAGAGGATCGTGTAGTGGTTGCAGTCGTCGACCACCTCGTCCTCCAGCGCGGGCAGCCGCCTCACCCACGCGGCGGCCAGCTCGTCGGGCAGGAAGCCGACCGGCTGGTTCAGCAGTCCCCGAGGGGCGCGCAGCAGCGACACCGGCGAGGTGATCGCGTTCAGCGCGGCGCCCACCGCCTCACCCTCGGTGAGCAGCCACCGGCCGTCCTCGCGGACCGGCTCGCGCCGCGCCCGCGAGCGCACCGCCCCCTCCGGTCCCCGCGCGTCGTAGCGGACGTACTCCTCCGCCTCCCCGGTCCACGCCTCGGCGAAGGCGGGGTGGGCCCTGAAGAAGTCCACGTACGCGCCGACGCTCGGGAAGGTCTGGTCCAGCCGGGCGAGGGCCGGGCCGAGCGTGGCCTCCAGGACCGCGTCGGGGTCGGCGCCGGGGGGCAGCGGCATCGGGAGCCCGCCGTCGACCAGCACCACCCTGGCGTAGTCGCGCCCCGCGGCGGCGAGGGCCGCGACGTAGGCGCCCATCGAGTGACCGGTGAGCACGACGCCGGACTCGGCGCCCACGGACCGGGCCACGAGGTTCACGTCCTCGGCGTGCCTTTCCAGGCCGTACGGGCCGGGGAGCCCGGCGCTGTGGCCGCGGCCCCGCAGGTCCATCGCGACCAGTGACCACTCGGCGGGGAGCCTGCGGGCGACGCCGGCCCACGCCATGAGCGAGGCGGTGATGCCGTGCACCGCCACGATCACGCGGGGCCCGGTCCCGAACCTGGCGACGCGCAGCGTGCCGCCGGGGACCTCGACATCACTCAGGACGGGGTTCATCGGTTCTCCTTGAACGGGGAGCGAACGGGGAGCTCCGCCTTCGGTCCGGGCGGGGCTGGGATCTTCGAATCAGGTGGTGACCGCCTTGTGCCTATATCGGACCATAATTGCCTTATGAGGATTACCGTCATCGAGCACGAGGCCGACGCGGGACTCGGATTCCTCACCGGATGGCTGTCCGGGGCCGGTGCCGCCTGCGAGGTCGTCCGGCCCTACCTGGGCGAGGCCGTGCCCGAGCGGGCCGCCGGGGGGCTGGTCGTCCTCGGCGGCGAGGCGGCGGCCTGGGAGGACGAGCGCTGCCCCTGGCTGCCCGCCACCCGCGACCTGATCCGCGTCTGTGTCGAGGAGGGCGTGCCGACCCTGGGGATCTGCCTGGGGGCGCAGCTCATGGCGCTCGCCTGCGGCGGTGCCGTCGGGCGCGGGAAGCACGGGCTGGAGGTCGGCGTGACCGAGGTCGTCCCGCTGCCCGCGGCCGGGGCCGATCCGCTGTTCGCCGGCCTCGGGCCTTCCCCCGCCGTGCAGTACCACCGTGACGCGATCACCGAACTCCCCCCGGGCGCGGTGCCGCTGGCCACCGGGAGCCCGTACCCCAACCAGGCCTACCGGCTGGGGGAGAACGCCTGGGCGGTGCAGTTCCACCCCGAGGCCACCCCGGAGATCTTCGTCGGCTGGACGGCGGGCTCGGCCGACACCCTGACCGGCCTGGGCCACTCCGTCGAGGAGCTCAACGCGCGGGTGAAGGAGAACGAGAACGGCCTGGTCGCCGCGTGGAAACCGCTCGCCGAGCGTTTCGCCGGGGTCGTCAGGGCCGTCCAAACCGCGTGACCGCGCGATTACGGTCCGAATCCGCTAACGACGCCGCACGGTTTCGGGATTAGCCTGTGCGGCGACGCTCCGAAACCGTGGGACGTGGGCCAGGGTGGGGATCCGGAGGCGGGTCCGCACCGATCCCACCCACCCGCCGGAGAGACCGAGGCCCACGCGACCGCGGGGAGCGTGCACCTTTGATCGCTCGGGGTAGGGATTGAGGAAGGGCACCCGTGCCTGTGATCGAGGACCATGGAGGGTCGGTGGAAACCGTGCCTCGGATGCAGACGACCGCCGGGCGCCTGGCGAGGCTCGGCTTCGCCGACGGCGCCAGGGCCGAGCGACTGCTCGACGAGCTGGGACCCGAGGCCGTCGGCGACATCGACCTGCTGACCTCGCTGGTCGCCGCGGCCGACCCCGACCTGGCGCTCACCTCGCTGAACCGGCTGGCCGAACAGGACCCCAGCGTCCTTGGAGCGCTCCGGGCCGACCCCGGCCTGCGCGAGCGGCTGGTCGGCGTCTTCGGCGTCAGCGCCGCGCTGGGCGACCACGTCGTCAGGCACCCGGACCACTGGCGCCTGCTCGCCGGGACACCGGTCACCGACCGCCCGAGCGAGGAGGAGCTCCGCGCGGAGCTGCTGCTCGCGGTCGGCGCCGAGCCCGACGACCCCGAGCCGAGGGCCGCCGACGCCTCCACCGCCACCCTGTCGGCGCTGCGCGCCGCCTACCGGGGCCGCCTGCTCCACCTCGCCGCGCGCGACGTCACCGGGACCGTCTCGCTGTCCGGGGTGACCGCCGAACTGTCCGACCTGGCCGGGGCCGCGCTGGAGGCGGGGCTCGCCGTCGCGAGGGCGGAGCACCCGGAGGCGGGGGCCGTACGGCTGGCCGTCATCGGCATGGGCAAGTGCGGGGCACGCGAGCTCAACTACATCAGCGACGTCGACGTGATCTTCGTGGCCGAGCCGCGCGAGGGACCCGACGGCTCGCCCGACGAGCACGCGGCCATCAAGCTCGCCACCCGGCTGGCCCAGGGCATGATGCGCGCCTGCTCGACCAGCACCCCCGAGGGCGCGCTGTGGGAGGTCGACGCGGCGCTGCGTCCCGAGGGCAAGGCCGGGCCGCTGGTCCGCACCCTCGCCAGCCACCTCGCCTACTACCGGCGCTGGGCCAAGACCTGGGAGTTCCAGGCCCTGCTGAAGGCCAGGCCGGTCGCGGGCGACGTCGAGCTCGGCCGGCAGTACGTCGCCGCGGTGAACGAGATGGTCTGGCAGGCCGCCACCCGCGACAAGTTCGTCGAGGACGTCCAGGCCATGCGCCGCCGGGTGGAGGCCCACGTCCGCGGCGGCGAGGCCGACCGCCAGCTGAAGCTCGGGCCCGGCGGGCTGCGCGACATCGAGTTCGCGGTGCAGCTGCTCCAGCTCGTCCACGGCCGCCTCGACCCGCTGCTGCGCCGCCGCGCCACGCTCCCGGCCCTCGGCGCCCTCTCGCGCGGCGGCTACGTGGGCAGGGACGACGCCAAGGCCCTCGCCGAGGCGTATACCTTCCTGCGCCAGGTCGAGCACCTGATCCAGCTGCACCGGCTCCGCCGCACGCACGTGGTGCCCGAGGGCAACGCCGACCTGCGCCGCCTGGGCCGGAGCCTGGGCATGACCGCCGACCCGGTGGGGGAGTTCACCACCCGGTGGCGGCGGCACGCCATGGAGGCCAGGCGCCTGCACGAGAAGCTGTTCTACCGGCCGCTGCTGCAGGCCGTGGCCCGGCTGCCCGAGTCGGAGGACCGGCTCTCCACGGCCGCGGCCAAGGCCCGCCTGGAGGCGCTCGGCTACGCCGACCCCGGCGGGGCGCTGCGCCACATCAGCGCGCTGACCTCGGGGGTCTCCCGCCGCGCCGCGATCCAGCGGACCCTGCTGCCGGTCATGCTCGGCTGGTTCGCCGACGCCCCCGACCCCGACGCCGGGCTGCTCGGCTTCCGCCAGGTCTCCGACAAGCTCGGCTCCACTCCCTGGTACCTGCGGCTGCTGCGCGACGAGACCGCCGTGGCCTCGCGCCTGGCCAGGATGCTGGGTACCAGCCGTTACGTGACGGGGCTGCTGATGAACGCCCCCGAGGCGGTCGCGATGCTCGGCTCGGACACGGAGCTGGCCCCCCGGCCCGTCGAGGCGGTGCTGTCCGAGGCGCGGCTCGTGGTCGCCCGCCACCCCGGTGACGCCGAGGGCGCGGTGGCCGCGGTCCGGGCGCTGCGCCGCAGGGAGCTGCTTCGCACGGCCGTCGCCGACCTCTCCGGGATCATCGGCATCGAGGAGGTCGGCCAGACGCTGTCCGGGCTCAACGACGTGACGATCCAGGCCGCGCTCGACGCCGCCGTCGACAAGGTCGAGATGGAGCGGCGCACCCCGCTGGGCACGAGGTTCGCGGTGATCGCGATGGGCCGCCTGGGCGGGTTCGAGTCCTCGTACGGCAGCGACGCCGACGTGATGTTCGTGCACTCGCCGCTGGAGGGCGTGCCGGAGCGTCAGTCCACCGAGGTGGCGTTCGAGGTGGCCAACGAGCTGCGCCGCCTGCTCGCCCTGCCCGCCCCCGACCCGCCGCTGCTCATCGACCCCGGCCTGCGCCCCGAGGGCAAGGCGGGGCCGCTGGTGCGCACCCTGGCCTCCTACGCCGCCTACTACGAGCGGTGGTCGTCGCCGTGGGAGTCGCAGGCGCTGCTGCGCGCCCGCTTCTCCGCCGGGGACGCCGAGCTCGGCGTCGGGCTGCTGCACCTGGCCGACCCGCTGCGCTACCCCGAGGGGGGCATCTCCGACGCGGCCGTGCTGGAGGTCCGCAGGCTCAAGGCCCGGATGGAGGCCGAACGCCTCCCGCGCGGCACCGACCCCGCGCTGCACACCAAGCTCGGCCCCGGCGGGCTGTCCGACGTGGAGTGGGTGGCCCAGCTCATCCAGCTCCGCCACGCGGGGGAGCGGCCGTCGCTGCGTACCACCCGCACCCTGGAGGCGCTGGGCGCGGCGGTCACGGAGGGCCTGCTGTCGGAGGCGGACGAGGCCGTGCTCGCCGAGGCGTGGCGGTTCGCCTCGCGCATCCGCGACGCCATCGTCGTGGTCAGGGGCCGCGCCTCCGACACGATCCCGGTGGACGTCCGCGAGCGTACGCTGATCGCCCGCGTCCTCGGCTACCCGCCCGACGGCACGGAGGACTTCGTGGACGACTACCGCCGAGCCACCCGCCGCGCCCGCCGGGTCGTGGAGCGCGTCTTCTACGAGGGCTGACCCGCCCGATTTTCCGATTTTCTGGGGATATGTGTGGTTCGCCGGGTTTGCTCCGGTTTTCCGGGGCGGCCCGTACGGCGCGGATCGTGAGGGCCGGTCCGCGCCGGAGGGGGCACGTGTCCGCCCGGTCACGAAAACCGACCTGTTTTCGGTGATCGCGTTGCGCCGCCGGGAGCGTACGTGTATCAACGGTCCCGGGTGATCCATTTGATTTCCGTTTACGTCGACCTGGCCATCGGCCTGATCCTCGCCTTCCTGCTCCTGTCTCTCCTGGTGAGCGGGATCAACGAGGCCTTCGTCCGGCTGCTCGGGATCCGCAGCAAGTTCCTGTGGGCCTACCTCAGGGACACCCTGGACAGCAGGGACACTCCGGGCGGCTCCGAGGACGGCAGGTCGTGGATCCCGTCGAAGGTGGCCGACGTCTTCGCGAAGCTGCCCTTCTCCAAGGACGATCCGCGCCCGATGCACAGTCCCGACCCCGCGCCCTCGGTGGTCGAGCCGATGCTGGTCGATCCCGCCGCGGTCCTGGCCTCCGAGGAGGCCAGGGAGAAGGTCGCGGAGGAGATCGCTCAGGGGATCGCCCCGGAGAGCGCGGAGGCTGCGGAGACCGTGGAGGGGGCAGGCTCCGGGGCCTCCCAGGGCTCTCCCGTTTCTCCCGCGTCTCTCGCGGACGGCGGGCCCGCCTCCGGGGAACCGGCGAGGAGGCCCGTGCCGCCGGTGGACATGACCGTGCGGCTGTACGAACGGCTCCAGGAGATCGACCACCCCAAGGGCGCGCGCACCAGCATCGCCAACATCCCGCCCGAGCGGTTCTCCGGCGCCGTGATGGAGTTGGTCGCCGCCGAGGAGGGCGGGATCGACGGCCTGCTCGCCAAGCTGGAGGCGATCAACAGCCCTCTCGCGGGCCACCTCAAGGGCGTCTGGGAGGGCGCCCAGCGGGACCTGCCGAGGTTCCGCAAGGGCGTCGAGGACTGGTTCAACGGGGAGATGCAGCGCCTGTCCACCCTCTACGCCCGCTACGTCAAGTGGGTGGTGTTCGCGCTGGGCGTGGTGCTGACCCTGGCGTTCAGCATGGACGCGCTGGAGTACGGCAAGACCCTGCTGCGTGACAACGCCTACCGCGCCGGGGTGAGCGCCATCGCGGGCGGCGGCGGGGACGGCTACGCCGCGCTGAGGGACAAGTGCGCCGGTGGCGAGGCCGGTCTCGCCGAGCCGTACCAGTGCGTGACCGAGTCCCTCAGCTCCCCGGCGCTGGTCAAGATCTTCGATCACGCGATCGTGAGCATCACGATCCCGCCCGACGGCTCCGCCGACCCGTCCTTCCACTGGAACGGCGGAGCCTGGTGGGACCGGCTCATCACTCCCGGGCACTGGCCCGGCTACCTGCTCACCATGGTCGCGCTGCTGTTCGGCGCCTCGTTCTGGTGGGACGTCCTGCGCCGCGTCACCGGCGTCCGGGGCGACCGCTCCAGCGCTTAGCCTCTAGCGGAGCTCCGCCAGGAGCAGGTCGACCTGGGGGAGCGGGTCCGGGCCGAACGGGCGGACCACGACCGTGCGGGCACCCGCCTCCCACAGCGACCTGACCTGGTCGGCCGCCTCCTCGGGGGAGCCCGTCGCCATCACGACCTCCTCCGGGGCGACCTTCAGGAACCCGGCGGAGCCCTCGGCCAGTGAGGCGACCACCGCGGGGTCGTCGCCGACGTAGAGGTTGACGAAGACCACCATCTCGTGATCGCCCTCGCCGGTCAGCTTCAGGGCGTCCCCGATCTGCCGGGGGCCGACCCCCTCGGGCAGGATCGTGCCCTGGGCCACCCGTCCCGACAGCTCCAGCGAGCGGGGCCGTACCACCCCGGCCAGCAGCGGCGGCACGACGGCGGGGGGATGCACCAGGCTCACCCCGTCGAGCCGTACGGCCCTGCCCTGGAGGGTGACCGTCTCGCCGCGCAGCAGCCCTCCCACCGCGACGATCGTCTCCTCCAGCAACGCCAGCGGCGAGGGCGCGAGGGCGCCGACCTGGCGCATCCAGTCCTGGACGCCGTGCCCGATCCCGGCCGCGAGCCTGCCCGGGTGCAGCCTGGCCAGGTTGCCCAGCTCCATGGCGAGCAGGGCGGGGTTGCGCAGCGGCGCCGGGGTGATCCCGATGCCCACCCGGAGGCGCTCGGTGACGGCGAGCGCGGTGGCCGCCGACGAGATGGCCCCGGTCCAGCCGAGATCCTCCACCACCCAGACGTCGTCCACCTCGGCCGCGTCCAGGTGGCGGCAGAAGGGGACGAGTGACTCGGGGGGAAGGTCACGATCGAACATGACGCCCAGGCGCATATCTCTCCTAGTGAACGGCGAGAGCCCCCGCTGTGCCGTTCTCGCGGCATCTCACGGGGCCCCCGCGTAGCGGAAGTATCCGGCGAGGTCGTCCAGGGCGGTGACGCGGTCGATCCGCACCTCGGTCCCGGTCCTCAGCGCGTTGATCATCTTGCCCCGGCCGACGTAGACGCCGACGTGGTGGGTGCTGACTTTACGCTTGCCGACCTTGCCGTAGAAAACGAGATCTCCCGGCTCGGCCACGGCGGCCGGGATCCTCTTGAGCCGCCTGACGTGGTCGTCGGTGTTGCCCGGTCCCAGCACGTCGCGCCCGTAGGCGAGGTGGTAGACCCAGCGGGCGAGGCCGGAGCAGTCGAGGCCGAGGGTCCTGGTGGCGGGGCAGGGCTTGATCGAGCCCCGGTAGCCCTGACAGGTGCCGAAGGAGGGGCCGGGGTCCTCGCCGTGGCCGCCGCCCCAGGAGTAGGGGATCTCCCCGCCCCACCAGCCGGGCTGGTGCCCCCCGGCCTCGATCGCGTACGCGATGGCGGTGATCCGGTTGAGAATGACGGGCCGGGTCGGCACCGAGGCGGAGGTGTTCAGGAGCAGGAACGTTCCCAGGAGCACGACCGCCGCGGCCCGCCCGCGGCGCCGGTGAGGGGCGGGACGTCCGGGGGGACCGTGACCGCCGGAGAACCCGGGGGGCCTGTGAGGTCCGGGAGACCGGGGGCGTTCGAGAGCCCCGGGGTGCCGCTCCCCGGTTCGGGAAGGCGCGAGATCCGCCTCTTCGTCCCGGAGCGCCTCCGCCACGTCACCTCGCCTGGTCGGTCCCTGTGATCCATGACCAGTCTGCCCAACAAGCCGGTGATGCGCGTTGCGTGAGGATTCGCCCTATGTCGTACCGGCCCGATGGCAGGAGGCGATCCGCGCCCATGACATGTAGCGATCCGTGTCCGCGACATGCGGCGACCCGCGTGCGGGGCACGCGGGTCGCGGTGGTGCCGGGTACGGCGCAAGGCGCGGTGGGAGGGCTGAGGACGCCGCCGCCCGCCCGTGCCCCGCGGCCGGTCGTCAGTTGTTGTCGTCCCCGTCGTCGTCCGTGCCGCCGTCGTCGTCCACGCCGGGGCCGGTCGTGTTGACGACGTCAGGGCCGTCGTCCCTGTCGTCGTCCCCGCCGCCCCCGCAACCGCCGACCAGACCGACGAGGGCCGCCATCGTCGCGGCGGCGAGCGCCGCCTTCCGCGTGGTCTGAGCAAGCATGTACAACCTCCAGGTGCCGTTCCGGCCGGACACGTGGGTGTCCGGCCTCACTCCTCTGTCCCGTACGGCGGTGATCTAACACCTGGAGGCGCTGTTCTTGATCGTGATGACCGTGGAACGCATGGCCTCGTCGCTCCGCCCGCGGCGCGACGCCGCCACCGGGGAGCGCGGCTAGTAACCGCGGCTCTCGGCCGCCCGGCGGATCTTCGCCCCGCCGTACTGGCCGCGCGGGATGCATCCGGAACACGGGCAGGGGAACCTGCCGTGGGCGTTGGGCATGTATCTCCAGCCGGTCACCTGGTTCACGCCGCGAACGCGGTGGATCTCCTTGGCCGTGATCTTCCGGGGAACGAAGACCTCGTAGCCCCGGGCGTCCTCGCATCCGGCGATCAGCGCCGCGGCCTCGGCGCTGGGAAGCTCCTCGTGATCATGCGAGAAGTAGCCCACGAGGACCGGTTCGTCATCGGGTATCCGGAAGTCGACGGCCACCATCACGCTGCGCCGGCCGTCGCGCCTCAGCTCGCGGGTCCACTGGTGGGTGAGCTGGTAGGAGGGGAGGACCGGCAGGCAGAACACCCCCGACAGGCCGTCGTGATCCCGGCTCCGCGCCTGGATGCCGGATCTCCGCACCGAACGAACCTGCCTGGCGTCCGTGAGATGCACGAACAAGGTCATGGACCACGCCTTCCGGGATGTGATGTCTCGCCTGACGGAAGCACCTCTCCCATGAAGATCAACGAGAGCGTGGGCAGCAGCGTAACCCGGCGGGCGAACATGACAAACAGCTTTTTCGCCGCGAAGCAGGGCCGCGCCTGTCACCGTGTCCCTCCGAGGGAGTCCACCTCGGGTGTGAAAGGGGCTCGCTCCTCCAAGAACGTGAAAGGCCGTCGAGCGTGCCCTCGCTGGGAGGGACGGCCGACGGCCTTTCACGTGACGTTCGTGCGCTTCCCGGTGACTGCGGGGTCGGGCGGGTACGTGGCCGGGGTCGGGTTGGAGGAAGGGGATCGGTTGGCCAGTGTGATCGTCGCGATCACCGATCTGGCCGGCCTGGGCGCGGCCCTATACGGTCTGAAACAGCCCCCTTGTCCCATGGCCCCGCATCGATCGAATCCACTCCTGAAGCTCCGGCCGTGACCGGTCCAGCAGTGCAGTCGACGGCAACGTGGGCATCACCACTCGCACCTTCTCCCCGACCCCATCAGCGCCGCCTGGGTCGACATGGTCCTCGTGCGGATCGCGGTCGTGCCTCGAGGTTCGCGACTCCGCAACGTACCGGTTCGGCGAGTGGGCGTCGGTCAGGGTACTGGCCAGGCGGCCATGGCCAGATCCGCGGTGTCGGTGAGTTCCGCCGCCGTGGCGCCGTCCCGTGCACGCTGGGACATGCCGTGCATGACGGCGGTGAAGTACGCGGCCAGCTTCCGGGGGTCGGCTGTCGCCGGTATTTCTCCCTCTCGCTGAGCGATCGTCAAGCGCTTCTCCAAGGTACCGACGTTGGCGTTGCGCAGGTCACGCATGTAAATGGCGACATCGACGTCAGCCGCGGCCGCGCTGCAAAGCAGGTTTCCGGCCGGTGTCTCGGGGTCGGTGTACATCGCCGCCGCATCGAGCAGGATGCGGCGGAAAGCATCGAAGGCCGTGGGCTCCCTCGCCATGGCCGCCCAGATGAACTCTCCGGCCGGGGAGCGGCCGTACACCTCGATGACTTCGTTGAACAGAGACCTCTTGTCCCCGAACGCCGCGTAGAGACTGCCGGGCCGGATGTTCATCTCCCGGGTCAGGTCGTTGATCGAGGTCGCCTCGTACCCGTTCTCCCAGAACAGGCGCGTGGCGGCGGCCAGCGCCGCCGCCCGGTCGAAGGTCGGCGGCCGGCCTCGCCGCGCTTCCGGTGTGTCCATGTCCCCATTCTAGAGCGATCGCTCAAAAGCGGCCCGGCGACTTTTTGGTCGATCGCTCAAGAAGGGTGTACCTTCTATCTTGAGCGATCATTCAACAAAGGAGCAGTCATGCCAGGAGCACTGCGGGACAAAGTCGCCCTCGTCACCGGCGGCAGTCATGGCATCGGCCGGGCGACCGTCGAACGGTTCGCCCGCGACGGGGCGATCGTCGGGCTCGGCTACGGCCACGACGAGCCGGCGGCCCGTGACACGGTGGAGCGCATCCGCAAGGACGGCGGGCGCGCCTTCGCCGTGCACACGGAGCTGGGCACTCACGGTGACGCGGCTCGCTTCTGGGACGCGTTCGACGAGGCCGGCAAGGAGTACGTGCCCGACGGGAAGCTCGACATCCTCGTCCACAACGCCGCCAAGGGCAGCTTCGCCCGGCTGGCCGATCTCTCCGAGGAGGAGTTCGACCAGGTGATCGCGGTGAATGTGAAGGCGCCGTTCTTCATCACGAAGCTCGCGTTGCCACGACTGCGCGACGGCGGCCGGATCATCAACATTTCCAGCCTCGCCGCCACCGTCGCCAGCCCGGAACTGCTTGCCTACGGCGTCAGCAAAGCGGCGCTGAACACGTTCACCCTTGATCTGGCGTTGGACCTCGGCCCGCGCGGGATCACCGTCAACTCGGTATCACCCGGCGTCATCATGACCAGGAACAGCCAATACCTGCGGGACAACGAGGAACTCGCGGCGCAACAGGTGGCCCGCGTCGCCCTCGGCCGGCTCGGCGAGTCGGAGGACGTGGCAAGCATCATCGCCTTCCTCGCCTCCAACGAGGGGCGCTGGGTGACCGGCCAGGTCATCGACGCTTCGGGCGGCACTGCGCTCTGAGCACGGCCGCCCGAGGTCAATCGGCGCTTAGCGCTCTGTCGACGTTCCATTGACGCGGGTGGTGAGGCGGCCGGCGCGTTGAGCGGCGCCCTGGCGGGTGGTGCCCAGTGCCCGGCCGATCTGGGCCCACGCCGTGCCCTCAGTTCGCAGCCCGGTGATCAGTGCGAATTCGGCGTGGTTGTGGCGGGAGAGCATCGCTTCCAACTCGGCCCGCGCCTGGGAGGCCAGGGTGAGGGCGGCGATCCGCACGCCCGGCCCGGCCTCGGGGTCGTCGGCCGCGGCCGGCAGCGTGGAGGCTGGTGCGGTCTGCAGATGCCGCTGCCAGGCGCGGACCTGCTCGACTGTGCCGAGCTTGAACCCGTCCGGCACTGATGGAGGCTCTGATGTATCCCGAGTTCACGCTGCGGACCTGCACGCACTTCATGCCGTCGGGGGAGGAGCGCATGCGAAAGGCCGTCGAGCGTGCCCTCGACGGAGGGACGACCGACGGCCTTTCGCGGGATGCCTGAGTGCCCTGGATGTGCCCTGACGGGTCAACCGTCAGGGTTTCCCCAGGTCAGAAGCTTGATAACTCAGACGTCGTAGTAGAGCTCGAACTCGTGGGGGTGCGGGCGCAGGCGGATCGGGTCGATCTCGTTCTCGCGCTTGTAGGCGATCCAGGTCTCGATCAGGTCCGGCGTGAACACGCCGCCCTCCAGCAGGTACTCGTGGTCGGCCTCCAGGGCCGCGAGCACGTCCGACAGCGAGCCCGGGACCTGCGGGATGTTGCGGGCCTCCTCGGGGGGAAGCTCGTAGAGGTCCTTGTCGACCGGCTCGACCGGCTCGATCTTGTTGCGGATGCCGTCGATGCCCGCCATGAGCTGGGCGGCGAAGGCGAAGTAGGGGTTGCAGGAGGGGTCGGGAACCCGGAACTCGATGCGCTTGGCCTTCGGGTTGGAGCCCGTGATCGGGATGCGGATGCACGCCGAGCGGTTGCGCTGGGAGTAGACCAGGTTGACCGGGGCCTCGTAGCCGGGCACCAGACGGTGGTAGGAGTTGACCGTCGGGTTGGTGAACGCCAGCAGCGACGGGGCGTGCTTGAGCAGGCCGCCGATGTAGTAGCGGGCGGTGTCGGACAGGCCCGCGTAGCCGACCTCGTCGTAGAAGAGCGGCTCGCCGTCCTTCCAGAGCGACTGGTGGCAGTGCATGCCGGAACCGTTGTCACCGAAGATCGGCTTGGGCATGAAGGTGACCGTGTGGCCGTGCTCCAGGGCCGTGCTCTTGACGATGTACTTGTACAGCATCAGGGTGTCGGCGGACTTGAGCAGCGTGTTGAACCGGAAGTCGATCTCGGCCTGGCCGGCCGTGCCCACCTCGTGGTGCTGCATCTCGACGTCGATCCCGGCGTCGATGAGCTTGCGGACCATCTCCGAGCGCAGGTCGGTGAAGTGGTCCATCGGCGGGACCGGGAAGTAGCCGCCCTTGAAGCGCGGCTTGTAGCCGAGGTTGCCGCCGTCCTGGGCCTTGCCGCTGTTCCAGGCGCCCTCGATCGAGTCGATGTGGTAGTAGCTCGAATGGGCGTTGGTCTCGAACCGGACGTCGTCGAAGATGTAGAACTCGGCCTCGGGGCCGAAGTAGACCGTGTCGGCGATGCCGGTGCCCTTGAGATACTCCTCCGCCTTGCGGGCGACGTTGCGCGGGTCGCGGCTGTAGGCCTCGCCCGTCAGCGGGTCGTGCACGAAGAAGTTGATGTTGAGCGTCTTGTGCTGCCGGAACGGGTCGAGCACGGCCGTGGACGGGTCGGGCAGCAGCAGCATGTCCGACTCGTGAATGGCCTGGAACCCGCGGATCGACGAGCCGTCGAACATGAGGCCGTCGGTGAAGACGCCGGCTCCGAAGTTCTCCGAGGGGAACGTGAAGTGGTGCGTCGTCCCCGGCAGGTCGGTGAACCTGACGTCAACGAACTGCACCCCTTCGTCCTTGATGAACTTCAGGACGTCGTCGGCGGAGTTGAACACGCGAACCTCCCATGGGACGGGCTAACAGACCGAAAGTAAGCCTGCGCCGTTACCGTCCCGTGTCTCGTTTGTTTCACCCGTGTTAAGCGAACGTCGCCTCCACGGTAGTCCTCAAGTCCGTTCTGAACAGGTATAGAAAGTTGTCTTTTGCCCGAGTTTCACCTCTTTCAACGTCATGTGGCGGCAGCATCCGATGGGAAAGAGGAGATCCTTGAGGCGGGCGAGGCCCCTCGGCGGGAGCGGTGGCCGGTCCGGGCGGATGCGAGGGCGGCGGCCCGGACGGCTACCGTTGGAGCATGAGCAGCAAGCAGCCACGCTGGACCCAGACCTGGCTCGGCGGCGTCAGGTCCGCCGGGGTCGATCTCGGCTACCCGGGGGAGCGGCTCGGGCTGCCCAGCGAGGGCAGCGGCTCGGTGGCCGGGTTCGGCCGCAGGATCGGCGCAATCATGATCGACTGGCTCATCTGCACCTGGGCGATCACCCAGGGACTCCTGCGGGTCGACCCCGCCGACATGCCCTGGGTGCCGGTCCTGATCCTCGCCGTCGAATACCTCCTGCTGGTGGGCACCATGGGGATGACCTTCGGGATGCGCCTGCTCGGCGTCCGGGTCGCCGCGCTCGGCGGCGGCGCCCCCGGCCTCGTCTCCGTGCTGGTACGGACCTTCCTGCTCTGCCTGGCCGTACCCGCCCTCGTCTGGGACCGCGACCAGCGCGGCCTGCACGACCGCGCGGCGAACACCGTGGTCGTACGCCTCTGAGCCGGCCCGCGCCCCGTTTCCCGCTCTCACCCCTTCCCGGGATCCGCCCGTCTCCGGGCTCGTGCCGGACTTCGCGGTTCTGGAGGTGAGGGAACGGTGAGGGAACCGGCGTCCGCGGCGATTCCTTTTCCGGCCGGTGGCCGTCATATCGGGGGCGCCCGCGCCGGGCGGGACGCCGTACGGGAGGTGTGAGGTCGTGACCATGGGCGGGGCGGGCCGGGAAGCGGTGGAGGACGGCGAGCTCCTGGCCGCGGCGCTGGCGGGTGACGAGCCCGCGTTCGGCGCGCTCGTGGAGGGATACCGGCGGGAGCTGCGGGTGCACTGCTACCGGATGCTCGGCTCGTTCGAGGAGTCGGAGGACATGGTGCAGGAGACGTTCCTGCGCGCCTGGCGCAAGCGGGAGAGCTTCCAGGGGCGCTCGACGTTCAGGGCCTGGCTGTACCGGATCGCGACCAACGCGTGCCTGGACCTCCTCGACCGCCACCCGCGCGGCCCGCGCCCGCGCGAGGCGCCGGTGCTGGCCACCCCCGGGGTGGCGTCGCCGTCGCCGGCCGAGGTCTTCTGGCTGCGTCCCTACCCGGACCGCCTCCTGGACCCGGCCGCGCCCGGCGGGGCCGAGCCGGACGCCGCCGTGGTCGCCAAGGAGACGATCGAGCTGGCGTTCATGGCCGCCATCCAGCACCTGCCTCCCCGGCAGCGGGTGGTGCTGATCCTGCGCGACGTGCTCGGCTGGCCGGCGCAGGAGGCGGCCGCGCTGCTGGAGGTGAGCGTCGTCTCGATCAAGAGCACCCTGCAGCGGGCACGGTCGACGATGCGGGAGAACCTGCCCGCGCGACGGCTGGAGTGGGCGCCCTCCTCGGACCCGACCGGTGAGGAACGCGCGGTGCTGCGGCGCTACATCGACGCCGTCGAGCAGGCCGACCCCGCCGTCCTGGCCGGGATACTGCGCGCGGACGCCTGGCAGTCGATGCCCCCGGCGCCGATGTGGATCCTGGGAGGTCCGGCGATCGTCGACGCGTGGCGCCCGGCCATGGTCGGTCCCGAGGCGTGGGGCGACTGGCGTGTCCTGCCCGCCCGCGCCAACCGGCAGCCCGCGGCGGCGGCGTACCTCAGGCGTCCCGGCGAGTCCGGGTACCACGCCTCGTGGTTCGGCGTCCTGCGGGTCGAGGACGGGCTGATCACCCAGATCACCACCTACGGCGCCGACGTCTTCCCGGCCTTCGACCTTCCCCGGACGCTGTGACGGGTCCCCTCCCCGGACCGATTCCTTTTCCGGCTCCCCGCCGTCGTACGGGTCACACGCCTTAACTACAAGGGGAAAGACCATGAACGATACGCAGAAGCGGGTCCAGGAGGCGGCCGACAGGCTCGTGGAGTCCGGCGCCGAGCGGGGCCTGCAGGTCGCCGCGTACCGGCACGGCGAGCTGGTGGTCGACGTCGTCGCGGGCGTCGCCGATCCGGCCACCGGGCGCCTCGTCACGCCGGACACGCCCTTCTGGAGCGCCTCGACCGGCAAGGGCGTCACCTCGACCGTGGCGCACGTGCTCGTGGAGCGGGGCGTCTTCGGCTACGACACGCCGATCGCCGAGCTGTGGCCGGAGTTCGGCGCCCACGGCAAGGAGCGCGCGACCGTGCGGCACGCCCTGACCCACTCGGCCGGCGTGCCCGGCGTACCGGTGGACACCACGCCGGAGGACCTGTGCGACTGGGAGGGGATGTGCGCGGCGATCGCCGGGGCCACGCCCTGGTGGGAGCCGGGCACCAGGAGCGGCTACCACCCCCAGTCGTTCGGCTACGTCGTCGGCGAGATCGTCCGCCGGGCCACCGGCGCGCCGATCTCCCGGATCCTGCGGGAGGAGGTCGCCGGGCCGCTGGGGGTGGCGGACGAGCTGTTCTTCGGCGTCCCCGAGTCCGAGCTGGGCGGACTGGCCCGCCTGGAGGACGCGCCGAGCGCCTTCGAGATGCCCGAGGGGATGTCGATGGAGACGATGTTCGCGGACGTCCCGTTCTTCAGGGTCGTGGACGGCTACACGGCGGCGCCGATGGCGGCGATGCCCGACGCCGCCTTCGGCAACCGCGCCGACGTGCTGACCTCGGACATCCCCGCGGGCGGCACCATGTCCGCCCGCGCCGTGGCCCGCATGTACGCCGCCCTGCTGGGCGAGGTGGACGGCGTCCGGCTCGTCTCCCCGGAACGGCTCCGCGAGATCACCGCGGTGGAGTTCGGCGGGACGGACGAGGTCACCGCCTCCCCGGCCACCAGGTCCCTCGGGTACGCCCTCGGCGCCACCGGGCCTCTCGACAGCCTCACCCTGTTCGGCATGGCGGGCAGCGGCGGGTCGGCCGCGTACGCCGACACGGCCACCGGGATCGCGGTCGCCGTGACCAAGAACCTCGTCGCCGGGGATTTCAGCACCTTCGAGACCCTCGGCGGGCTCGTCCTGAACGCCGGTGACGACCTCTAGGGCACGCCCGGTGTGAGCGGTTCGCCCCGCCGGTTCGCCCGGCGGGGTTCCGGGTCTATCGCGCGCAGGTGAAGATCGCGGTGCCGGGCAGGTGGCGGCCGCGCAGCGGGCTCCAGCCGCCCCACTCGCGGTCGTGGCCCTGCGGCCACTCGGGCTCGGCCAGCCCCCGCAGCACCAGCCCCGACGCGGTGATGAGCCCGACCCAGTCGGCCATCGTGCGGTGGTGCTCGACATAGGAGGGCCGCCCGTCCTCGCCGATCTCCACGTACGCGGAACGGTCGAAGTAGGAGCGGTCGGAGGTGAGCCCGGCGGGGCCCGGGTCGTCGGGGAAGGCCCAGCGGACCGGGTGGCTCACCGAGAAGACCAGCAGGCCCCCGGGACGCAGCACCCGGTGGACCTCGGACAGGACGGCCCCGGCGTCGGCCACGAACGGCAGCGCGCCGTAGGCCGAGCAGGCCAGGTCGAACGCCTGGTCGGCGAAGGGCAGCGCCTCCGCGTCCGCCTGGACCACCGGCAGCGCGGACCCGGTCTCCAGGTCGATCCGGCCGGAGTGCCGCAGCTGCCGGAAGGACAGGTCGAAGGCGGCCACCCTGGCGCCCTGCCCGGCCAGCCAGCGCCCGCACTGCCCGGCGCCGCAGCCGATCTCCAGCACGTCCCGGCCCGCGACGTCGCCCAGCAGGCGGGCGTCGGCCTCGTCCAGGCCCTCGGGGCCCCAGACGAACCCGGAGTCGCGCAGGAACTCGCCGTGCTCCGATTGGTACTCGTCGGCGGCGCCGTCCCACCAGCCGCGGTTGGCCCGGGAGGTGGCCGCGGCGTCCACCCGGTGGCGGCCTACCCCGGCGAGGCTCATCAGCGCATCTTCGGGCGCGGCATCTTCGCGCCGCGCGGCAGCGGGCCCTTGGGCATCGGCAGCGTCTGGGGGAGAGCCTTCAGCCGGTTGTTGATCTCGTACAGGGCGGGCTTCTTGAGGTTGCGGGGCAGCTTCATCAGGTGCCGCTGCAGCTTGGCCAGCGGGACCTGCCCGTCGCCGTCACCGGACTGGATGTCGTAGACGGGGACGTCCAGGGCGACCCGCTGGACGCGCTTCTTCTCGGCGACCAGCATCTTCTGCACGCGGCTGCCCGGCCCCTCGGAGACCAGGATGATGCCCGGGTAGCCGACCACGCGGTGCACGATGTCCTGGTCGCGGGTGACGGCGACGGCGGGGGTGACCTCCCAGTTGCCGCGCATGCCCTGCAGGATCGCGGCGGCGGCGCCGACCTGCCCGTGCAGCATGGAGTACTGGGCCCGCTGGGCGAGCTGGCCGAACACCACCAGCCCGACGGTGAGGGCCAGCATGATCCCGATGAAGAGGAGATACCAGAACCAGCCCGTGACCAGGCCGATCACCACGCACAGCGCGAGCGTGCCCAGCGCCGAGGCGTAGACGATCGGCATCCCCTTGGGGTTTGCCTCTTTGATGATCTTCGCGATCATGCGGAGCTGCTTGATGCGCCCCGGGCGCTCTGAGTCTTCGGGCTTCTTGGCCATGTTCTGAAGGATACAAATCCAGGGCTCAAGAAGTGAAAACGTGACCTGCCGCGCACCGGCTCCCGCACCGGCTCCCGTGCCGGCTCCCGCACCGGGGACGGCCGGAGGACCGTGATCGTACGCGTTCACCGGCCGCCGGGTCGTTGTGACGCGTCCGCGAACCGGTCGCTTCGAAGGTCCGACGAGGAGGGGCGTGGGCGGGAAACCGGAAGGACCCCGCCCGGGGGCGGGGTCCTTCCGGTTTCCACGGTTTTCCGCGACGGGCTCAGGCGTGCTGGCGAGCCTCGACCGCCTGCTTGTACAGGCGGCCCGCCCGGTAGGAGGAGCGGACCAGCGGCCCGGACAGGACCCCGGCGAAACCGATGGCCTCCGCCTCCTTCTGCAGCTCCACGAACTCCTCCGGCTTCACCCAGCGCTCGACGGGGTGGTGGCGCGGGGTGGGCCGCAGGTACTGGGTCACGGTGAGCAGGTCGCACCCGGCCTCGTGCAGGTCGCGCATGGCCTGGACGATCTCCTCGCGCTCCTCGCCCATGCCGAGGATGAGGTTGGACTTGGTCACCAGGCCGGCCTGGCGGGCCTTGGTGATCACTCCCAGGGACCGGTCGTAGCGGAACGCGGGCCGGATGCGCTTGAAGATCCGCGGCACGGTCTCGATGTTGTGCGCGAACACCTCGGGCCTGGAGGAGAAGACCTCCTCCAGCTGGGCCTGGTCGCCGTTGAAGTCGGGCACCAGCAGCTCGACGCCGCAGCCGGGCAGGAGGGCGTGGATCTGCCGCGCGGTCTCGGCGTACAGCCACGCGCCGCCGTCGGGCAGGTCGTCGCGGGCGACGCCGGTCACGGTCGCGTAGTTGAGCCCCATCTGCCGCACCGAGTCGGCCACGCGGCGCGGCTCGTCGGTGTCGTACTCCTTGGGCTTGCCGGTGTCGATCTGGCAGAAGTCACAGCGCCGGGTGCACTGGTCGCCGCCGATGAGGAAGGTGGCCTCGCGGTCCTCCCAGCACTCGGAGATGTTGGGACACCCGGCCTCCTGGCAGACGGTGTGCAGTCCCTCACGTTTGACCAGCGCCCGCAGCTCGGTGTGGTTCGGGCCGGCCCTGAACTTGGTCTTGATCCAGTCGGGCTTCTTCTCGATGGGGGTCTCGGCGTTGCGGACCTCGAGGCGGAGGAGCTTCCGCCCCTCGGGGGCGACGGTCATGCGAGCTCCTTCGTCGGTCGAGGGACCGAGGTGGTGCACATCGAGGTGCGGTAAATATCGTCACGCTCGCTCACCTCACCAGCTTATGTCCCGCCGCGGGTTGCGCCGGACCCGGGTCACGACGCGTGGAAGGGCACGCGGAACGGCGCATGGGAGGGCACGCGGAACGGCGCGCGGGGAGATGCGGGGGGCGGCGCATGGGAGGGCACGCGGAACGGCGCGCGGAGGAGGTGCGGGGGACGGCGCCGGAGGCGCTCCCGAGGGGACCGGCGCCGGGGACGCGCTCCGGCGGCCGGTCGCCGGGGTCAGCGCCGGAACAGGTCTTCCTCGGGCAGCTCGAAGGCCTGCGCGCCGAGCGCCTCCGCCAGGTGCTTCTCGGCGTACGGCAGGACCTCGTCGACCACGATCCGGCGGCCGGTCTCGGCCGAGAGCGAGGAGACCCCGGCGTCGCTGATGCCGCACGGGACGATCCGGTTGTACCAGCTCGGGTCGTTGGAGCAGTTGAGGGCGAAGCCGTGCATCGTGACGCCACCGGAGACCCGGATGCCGATCGCGCCGACCTTCCTGTCGGGCAGGCCGTGCGAGGGGTCACCGGCCACCCAGACGCCCCCGCGCCCCTCCACCCGGCCCGCCTGGACCCCGAAGTCGGCGCAGACGTGCACCAGGGTCTCCTCCAGGAGCCTCACGTAGGCGTTCACGTCGAGCGGGCCGCCGAGCCTGACGATCGGGTAGCCGACCAGCTGGCCGGGACCGTGCCAGGTGATGCGGCCGCCCCGGTCGACCTCGACGACGGGGGTGCCGTCGGAGGGCCTCTCGTGCGGCGCGGTGCGTTTGCCCGCCGTGTAGACCGGCGCGTGTTCGAGCATCAGGCAGGTGTCGGGAATCTCCTCGGCCACCCGGCGCGCGTGGATGCGCCGCTGAAGATCCCATGCCTGCTCGTAGGGGAAGTCAACGCCAAGACGGACGATTGCCAGGTCACTCACGCCTCAAGAGTAGTTGACCCGTTCGTGGTTAAGACGTCAGAAGCCGAGGCTCGATGCGGAACTCCTTGGCCCCGCCCGCCCCGTCGTGCTCGACCTTGTACGCGTAACCGTCGGGGTGCACGCTGACGGCCTGGATGAACTCGGTGCCCACGTAGTGCAGGGCGACGCCCTCGTCGGCGGCGTAGCCCTCGGGCAGCTCGCCCGAGGCCACCGCCTCGTGCAGCAGCTGACGGCGCTGCGGCTCGGAGTTGTAGTGGACGCCGCACGAGTAGGGCAGCATGCCCAGGCCCTCGGACCACACCCGCAGCGTCGGCCCGAAGGAGTCGGTGTTGCCGCCCACGTGCCAGCAGAGCGCCCCGGCGCTCTGGCCCGCGAGCACCACGCCCGCCCGCCACGCCTCCTCGAAGATCTCGTCGAGGCCGTGCAGCCGCCACAGGGCCGCCAGGTTGGCCACGCTGCCGCCGCTGACATAGATGATGTCCTGGCCGAGCATCCACTCGCGCGGGTCCTCGACGTTGGGCATCGGGAACACGGTCAGGTGACTGACCTCGACGTCCCACGCGCCGAAGGCGCCGTACATCTTCAGCAGCCAGTCGGAGTCGTCGCCGGTGGCGGTGGCGAGCAGGCCCAGGCGGGGCCGGTCCTGGCCGGTGAGGTCGAGGGCGTACCTGAGCAGCGGGCTCGCCTCCATGGTCCCCTGGCGCGTGGACACGCGGAACGAGCCGCCTCCGATCGCGAGGATGTGCGACTGCCCGGGGCTGCCCATGTCTGTCTCCCAAGTGATCTCATCGGCCGGAACGCCGAAAACAGGGATCTTAGAGTACGGCGGCCAGTGCCTCGTCGAGACGCGTATGCCGGAAAGCGTGACCGCTGTCGAGCAGGCGCCGCGGGAGCACCCGCTGGCCGGTCAGCACCCCCTCCTCGGCGAACTCCCCGAGGGCCGTACGCAGCACGAAGCCCGGCACGGGCAGCGGCATCGTGGGCCGGTTCAGGGCCGCTCCGAGCGCCTTGGTGAACTCGGCGTTGGTGACCGGCTCGGGCGCCGTCAGATTCACCGGCCCCGACATTTCAGGATTTTTCAGGATGTGCTGGACGGAGAGAACCCAGTCGTCGACGGAGATCCACGACCAGTACTGCCGTCCCGACCCCAGCGGGGCGCCCAGCCCGACCTTGAAGATCGGGAGGATCCGCGCCAGCATGCCGCCCCGCCCGCTCAGCACCAGGCCGGTACGGAGCCTCACCACCCGGATGCCCGCCTCCTCGGCGGGCGCCGTCTCCGCCTCCCAGGGCACCACGACCTCCCGCGCGAGGAACCCCTCACCCGCGGGCGCCGTCTCGTCCACCGCCACGTCACCGGTGTCGCCGTAGAAGCCGATCGCCGAGCCGGACAGCAGCACCGAGGGCTTCGCCGTCAGGCCGGCGAGCGCGGCCGCCAGGGTCCTGGTCCCCTCGACCCGGCTGTCGACCAGCTCGCGCTTGTGACCCTCACTCCAGCGCCGGTCGCCGATGCCCGCGCCGGCGAGATGGATCACCGCCTCCGAGCCCTCCAGCGCCGCCTGGTCCACGACCCCCTTGGCGGGGTTCCAGAAGGCCTCGTCGTCGCCTCGCGGCACTCGCCGGACCAGACGGACCACCCGGGCGCCGTCGTCCCGCAGAGCCCTGACCAGAGCCGATCCCAGCAGGCCCGAGGACCCGGTCATCGTGACCTTCATGTCGTCCAATGTAATCGACCTCCCCCCGGATCTTCGGAAAGCGGACGCCCGGCGGATTCGCGTCACCGGCGCGGGTTCCCCGGAGGCACCGCCGGCGCGGGGGAGAACGAGCCGGGCCGGCCCGCGACGTTCGCGGACCGGCCCGGTGGGAGAGAACGGACGGCTAGCCGTTCAGGCCCAGCTGGTTCTCGAAACGGCCCTCCTCGAGACGACGCTTGATCGTCGTCAGGAAGCGGGCGGCGTCGGCGCCGTCGACCAGGCGGTGGTCGTAGCTGAGCGCCAGGTACATCATCGAGCGGACCGCGATGACCTCGCCCTCGGGGGTGTCCAGGACCACCGGGCGCTTGACGACGGCACCGGTGCCCAGCATGCCGACCTGCGGCTGGTTGAGGATCGGCGTGTCGAACAGCGCGCCACGGCTGCCGGTGTTGGTCAGCGTGAACGTGCCGCCGGTGATCTCGTCCGGGCTCACCTTGTTGGTGCGGGTGCGCTCGGCGAGGTCGGCGATCTTACGGGACAGCCCGGCGATGTTGAGGTCGCCGGCGTCCTTGATCACCGGGACAAGCAGGCCGCGCTCGGTGTCCGTCGCGAAACCGAGGTGCTCGGTGTCGAAGTACGTGACCTCGTTGGTCTCGCTGTTGATCGTGGCGTTCAGCTTCGGGTGCTGCTTGAGCGCCTCGATCGTGGCGAGGGCGAAGAACGGCGTGAACGTGAGCTTGACGCCCTCGCGCCGCTGGAACTCGGCCTTCGCCTGGTCACGCAGCCGCGCGATCTTGGTGACGTCGACCTCGACCACGGAGGTGAGCTGGGCCGAGACCTGCAGCGACTCGACCATGCGCTTGGCGATGGTCTGGCGCAGCCGCGACATCTTCTCGGTGCGCCCGCGCAGCGTGGTGTCGACCACGACCGGCTCGGGGGCCTGCGGGGCGGACGCCTGGGCCGGGGCCTGGGCGGCGGCCTGCGGGGCCTGAGCCTGGGGCTGGGGCTGGGCCGCGGCACGCTCGCGCTGGTCGCGGGCGGCCTCCAGCACGTCCTGCTTGCGGATGCGCCCGCCGACACCGGTGCCGGTCAGCGAGTCGAGGTCCACGCCGTGCTCACCGGCGAGCTTGCGCACCAGCGGGGTGACGTACGGGCTGTCGCCCGACGGCTGCGCGGCGGGCTCGGACGCCGCGATCGGCGACGGCGGCGCGGACTGGGAGGACTGGACGGTCTGCGGGGCCTGCGCCTGAGGCTGGGCCTGCTGCTGCGGGGCGGGAGCCTGCTGCGCGGGGGCCTGCTGCTGAGGGGCCTGCGCCGGAGCCTGCGGGGCGGGCTGCGGGATCGAGGAGGCCGGCTGCGCCTGCTGCTGCGGGGCGGGCTCGGGCTCCGGCTCCGGCTCGGGGGCCTTCTCCTGGGCCGGGGCGGCGGCGCCCTCGGTGCCGTTCTCGTCGATGACGGCGAGCTCGGCGCCGACCTCGACGGTCTCGTCCTCGGCCACCACGATCTTCGTGAGGATGCCCGCCGCGGGGGAGGGGATCTCGGTGTCGACCTTGTCGGTGGAGACTTCGAGAAGCGGCTCGTCGGCCTCGACGCGCTCGCCCTCCTTCTTCAGCCAACGGGTGACGGTGCCCTCCGTGACGCTCTCACCGAGCTGGGGCATCTGTACGGACTTCGGCATGGGTTGTCTTCTCTCGCGTTCCGAGTGAGGGCTTGCGTTAGTTGTGGACGTGGAGCGGCTTGCCGGCCAGGGCCAGCATCGCCTCGCCGACGGCCTCGGACTGGGTGGGGTGGGCGTGGATCAGCTGCGCCACCTCGGAGGGCAGGGCCTCCCAGTTGTAGATCAGCTGTCCCTCGGTCACCAGCTCGCCGATGCGGCGGCCGACCATGTGCACGCCGAGCACCGGGCCGTCCTTCGCCGCGATAATCTTGACGGCGCCCTGCGTCTGCAGGATCTGGCTCTTGGGGTTGCCCGCGAGGTCGTAGGTCAGCTCGACGATCTCGTGGCCGCGCTCCCTGGCCTGGGCGGAGGTGATGCCCACCGAGGCGACCTCGGGGTCGGAGTAGGTGATCCTGGGCACGCCGTCGTAGTCGATCGGCACGGGGTTCAGGCCGGCGATGTGCTCGGCCACCAGGATGCCCTCGGCGAAGCCCGCGTGCGCGAGCTGCAGGGTCGGGATGAGGTCGCCGACCGCGTACACGCCCGGCACGCTGGTCTGGCAGAACTCGTTCACCGTGACGGTGCCGCGCTCGATCGCGACGCCCGCCTCCTCGAAGCCCATGCCCGCGGAGACCGCGCCGCGGCCGACCGCGACGAGCAGCAGCTCGGCGTCGAGGGTCTTGCCGTTGGCCAGGCTGACGACCACGCCGGTGTCGGTGGTCTTGACGCCCTCGAAGAAGACGCCCAGCTCCTGCTTGATGCCGCGGCGGCGGAAGGAGCGCTCCAGCAGTTTGGAGCTCGACTCCTCCTCCAGGGGCAGCAGGTGCGGCAGGGCCTCGACGATCGTCACCTCGGCGCCGAAGGAGCGCCAGACGCTGGCGAACTCCACGCCGATGACGCCGCCGCCCAGGACGACCACCGAGGTCGGCACCCGGTCGAGCTTGAGCGCGTGCTCGCTGGTGATGACCCGCTCGCCGTCGATCTCCAGCCCCGGAAGGGACCTGGGCGCGGAGCCGGTCGCCAGCACGATGTTGCGGCCCTCGTAGATCTCCGAGCCCACCGCGATCCGGTTCGGGCCCGCGAGACGGCCCTCACCCTCGATGATCGTGATGCCCTTGCTCTTGAGAAGGCCCTGCACGCCCTTCCAGGCGCGGGTGACGATCTTGTCCTTGAACGCGTGGACCGCGGGCACGTCGATGCCCTCGAAGCGGGCCTTGACGCCGTAGGTGGCGCTCTCCCGCGTCTCGTCGGCGACCTCCGCGGAGTGCAGAAGCGCCTTGGTGGGAATGCACCCGCGGTGCAGGCACGTACCGCCGATCTTGTCCCTCTCGATCAGCGCGACCGTCTTGCCCAGCTCGGCCGCCCGCAGAGCGCAGGCATACCCACCGCTACCGCCACCTAGGACGACGATGTCGTAGGGGCCGCTGCCATCAGCCACAGGAAAGCTCCTTGTCGGATCGGAATACCGTTTCCACGGTCGCGCCCCTCGCCGTGCCCTGGGCGGCCGCGCGGATCCTCGATCGCATCCACGCCGCCACCGGACCCGGTTCGGCGCCGTGCCGGTGCCCGCCCTCGGCCTGACCCCGGCAACCGCATCTTTTCATTTGTCTGGGTTGCTTGTGACCCGCTTGCGCGGCGGACGACGGTTACCGCGCGGGCTCGGCCGCGTGGCGCTCGGCCAGGCCCACGAGCGTCCGGGTGATCGCCCCGGTGCCGCCCTTCGGCGTGTAACCGTGGGGCTCGCCCTTGTTGAAGGCGGGACCGGCCATGTCGATGTGTGCCCAACGAACCCCGTCCGGCACGAATTCCCGCAGGAAGATGGCGGCCGTCAGCATCCCGCCGAAACGCTCGGGGTGCAGGTTGGCGATGTCGGCCACCGGGGAGTCGAGCCCCTTGCGGAGCTCGTCGGGCAGGGGCATGGGCCACGCGGCCTCGCCCTGCTCGCCCGCCGTCGCCACGATCTCCGCGCGGAGGTCGTCGTCGTTGCCCATGACGCCCGCCGTCCGCCAGCCCAGCGCGACGATCTGCGCGCCGGTGAGCGTGGCGACGTCGACGATCACGTCGGGGTTGTCCTGCCCGGCGCGGGCGATGCCGTCGATCAGGACCAGGCGGCCCTCGGCGTCGGTGTCGAGCACCTCGACGGTCTTGCCCGCGAAGCTGGTGAACACGTCTGAGGGGCGCTGCGCGGTGCCGCTCGGCATGTTCTCGGCCAGGCAGAGGTAGCCGACCGCGTTGACCTTCAGGCCCAGCCTGGCGATCGCCAGGAGCGCGCCGAAGACCGCGCCCGCGCCACCCATGTCCGACTTCATCCAGTCCATCGAGGCCGTCGGCTTGAGCGACAGGCCGCCGGAGTCGAAGGTGATGCCCTTGCCGACGTACGCGAGCTTCCTGGTGGCCTCGGGGTGGCTGTAGGAGAGGCGGACCAGCCGGGGCGGGTTGGCCGACCCCTGGCCGACGGCGACGATGCCGCCGTAGCCGCCCTCCCTGAGCGCCTTCTCGTCGAGGACCTCCACCGACAGGCCGGCCTCGCCGCCCACCTGCTCGGCGATCTCGGCGAAGCGGGCCGGCCACAGGTCCGACGGCGGGGTGTTGACCAGGTCGCGGACCAGCGAGACGGACTCGGCCAGGGTCGCGGCGCGGTCGATCGCGGCCTGGGCGCCCTCGGCGTCGGTCAGCACGGCCAGCTCCGCGACCGGGGAGCTCTGCTCTCCCACGGTGCGGTACCTGGTGAAGGAGTACGCGCCGAGAAGGCCGCCCAGGGCGGCGGCGCCGGCGTGCTCCGCGCTCGCGGCGGGCAGGGCCAGCGCCACCCGGCCGGTGCCGGCCAGGGCGCGGACCGCGGTGCCCGCGGCGCGGCGCAGGACCTCGGCGTCGTAGCCCTCGGCGGGAGTGTCACCGAGGCCGACGACGACCAGCAGGGGCGCGGTCAGCGCGCCGAAGGTGGGGATCTTGGAGATCTCGCCCGGCTTACCCTTGGCACCCACGCTCGCGAGCGTGGCGGCGAGCCTGCCGCCGAGCGCCTGGTCGAGGCCCTCGGCCCCGGGAGCGGGAAGCGGTCCGTCCGGTCCGGAGTGGACGCCGACGACCAGCGCGTCGGTTTCGAACGAGACAGCGTTGTCAGTTGGGGTAAGCCGCACAGTGGTCACGTAGGCCGATGCTAGTCGGGCTGGCGCGGTACGCATAAACGAGGGTTCGTCCTACGAATCGCCGACCCTTGATGGTGCTATTCGGGGTAGCACCATGCGGGGTCATGGTGCTAATGTCGCTAGCACTATGTTGCTTACCTTGGATCTGAACGATCCCCGGCCGCTGCACGAACAGGTCGCCGAGGCGATCAGACGTGCCGTCGCCGAGGGTTCGTACGCTCCGGGAGACCGGCTCCCGCCGGCCCGCGACCTGGCCGCCGCGCTGGGCATCAACGCCAACACGGTGCTGCGCGCCCTGCGGGACCTGCGCGACGAAGGGGTGCTGGAGTTCCGCCGGGGCCGGGGCGTGAGCGTCCTCAGCCGGCCCAACCCGCGCAGCGTCATCGAGGAGAAGCTGCGCGCCCTGCTCGACGAGGCGGTCCAGTACGGCTACCGCCACGACGACGTCATCGAGCTCATCAGGGAACTGTCATGACCGGGCGGGGAGCCCGGTCCTTGGAAGGGGTGACCGACATGGGGCTGCGAGCCCGATTCCTGTCCATCGCCGCCGGCTGGATCGCGCTGGTGACCGCCGCGCTGATCGCCGCGCCGCTGGCACTGCGCGACCGGCTGCCCGACCCGATCGCCACCCACTGGGGCGCGAACGGCGCCCCCGACAACTCGATGCCGTTCGTCATGGCGCTGCTGTTCCAGGCGGGCCTGTGGGCGCTGCTGGCGGGCGGTGCCTGGTCGGCCGCGCTCACCGGCGCCTCGCTGCTCAGGCGCAGGTCGAGCCGCATGGGGCTCGGCGCCCTGCTGGGCGGTGTCGGCCTGTTCTTCCTGGGGTTGCAGGTGGTCACGCTGGTGGCCAACCTCGACGCGCCCGACTGGGAGCGGGCCGCCGGGCTGGGGTGGAGCGCGCTGCTCGCGGTCGCGGGGCTGGTGCTGGGCGGCTGGCTCGGCGCCCTCGCCGCCCGGCCGGGGCCCGACGAGCGCCCCGATCCCTCCGCCGTCCCCACCCGGCGGCTCCCGCTCCGTCCGGGCCAGCGCGCGGTGTGGGTCTCCTCGGTGAGCAGCGGCCCGCTCGGCGCGCTCGGCGGCTCTCTCCTGGCCGTGGGCCTGGCGCTCGCCGTGCTCGCCCTGATCGGAGGCGAGGGCGCGTTGTGGATCCCGGCGACGATCATGCCTCTTGTGGGGCTGCTGGTGGTGGCCTTCAGCTCGGTGCGGGTGCAGGTCACCGAGGAGGGCGTCGTGCTCTTCTTCGGGCCGTTCCGCCTGCTCCGCAGGCACATCGCGATCGAGCGGGTGGAGCGCGCCTGGTCGGAGGAGCGCTTCCCGGCCGGCGTCGGAGGCTGGGGCGTCAGGGGGCTGCCGGGCGCCGCGACGGTCATGGTCCGCGGCGGGGAGTGCCTCGTGCTGGGTTACGTCTCCGGTGGCCGCCTGGCCGTCTCGATCGACGACGCGGAGAACGGGGCCGCCCTGCTGAACACCCTCGTGGCCCGAGCGTCCACCGGCCCGTCCGCCCGCTGACCCCTGCCCCACCGGTCCGTCCACTCCCTTCCCTCCTTCCTTCCCGTCTCCCGCGCGGTGTTCCGGCCCTTCTCCCGTTCCTCCCGCGCCCATGCCCCCGAAGGTGGTGTCATGCTCCGTCGATCTCCTGACCTGTGGTTGTTCCTGCTCGTCGCGTTTGGTCTGTCCTGGTTGTTCGCCCTCCCCCTCTGGCTGTCGGACACGCCGACCGGCACGTTCATGTTCACGGCGATCGGGCTGGCGATCATGTTCACACCGACGCTCGGAGTCCTCGCCGTCCGGCTGCGCGCCAGGCGGCTCGGGGACCCCGCCACCGGGCGTGAGTGGGCCGTGCGGACGGGCCTGTCGGCCGGGGGGAGCCGGGGCCGCGTGTTCGCGCTGGTCGCGCTGGCCTGGTTCGGCGTCCCCGCGCTGGTCGTCGTCGCGGTCGCGCTCAGCGCCGCCCTCGGCCTGCTCTCCGTCGACCTGCGGGAGTTCAGCCTGTTCCGCGAGAGCCTGGCGGCCACACCGGGCGGGCCGCCCCCGATGGAGGCCGGAGTTCTGCCGGCCGTGCAGGCCGTGTCGATGCTCCTGGTCGCCCCGCTGATCAACTCGGTCGCGGCCTTCGGCGAGGAGTGGGGGTGGCGAGGCTGGCTGCTGCCGCGCCTGATGCCGCTCGGCACCCGGTGGGCGCTCCTGGTGTCCGGGGTGATCTGGGGGCTCTGGCACTTCCCGCTGACCCTGCGCGGATACAACTACCCCGAGCTGGGGGCGTGGGCGGCACCGATGTTCGTCGTCTTCTGCGTGACCTTCGGGGCCCTGCTCGGCTGGCTCCGCCTTCGTTCGGGAAGCGTCTGGCCCGCGGTCGTCGGGCACGGATCGCTCAACGCCTCGGCGGGCCTGATGCTGCTCGTCGGCGACGCGGCCGACCCGCCGGTGTTCGCCGTCGCGGGGATCACGAGCCTGGTCGGCTCGGCGCTGCTGGCCGTGGTCTCCGCCCTGCTGTTCAAATACCGGCCGGTCGGGCAGCCGGTCCCGGTCGCCGTCACGTGAGGGGCGTGTGAGATTCCGGGGGGAAGGTTTCCTGGGCTTCTTGGACCTCTTGAGGTTCTCGGGGGCGGGGCCGGGGCCGGGAGAGGTCAGTTCACGAGGATCGTGCAGGCCAGCAGGGTCGTCGCGGTGGCGATCTCTACGAGGGCGCCGAGCACGTCGCCGGTGACGCCGCCGAGCCGCCGTACGGCCCTGCGCCGTACGGCCCAGGCCGCCAGCAGCCCCACGAGCATGGCCAGGGGGAGACCGACGGGGATGAGGAACGGCCCCAGGCCCGAGATGAGACCTCCACCGGGGGTGCCCACCCCAAGAAGGTCGCGGTCTTCGGAATGGGTCATGTCCACGTAGGTCACATAGCCCGATCCGCCGGAGGGCTCCGACGGGGAGCCGAAGGACCACAGGTCGAGGGAGCCGATGCCGTGGAGATAGACCAGCACCCCCGTTCCCGCGAGCACCAGCGCGGTCACGGCCAGCGCGACGCTGCGCCGTACGGTGCCCGCCACCATCGCGCCGAGGCCGTCGGGGCGTGCCGGGGGGATGCCCGCGCGGCAGGCCCAGGTGAGGGCCAACCGTCCGGCCGCGCAGGCAGCGACCAGGGTGAGCGCCCCCGCGCCCGCACCGGCACAGGTGACGGCCTCCTGCAGGGCCGCCACCTGGACCAGCAGGACGAGGATCAGCGTCACCACGCCGAAGGGGCCGATGTCCGAACGCTTCATGATCTCCAGCGCCCGGTCGGCTGGTTTCCCGCTGCCCAGCCCGTCGGCGAGGTCGGCCAGCCCGTCCAGGTGCAGCCCCCGGGTGAGCAGCGCCATGACCGCCACGGCCAGCACCGACGCCGGAAGCGGGGTCGTCCCCAGCCACAGGGAGATCGCCAGCACCAGCCCGCCGACGGCCCCGATCACAGCTCCCACCAGCGGGGCCACCGTCATCGCGATCCCTCCCGCCCGGCGGTCGATCACTCCGGGACGGACCGGGAACACGCTCAGCGTGCCGATCGCGAGACGCACCCCGTCGGCGAACGTGGACGGGCCGTCCTGGGACGGGGGGGAGGGCTCGGACATGACCGACGATCGTAGCCGCCGGCCTGTCCGGTGTCGTGACCGCGCACGTTCGCGGGATTCGGTGGTGCGAGCCTCGATGCCGTTCCGGAGATCCGGTGAGGGGCGCCGGTCACGGCACCGGGGCCGGTGACAACGTTCCCGGGTCATCGCGAAACGGCAGGGGGATGAGTCATGCCGAGCCGGGTGATCCGGTTCCCCGGCTCTCGCCGGGGAGGACCAGAAGGGGCCTGGGGCGGTCAGACGGGGAGGGGGAGGAGGCGGCCGGCGACGACGAGGGCGACCTCCTCCGACTCCAGGGCGAGGCGCTGGTTCAACCGGCCGAGGGCGTCCCGGAACACCCGGCCGCCGGCGGTACCGGGCACCACGCCGAGCCCGACCTCGTCGGAGACCGCCACCACCCGGACCCGGGTCTGCCTCCAGGCCGCCACCAGATCGTCACAACGGGCCGCGACAGCGTCCCTGCCGTCCCTGCCGTCCCTGCCGTCCCTGCCGTTCCCGTCCTCACGGGTGGAGCCGTCGTCGCCCGGCCAGGCGTCGCACTCGTCGAAGACGGCGGCCACCCAGGTACCGAGCCCGTCGATCAGCAGCGGGGTGTCGGCGGACCGCAGCAGCCCGGCCAGGTCGACGCTCTCGACGGTCCTCCAGTGGGCGGGCCTGCGGTCGCGGTGCGCCCGGACCCGGCGCAGCCACTCGGGGTCGCCGTCGCCGGAGGGGCCCGTCGCGACATAGAGCACCTCGGGTTCCGCCGCGAGTCGGAGTTCGGCCTCCGCCGACTTGCCCGACCGGCTCCCGCCGAGCAGGAGGGTCCTCCTGGGCGGGGGGACCCGGGCGGGCGGGGGCTCGCCGGTGTCGACGACCGTGCCGTCCGGTACGACGCGCACCCCCCACAGCGCGGCCCGCCGGGCGAGTTCCGCCTCCGTGGGGACCCGGTGGTCGGCGCCGACGGCCACCACGTGCGTCCGTTCACCGACCAGGCCCCGCCGGCGCAGGTCCCCGAGCCGTTCCGGCCGGTCCAGCACGTCCAGCAGCACCAGGTCCACCGCCTCTCCCGCACCGCCACCGGTGTCCTCCGCCGGTAGGCCCCGTCCGTCGCCTGAGGGTTCGCCGTCCGGCGGCTCGCCGTGTGAGGGAGAGATGGCGTGGAGGACGCGTCGGCCGCCGGGGGTGGTGACGGTGAGGCCGTCCGGACCGACCGAGGCGTGGTAGCCGGGCGGAAGCGAGCCGGACAGCGGCAGCCGCGCGAGACCGTCGGGCGCCACCGGGCCGTCGGGCGCCACTGGACCGCCGGGTGTCGCCGGGTTGTCGGATGCCGCCGGGACGTCGAGTACCACGGAGACGGGGCGGCGGCCCGGCGTGACACGGGCGCAGGAGGCGCACCCGCAGTCCGGGGCCGGCCACCCGCCCGTGCCCGCCGTACCGGAGATCAAGATTTTCACGCCCGGTCTCCTGTCGGGTCGAAGGGGGAAGTCAGGGAAGTCAGGGAAGTCGGAGAACCGGTCGAGAGGCCGCGCGCCTCCGTACCCGGGCGGGACCGGACGGCTCCGGCGGCCGTGCCCGGCATGTCTGGGGTGTCTGGGGTGTCCCGGGTGCTCGGGGTGCCAGGCATGTCCGGGGTGTCGGAAACGTCCCGGAGGCGGAACGCGACGTCATGATCTCGCCTTCATGCCCGGGAGTGTCCGGGAGAGGTAGTGTTCGCTGAGCCGCCGAGGGCACCGGCAGGACCCGCGAGAAGGAGCTATGGCATGACGTGGCGCTGGCGTTACGAAAACGCGAATGGTGGCGAGATGGTCGAGGGTGTTTCGCCGTCCGACACGTTCCCGAGCCAGGCGGATGCCGAGTCGTGGCTCGGTGAAAGCTGGCGTGAGCTGCTGGAGTCCGGGGTCGAGAAGGTCACCCTGCTCGAAGGCGAGCGCGTCGAGTACGAGGGGATGTCGCTGCGCCCGGAGTGAACCCGGACGGACCCGGAGTGAACCCGGACGGACGGAGAACCTCTCGGCCCTCTGCCCCCCGCACCCTCGGTGAGGATGAGGGGCCAGGGAACCGAAGGCCCGAGGGGTTCTCTCCAGCTCCGCGCACGAACGCGATGAAGCCCGGTCAACGCCCGTGGCGTTCACCGTGACCGGTCACCGCGCTACGGGCGCCGCTCGGGGCTCACGGTCTTGGCCGGGTCGCGCTCGACGATCGGGCCGAGGATGTCGTCGATCTTCTTCAGCACCTCGGACTCCAGCTTCACCCCGGAGGCCTTGACGTTGTCGCGGACCTGCTCGGGCCTGCTGGCCCCGACGATGGCCGAGGACACGTTGGGGTTCTGCAGCACCCAGGCCACCGCGAGCTGGGCCATGGACAGGCCGAGGTCGGCGGCGACCGGCTCCAGCTGCTGGACGCGGGTGAGCACGTCGTCCTTGAGTATCCGGGAGATGAAGTTGCCCCCGCTGGGGTCGGTGGCCCGGGAACCGGCGGGGGGCGGCTGCCCCGGCCGGTACTTACCGGTGAGCACGCCCTGGGCGATGGGAGAGAAGACGACCTGGCCGACGCCCTCCTTCTCGCTCAGCGGCACGACCTCGGCCTCGATGACCCGCCACAGCATGGAGTACTGGGGCTGGTTGGAGACCAGGCGGTCGAAGCCCATCTCGTCGGCGATCTTCAGTGCCCGGCCGATCTGCTCGGCGGTCCACTCGCTGACACCGACGTAGAGGACCTTGCCCTGGCGTACGAGATCGTCGAAGGTCTTGAGGGTCTCCTCGAGCGGCGTCTCGTTGTCGAAGCGGTGCGCCTGGTACAGGTCGACGTAGTCGGTCTGCAGGCGGCGCAGCGAGCCGTGCAGGGACTCGGTGATGTGCTTGCGCGACAGGCCCCGGTCGTTGGGGCCGGGGCCGGTCGGCCAGTAGACCTTGGTGAAGATCTCCAGGGACTCGCGGCGGACCCCCGCGAGGGCGCGGCCGAGAACCTCCTCCGCCTTGGTGCCCGCGTACACGTCGGCGGTGTCGAAGGTGGTGATCCCCTCGTCGAGTGCCGCTCGCACGCACTGCTTGGCGGCGTCCTCCTCTACCTGGGAGCCGTGTGTGATCCAGTTGCCGTAGCTGATCTCACTGACCATGAGACCGCTACGGCCAAGGTGGCGGAATTCCATGCTCCGAGGTTAGTAGGCATCATACTTCGCGGCGATTCGGGATAGCCTGCCGGGCGTGTTGCGGTTGATCACTTCTCGACGGGTACGACTCGCGCTCGCCACGGTGGCGCTGGTGGCAGCCGTCGTGGCGGTCGCCCGCCTGTGGCGGCGGGCGGAGGACCGCCGCACCGCCCTCCCGGTCGAGGGGTCGCGAAACGCCTTCTCGACCGAGGAGCCGGGGAAGACATCCCCGCCGCAGGGGCCGGGTTCCGAGGCCGGGCACGCGCCGCGATGGCCCTCCACGCCCATCCTCGGCACCCCCACGGACGAGGACCTCAGGAGGTACGCGGCCAGGCCCCCCTCCGCCGTCAGGTCCGCCGTCGAGCGGATGTTCGAGCGGGGGCCGCGGACGCCGCGAGAGCCGCTGGACAGGGCCACCCGGGGCCGCCTGGTCCGCTGGGGTGCCGTGGGGGTCGGACTGTGCCTGCTCGCCTTCGGCACGCAGGCCCTGGAGAGCGCGGTCTTCTCGAACGGGACGGAGACGGTCGAGGCGACCGATTCCCGGAGCGTGGACGAGGAGTGCGAGCCGGAACCGGACACCTTGCCGGAGCCGGGGTCGCGTTATCCGGCTTACACGGAAGGGACGCTCCGGGTCGTCCGATGTGTGGACGCGGAGGAGTTCCAGCACATCGAGCAGCTGTATTCCGACATGGATCGGTATCCCCAACCGACAGATCCCGTCCGGCCGTACGAGACTCCGGTCCCGCACGAGACCGCCGGGACTCCCATGGCGGTTCCCGACGCCGACTGCCACCCGCGGGCGCGGGCCCCGCGAGTGCGGGCGGTCGACCCGAGGGTGACCCGGGCGGTGAACCGCCAGTGGCGCCGCATCGAGAGATGGCTGAAGACCAACGCCCACGCGAGCCTGCGCACGCTGGACAGGCCCGCCAGGCCCCGTACGATCGCCGTCGCCGAGGCGCAGATGGGCCTGCGCCTCCCCGACGACCTGCGCGCCTCCCTGCTGCGGCACGACGGGGCCTCCTTCGTGGCCGGCACCTGGCCGTTCGGGTTCTTCGGTCACGGGAACCACGGGGTACGCGAGATCCGTGACACCTGGCGGTGGCTGTGCGAGGTGGACGGCGAGGTCAGGGGTGACGCCGGCGCGCGGGCGGAGTCGTGGGACGGGCGGATGATCCCGTTCGGCGGCAACGGGAGCGGTGACCACCTGGTGATCGACTCCGTGGTGCGCGACGTCGGGGCCACCGACCACGAGGGCACGATGAGTTTCGCGGCCGGCGGCACCCGGATCGGCTCGTACTACCGCCTGCTGCGGGCGACGGCGGACGCCATGGAGACCGGTGGCTCCGTCGGCCGTTGGAAACCGGAGGTCGTCGACGGCGAGCTGGACTGGAACGTCGTCGAGAGGTGACCGTCGCCCGGGGCGGCGCTCGCCCGGTCCGCGTCCGTCGTGAACGGGAGCGGACGCGAAGAACCCCGCCCCTCGTGGAAGGGAGCGGGGTTCCGGAACGTACTCGGGCGCGCGGTGTCTCTCCGGCGCCGCGGCGGCTTCGCCGCCTTCAGTTCTTCGGCGGGACCGGCCTGCCGCCGGGCAGCACGGCGGGCGGCGGGAAGCGCAGCTTGCGGATCTGCAGCGCGCGCATGGCGGCGTAGAAGCCGACGCCCCTGAGGTTCTCGTTGGGGAACTTCTCGGCGGTCAGCTTCTTCACCTTCCAGGACACCCAGATCGAGGTGAGGAGCACACCGACCATCATGAGCGGCCAGCCGACCGTGATCACCGCGACGTAGACGTAGCCGCGGATGTCCGCCGGGAAGGGGATCCAGGTGAGCAGCAGGATGAGGAGGGAGAACGGCAGGAAGTACTGGCTGGCGAGACGACGGGAGTCGACCCAGTCACGCGCGAACTTCCTGGCGGGCCCCTTGTCGCGGGCGGGGAAGTAACGCTCGTCGCCGCGCAGCATGCCCTCGCGTGCCTTGACCCGTTCGCTGGCCTGGCGTTCGCGGAGGTTCTTGTAGGCCTCTTTGCGGTTCTGGGGGGCGTTCACCGGCTGCCGGCGACGGCCTTCGGCGTCCCGTCGCTTGGGTGTGGGACGCCCCTTGCCCGCAGGCTTAGGATCGTTAGCGGAGACGGGGGAGTCGTCCGCGGTGGTCTGGGTACGTCGGAACACAACGTCAGCCTACCGGGACTGCAACTTAGTGACGCCCCCGCGCGTTATGCGTAGGGTGAACCCTATGGTGGCTCCGGTGCTTTTCGGGGGCTGGACTCACTTGGGGTGACCCGAAGCGCATTGAAGAAGGGGACGGCCGACGCGCATGAGCGTGATGAAGAGACTTTCGCTGATCTTCAGGTCCAAGGCGAACAACGCGTTGGACAAGATGGAAGATCCTCGCGAGACCCTGGACTACTCGTATCAGCGCCAGCTGGAGTTGTTGCAGAAGGTGCGCCGGGGTGTGGCGGACGTCGCCACCTCGCGCAAGCGCGTGGAGCTCCAGATAAACCAGATCGAGGCGCAGTCGCGCAAGCTCGAGGAGCAGGGCCGCAAGGCGCTCGGAGTCGGCCGCGAGGACCTCGCTCGCGAGGCGCTGACCCGCCGTGGCAGCCTGCAGACCCAGATCGCCGACCTCCGCGTGCAGCACGACAACCTGCAGGCCGAGGAGGAGAAGCTCACCACCGCCTCCCACCGTCTGCAGGCCAAGGTCGACTCCTTCCGTACGAGGAAGGAGACGATCAAGGCGACCTACACCGCCGCCGAGGCGCAGACGCGGATCAACGAGGCCTTCTCCGGCATCTCCGAGGAGATGGGCGACGTCGGCCTGGCGATCCAGCGGGCCGAGGACAAGACGGCCTCCATGCAGGCCCGCGCGGGCGCCATCGACGAGCTGCTGGCCAGCGGCGCGCTCGACGACTTCAGCGGGCAGCGCGGCGACGACATCCAGGCCGAGCTCGACCGGATGGGCGGCGGGCACGACGTGGAGCTGGAGATCGCGCGGATGAAGGCCGAGCTCGGCCAGGGCCCCGCGCCGCAGGGCGCGATCACGCCCGGCCCGGCGCAGCCCCAGCAGCAGCCCCAGCCCCAGCAGCCGCACCACGAGCACCCGCAGTCCAACCAGACGCAGCAGCTGCGCCAGCCGGGGGAGGGCCTGTGATCGTCCGCATCATGGGTGAGGGGCAGATCGACATCGCCCCCGCCGACCTCGACGTGCTGAACACGCTGGACGCCGAGCTGGAGGCCGCCATCGAGGCCGGCGAGGAGGAGGCCTTCCGGGTGCGGCTGCACGCCCTGCTCGACAAGGTCCGCCACGTCGGCAAGGCGCTGCCCGACGACAGCCTGGAGTCCTCGGAGCTGATTTTGCCTCCGGCCGACGCATCCATGGACGAAGTACGGGAGATGCTCGGCAATGAGGGGCTGATTCCCGGCTAGCTTGGACATATGGCACAAACCCGGTTCGCCCCGGACCGGGGCCTGACCAGGCGCATGGTGGTGACCATGTTCCTGCTCGGACTGCTCTACGTGGTCTTCGTGGCCGTGTTGATCACGCTGGGCGTCCGGGCCGTCGTGGTGCTGCTGATCGCCGGTGGCATCCTGCTCGTGCAGTACTTCATGTCCGATCGCATCGCGCTGTTCGCGATGCACGGACGTGTCGTCTCCCCGCAGGAGGCCCCGGAGTTGCACGGCATGATCGACAGATTGTGCGCGCTGGCCGACATGCCCAAGCCGCGGGTGGCGATCGCCGACTCGGACGTCCCGAACGCGTTCGCCACCGGCCGTAACCAGAAGAACTCCGTGGTCTGCGTGACCACGGGGTTGCTGCGCCGCGTCGACGGCGGCGAGCTGGAGGGCGTGCTCGCCCACGAGATGTCCCACGTGGCCCACCGTGACGTCGCGGTCATGACGATCGCGTCCTTCCTCGGCATCGTCGCCGGGCTGATGACCAGGGTCGCGCTCTACAGCGGCCTGGGCGGGCGCGGGCGCGACGACAGGGGCGGCCTGCCGATCGGCCTGATCATCCTGCTCGTCTCGGCCCTGGTGTACGCGGTCAGCTTCCTGCTCACCCGCGCCCTGTCGCGCTACCGCGAGCTGGCCGCCGACCGCGCGGGGGCCCTGCTCACCCAGCGTCCCTCCGCCCTGGCCAGCGCCCTCGTCAAGATCAGCGGTGAGATGGCCCGCATCCCGACGAAGGACCTGCGCGAGGCCGAGCCGTTCAACGCCTTCTTCTTCGCCCCGGCCCTGTCCGGCAAGGCGGGCCTGGCCGCGCTCTTCGCGACCCACCCGCCGCTGGAACGACGACTGGAGCAGCTCGGCAGGATCTCCGCCCAGCTCGGGCAGGGCGGGTGACCGGCCGGACCGGACGGAGCGGACGGGGCGGACGGGGCGGGTAAGGGAGCGGGAGGACGCGCCGGGCGGCGGAGAGGTTCGAGGGGGAGTGGTCCGATGCGCTGGTGGGACGCGCTGATGGGGCGGAGCGAACCGGCCAGGGCCGACCTGGACGCGCTGTTCGCGCTGCCCTCGGCCGCGGTGACCCTGCAGGCCGCCACCGATCTGGCGCCGACGGGGGTGGGGGCGGTCTGCTTCCGCTCGGCCGAGGGCGGGGCCTTCGCCGAGCTGGAGCGTGACGTCACCCAGCTGCTGGACGCCGGGGGCGGCCCCCCGGTGGAGGTGTCGAAGGACTCCTACGGCTACACGTGGCTGCTGGTGCGCCGTGCCTCCGATGCCCCCGACATGCTCGGTGACCTGGTGACGGACCTGCACGCGGTCAACTCCTCCCTCGAGGCGGCGGGTTTCGGCCCCTCCCTGCTCTGCTCGCTGATCTCCTTCGCCGCCCCCGACGGCCGCGCGCTCGCGCTGGTGTACCTCTACAAGCAGGGCACCTTCTACCCGTTCGCCCCGCTGCCCGCCGGAGGGACGGGCGGCCAGGCCGGTGGGCGGACCGGCGGCCAGATCGGCGGGCAGGCGGGCGGGCAGGCCGGTGGGCAGGCGCAGCGCCGGGACAACGCGCTGGAGCTGCAGGTACGCGGCGCGATCGGCGGCGAGCTGGAGATCGAGCCCGATCTCGGCCGCTGGTTCCCCCTCTGGGGCGCGCCCGGCCTCTGAGAGGCGGTTCGCTCCGGGATGCGCCCGGCTCCTCGAAGGTGCCCGTTCCGGGATGCGCCGGGCTCCTCGAAGGTGCCCGTTCCGGGATGTGCCCGCCTCCTGCGAGGGTGCCCGCGCCGGGATGCGCCCGGCTCCCGAGGGGTCACCCGCGAAGCCCGTCCCGCAAGGACTTTCCGCGCGATTCGCGAGATCGTCTGGAACGCGCCATTGTGGCTGTCCGGCTTGCGGTTTGATGTACGTCCTGTGACCCTTTGCCCTCACAATGGGACCGGAAATCCATACGGGAGAAGGGTGTGACCATGGCGGACCTCGCGTCCTTGCGGCCCGGGGATCCCGAGCACGTGCGGGAGTACAGGCTCACCGCGAGGCTCGGTGAGGGAGGCCAGGGAACGGTCTACCTGGGCGTTTCCCCCACGGGGGCCCGCGTCGCGGTCAAGTTGCTCCGCGCGGACCTCGCGCAGGACGAGGAGGCGATGGAGCGCTTCGTCCGCGAGGTCAGCACGACCCAGCGGGTCGCGCCCTTCTGCACCGCCGCGGTGATCGACACCGGGGTCGACCAGCATCGCCCGTACATCGTCAGCGAGTACATCGACGGCCCGACGCTCGACGCGGTCGTGGCGACCGAGGGGCCGCGCGAGGGGGCGAGCCTGCACCGCCTGGCGATCGGCACGGTCACCGCGCTCGTCGCCATCCACCAGGCGGGGATCGTGCACCGCGACTTCAAGCCTTCCAACGTGCTGCTGGCCCCCGACGGCCCCCGGGTGATCGACTTCGGCATCGCCAAGGCGCTCGACCGGACCTCCACGCTGACCGCGATGGCGATCGGCACCCCTTCGTACATGACCCCCGAGCAACTGGCCGGGGAGAACGCGGGCTCGCCCGCGGACATGTTCGCGTGGGGCTGCACGATGGTCTTCGCGGCCACCGGGCAGCCGCCGTTCGGCACGGACAGCCTCCCGGCGATCTTCAACCGGATCATGAACATGGAGCCGGACCTGGGGGCGATCACCGACCCGGCGCTGCGCGACCTGGTCGGGCAGTGCCTGTCCAAGGACGCCGCCCAGCGGCCCGCCGCGGGTGAGGCGCTGCTGCGGCTGCTCGGCCACGCGGGCGGCGCGACCGGTGCCGCGACGCCCACCGCGCCGCGCGGCATCCTCGCCGAGGGCTCGGCCGCCGCGGCGCAGCAGACCGGCCCGGGGCCGGGCGGGAACGACCTCGGGGACACCGTGTACGGGCAGCGACGCCCGGACGGCGACGAGCACGCCCAGTGGGACCACCGGCAGCATTCCGGGCCGCAGCCGCATCCCCAGCAGCCGTTCGCCCAGCAGGGCGGGCCCGGCGGGGGATACCCGGCACAGGGCCCGCAGAGCGGTCCCACAGGTCCCACAGGTCCCACAGGTCCCACAGGTCCTGCCGATTATGCCCAACCCCACCCCCAGCAGTCGGACCCGCGCGGCCAGGCCCCGCACTCCTGGCAGCCGGACCCCCGTGGTCACGTCCAGGCCCAGAACGCCGAGCACGCCCAGCAGTCGGACCCGCGCGGTCACGCCCAGCAGTCCTGGCCCCACGGTTCCCCGCAGCAGGGGCCGCCCTCCGCGCGGTCCTTTCCCGGCGGGTATCCCGGCCCCGACGGCTACGCGGGCGGCTACCCCCCGCAGGGCCCCGGCCACCGGCAACCGGGGCAGCAGCCGGGGTATCCGGGACATCCCGGCCACCCCGGGGCCCAGCCCTACGGCGGCCCCGCGACCTATCCCTCCTCCTCGCCGGAGGGCGTCCCGTACCGGAACCCCGGCGCACCGGCGTACCGGGGACAGGCGGCCCCCGCCCCGCGCGGGCGCCGGATGTGGCCGGCGGTCGTGGGAGGTGTGCTGGTCACCGCCCTCGTGGCCGGGGGCGTCGTGCTGGCGCTGCGCGGCACCGGCGCCGACACGCCGGGGACCACCCGGGCGGACACCACACCGGTCGTGCGCACCCCCGCTCCCACCGCGCCGACGGTGCCGGAGGCCGACGGCACGATCAAGCTGCCCGGCAGCTCGCTCACGCTCCACGAGAGCGACCAGGACCCGATCAAGCTGAGCTCCTACAGCCTCGACTGGGACAAGACCCTCTACGTCCGCGAGCAGGGCACCGACCGGTTCGTCAAGAACGGCAAGTACTTCCAGTACACGGTCAACGCCGAGGGCACCCAGGCGCTGGGCACCGACCGGATGTACGACGCGCAGAGCTACGCGATCGTGTCGATCATCGATCATCGATCCGGCGCGGCGAGTAGGATCAGGATCACCAAGGCACCGGTCTACCCGACGCTGCCACAGTGGTCGCCGGACGGCAGACGCGGCCTGGTGACCCTCTACGAGGCGGTCGGCGACAGCAGCAAGGAGTACGGCTTCGCGATCATCGACGTCGCCACGAAGAAGGCGAAGGTCGTCCGCGTGAAGGAGAAGGACGCGGGCAAGTGGAGCTATTTCTGGCGGGGCGACGGCCGGGCCGTCGGCACCTGGGCGCTCACCGGCAAGACCCAGCGCATCCGCTTCTACGACACGCAGGGCACCGTGCTGCAGACCCTGCTGGACGTGGGCACCCCGATCACGGTCGAGGGCGACGACATCTCCCCGTCCGGCTCGTCCCTGCTGACGTACTGCAAGGAGAGCAAGAAGGAGATCTGCGTCTGGTCCACCGGCTCCGACGCCCCGGCGAAGGTCCGGATCCCGTTCGAGACGGAGCGGCTCATCGGCTGGTACGACGACGAGCACATCGCGGGCTGGCGGCGCAAGGGCTCCGGCTACGAGGCGGTGGTGTTCGACTTCAAGGGGAAGGTGCAGCGGTTGCTGGCCACCAGCACCGACGCCAAGGAGTACGAAAAGCAGTTCATGCGCTTCACGCGAGAGGGTTGACATGAGGGAGTGGACCCACGCCGAGCACGCCGAGGCCGCCGCCACGGAGATCGCCCGGATGGCCGACGTCCTGAAGGGGCGTGACATGTCCGTCTCCGTACGGACCTGCCCCGGCTGGGACCTGGCGAGGCTCGTCACCCACACCGGGGGCGTGCACCGGTGGGTGGCCGCCATGGTGCGCGAGCTGGCCGAGCGACGTCACGACCGCGACGGCATGGACATGGGCCTGCCCGCCGACCCGGACGGCTACCCCGCCTGGCTCGGCGAGGGCGCCACCTTCCTGCCCGAGGCGCTGCTGTCGCAGGACCCGCAGGCGCCGATGTGGACCTGGAGCGCGGACAAGCGAGTGCGGTTCTGGTCGAGGCGGATGCTCCACGAGACCCTGGTGCACCGGGTGGACGCCGAGCTCGCGGTGGGCGTCCCGGTCGTGATCGACGAGCACGTGGCGGCCGACGGGGTCGAGGAGTTCCTCGACGTCCTGCCGCACGCGAGGTGGAACCCGGACGTGGCCGAGATCAGGGGCGGGGGCGAGACGATCTCCCTGCAGGCCGACACCGGGGCCGGGTGGGTGATCACCCTCGATCCCGACCGCTTCCATCACCGGCGTTCCCTGCAGCCGGGCACCGTGACCGTGCGCGCCGCCACGTCGGCCGACCTGCTCCAGGTCGTGTGGGGGAGGCGCAGCCCCGACGACTACGCCATCGAGGGCGACGGCGGGCTGCTGGGCTGGTGGCGAGGACTCACCCGGCTCTAGGGCCACGTCTCCACCGGCCCCGGCCCTCCCGCTGCGGTCAGGCCGGAATCCGGCACGGCCGGCGGCAAAACACCTTCTCGGGATTCGGCCAAGACACGACAGGGCCCGCGCAGCGCTCGACGCCGCGGCCGCGGCCCCGTGGTGCCATGACTTTATGATCAAGATGTCTCAGGCGGTCGCCTCGGCCGTGCTCGTCTCCACGGGACTGTTCTTCGCCGGTCTGTCCGGCGGCGCCGCGTTCGCGGACTCCACACCCTTCGCGGGCCCCACACCCATCGCGGGCTCCACGCCTCAGGCGGCGACCGAGGAGGGGAACCGCCCCCAGATCACGGTCGTGGGAGAGGGCAGCGTGTCCGCCACGCCCGACATCATGCGGCTGGACACCGGCGTCGAGGTGCGCCGGCCCACCGCCGGGGCGGCGTTCAGCGCGGCCCGCGACGCCGCCGCCGCCCTGACACGGGCACTGCTCGCGGCCGGGGTCGCGGCCAGGGACATGCGGACCGACGAGCTGACCCTCGCTCCCGAGTACCGGCAATATCCCACGGTCTCCGGCTACCGGGCCACGCAGGGCATCGAGGCCATAGTGCGCGACATCGACAACGCGGACGAGGTGGTGGAGGCGGCGGCCGCCGCCGGCGAGGCGGTCCGGCTGAACGGCATCTCCTTCGAGGTGTCCGACAACCGCGTGCCGCTCAGGCTGGCGCGCGACATCGCCTTCAGGGACGCCCAGGCCCGCGCCACGCAGTACGCCAGGCTCGCCGGCCGCGGGCTCGGCCGCGTCATGGAGATAAACGAGCAGACCGTCACCCCGCCGACGCCGATCGCCGGCTTCGCCGCGGCCGTCGACAGGGCGTCGATCAGCCCCGGCCGCCAGGACGTGTCGGTCAGCGTCAGGGTGGTCTACGGGCTCGTATAGGCCCCGCTCACGCGGTGCTCCCCCGACCCCGGGTACGCGACAGGTCCCCGGCACGCGACGGGCCCCGGCGGGTCACCACCCGCCGGGGCCCGTCCACGCCGGGATCAGCGCGCCGGGATCAGGGCGCCGGGATCAGGGCGCCGGGATCAGGGCGCCGGGATCAGGGCAGGGCCAGCATCCGGTCCAGGGCGACCCCGGCCCAGTGGGCGGTGTCGGCGTCCACGGTGATCTGGTTGACGACCTGACCAGCGGCGAGCGACTCCAGCGCCCACACCAGGTGCGGGAGGTCGATCCGGTTCATCGTCGAGCAGTAGCAGACCGTCCGGTCCAGGAACGTCACGTCCTTGTCGGGGAACATGGCGCCGAGCCGCTTGACCAGGTTCAGCTCGGTGCCCACCGCCCAGGAGGACCCGGCCGGAGCCTCGTCGATCTTCTTGATGATGTACTCGGTCGAACCGACGTGGTCGGCCTTGGTGACGACCTCGTGCCTGCACTCGGGGTGGACCAGCACGTTGACGCCGGGGATGCGGGCACGTACGTCGTCCACGCACTCGGCGCTGAAGCGGCCGTGCACCGAGCAGTGCCCCTTCCAGAGGATCATCTTGGCGTTCGCGAGCTGCTCGGCGGTGAGGCCGCCGTTCGGCCGGTGCGGGTTGTAGACGACGCAGTCGTCCAGTGACAGGCCCATCTCCAGCACCGCGGTGTTGCGGCCCAGGTGCTGGTCGGGGAGGAAGAGCACCTTCTCGCCGCGTGAGAAGGCCCACTCCAGGGCGCGCCTGGCGTTGGAGGAGGTGCACACGGCGCCGCCGTTGCGCCCGCAGAACGCCTTGATGTCGGCGCTGGAGTTCATGTAGGTGACGGGGACGGTGATCCCGGCGATCCCCGCGTCCTCCAGGGCCTCCCAGCACTCCTCCACCTGGTCGAAGGTGGCCATGTCGGCCATCGAGCACCCGGCCGCGAGGTCGGGCAGCACGACCTTCTGGGAGTCCGACGTGAGGATGTCGGCGGACTCGGCCATGAAGTGCACGCCGCAGAAGACGATGTACTCGGCGTCGGGGCGGGCGGCCGCCTCCTTCGCGAGCTTGAACGAGTCGCCGGTCACGTCGGCGAACTGGATGACCTCGTCGCGCTGGTAGTGGTGGCCCAGTACGAAGACCCGGTCGCCGAGCGCCGCCTTGGCCCTCCTGGCGCG
Source organism: Streptosporangium sp. NPDC002721 (assembly GCF_042888905.1). Classification (NCBI taxonomy): domain Bacteria; kingdom Bacillati; phylum Actinomycetota; class Actinomycetes; order Streptosporangiales; family Streptosporangiaceae; genus Streptosporangium; species Streptosporangium sp. NPDC002721. Next base: position 330,002 of record NZ_JBIAQI010000009.1, read on the forward strand.
CTCCACGAGCGCCGGGTCGGAAGCGGACGGCAGCTCGCCGGGACAGTCGACGCCGCGCTCGCTGTGCGGGTCGACACCTCTGCCGAGGACGAAGAGCGGAAGCCCGGTCTCGGTGGTCGTCATGGCCACACCCCCTTATCGTCGAAGTGACGACTAATGATGACACACAGGATTGGGGCTTTATTCCGGGGGAGGGGGTTTTGTCCAAGGACGGATGTGTCTGTCGTCTCAGGAATGTGTACAGGGGGACGGGTGTTGGTAGCGTCTGAGAAGGACGTCATAAACAGACAGCCGCTCCCGGGGAGCGGCTGACGCAGACGCGGGAGTCACCAACATGTCGGTTGAGAGCAGCGAGACCACGGCGCAGGGCCTGATCCTCAGTTCCGCGGCCGCGGCGAAGGTCAAGAGCCTGCTGGAGCAGCAGGGCGAGGAAGGTCTCCAGCTGCGCGTGGCCGTGCAGCCCGGCGGCTGTTCCGGCCTGCGCTACCAGCTCTTCTTCGACGACCGTTCGATGGACGGCGACGTCGTCTCCGACTTCGACGGCGTGAGCGTGGTCACCGACCGGATGAGCGCTCCCTACCTCGTGGGCGCCACCGTCGACTTCGTCGACACGATCGAGAAGCAGGGCTTCACGATCGACAACCCCAACGCCACCGGCTCGTGCGCCTGCGGCGACTCGTTCAACTAGGCGAACCAGGCGAACCGGCGGGTTCGGCCAGGCGGGCCGAACCCGCGGGAACACCCGGCCCCGCGGGGTGACATCGGTCACCCCGCGGGGCTTTCGCGCGCCCGATCGGGGTAGTCGTGGGGTACGAGCGGGGCGCGGGAAAGGTCGCGTATTCTTGCGTGGCTCAACTTCCCGCGTGGCCCAATCGCCCACGTTCCGAAGATGCAGACAACGAGGAGAAGAACCCCGTGCGCATCGCCGTCACCGGCTCAATCGCGACCGATCAACTGATGACCTTCCCGGGCCGCTTCAGCGACCAGCTCATCGCCGGTCAGCTCGACCGGGTTTCCCTGTCGTTCCTCGTGGACGACCTGCAGGTCCGCCGAGGCGGCTGCGCGGCCAACATCGCGTTCGGAATGGGCTGCCTGGGGCTCACGCCCGTCCTGGTCGGCGCGGTCGGCGCGGACTTCGCCGACTACCGCTCCTGGCTGGAGCGCCACGGTGTCGACTGCGACTCCATCCACGTCTCCGAGACGCACCACACCGCCCGCTTCCTGTGCACGACCGACGACGACCACAACCAGATCGCGTCGTTCTACACCGGCGCGATGGCCGAGGCCCGCCTCATCGAGCTCGGCCCGGTCGCCCAGCGGGTCGGCGGCCTCGACCTGGTGCTGATCAGCCCCAACGACCCCGAGGCGATGCTCAGGCACACCGCCGAGGCCCGCCAGCGCGCCATCCCGTTCGCGGCCGACCCCTCCCAGCAGCTCGCCCGCATGCCCGGGGAGCAGATCCGCGAGCTGGTCGACGGCGCCGCCTACCTCTTCGGCAACGACTACGAGAAGGGCATGATCGAGCAGAAGACCGGCTGGAGCGACGAGGAGATCCTCGACCGGGTCGGCGTCCGCGTCACCACGCTCGGTCCCAAGGGCGTCGTCATCGACCGCAAGGGCGAGCCGTCCCTGCACGTCCCCCCGGCGCCCGAGCTCGGCAAGGCCGACCCCACCGGCGTGGGCGACGCCTTCCGCTCCGGCTTCCTGTCCGCCCTGGCCTGGGGCCTGTCCCCGGAGCGCTGCGGCCAGGTCGGCAACCTCACCGCCACCCACGTCCTGGAGCAGGTCGGCGGCCAGGAGTACGAGCTCGGCCAGAAGGTCTTCCTGGAGCGCCTCGCCGGGGCCTACGGCGCCGACGCCGCCGCCGAGGTGGCCCCCTTCGTGAAGTGCCACCACGCCTGAGCCGTACTGGAAGCACGAAGCCTGAGCCGTACCGGAAGCAGGACGCCCCTCCTGGGCCGCGACGGCCTTGACGTCCTTCGGGGCAGGGGGCCGTACCCGCGGGAAGCCATCCCCTGAGCCGCCGGGTCCCGGCGGCTCAGGAGGCGTCACTCCGAGGTCAGCCGCTCGCGTAGACGCGGTGCACGAACTCGGCCAGCTTGTCGTCGGGCAGTTTCCTGGCCAGGTCGGCCTCGGTGATCATGCCGATGATGCGGCCGTCCTCGATCACCGGCAGCCGCCGGATCTGGTTCTGCTCCATCTTGGTCAGCGCCTCCTCGACGCCCGCGTCCGAGGACACCCAGACCAGGCCGGTCGCGAGGTCCCCCGCGGTCATCTTGGAGGGGTCCAGCCCCCGTGCCACGCACTTGACCACGATGTCGCGGTCGGTGATGATCCCCTTCAGCCGGTCGTCGCTGCCGCAGATGGGCAGCGCGCCCACGTCCATGTCCCGCATCATCTGCGACGCCCGGTCGAGTGTCTCGTGTGCCTCGACGCACCGGACCCCGGTGTGCATCAGATCTCTGGCCGTCTCACCGCTCATGCCGTCCCCCCGAACCGTTTGACGTGTTTCCGGGGGAGGTCATACCCAATTTCAGGACATGTCAGTAATTGCGGCGTACGTGGATGGCCCAGCCGCGCTCCGGGAGCTCGTGGCTGCCCACGTGGTGGTGCGACTTCAGGCGGCACCAGGCGGGGATGTCGGTGACGGCGGCCGGATCGTCGGCGAGGACGGCGACGATCCCGTTGCGGGGCACGTCGTTGATCTGCGCCGCCAGCATGATGATCGGGATCGGGCACTTCTTGCCCAGCGCGTCGATGGTCAGGGCGGGAGGCTGTGCCGATCCCGCCGGAGTGGCCTGGCTGGACGTCATCGCGTCTTCACTCCCGAAACTCCCGGAACTCCCCGAACGTTGATCAAAGCCTGACTCCCGCCTCCTCGCGTATCCTCCGCACCGCGTCCGGCAGGAAGGCGAGGAAACGGTCGACATCCGTCGCCGAGGTGCCCCGGGGGAGCGAAACGCGGACGTTTCCGTGCGTGAGCACGCCCATGGCCTCCAGAACATGCGACGGACGAAGCGTACTCGCCGTACAGGAGCTGCCGGACGATACCGAGAACCCGGCCTTGTCGAGTTCTGTCAGCAACGCCTCACCTTCCACATAAAGACACGAAAAGGTGACAATGTGCGGCGCCCGTGCGACCGGGTCGCCGATGACCTCGACGTCCGGGACCAGCCTGGGAACCTCGGTCCTGACGCGGTCCACGAGCGCCGAGAGCCTGGCCGACTCCACGGCCGACTCGGCCACCGTGGCGCGCAGCGCGGCGGCCGCCGCCACGATCGCGGGCACGTTCTCGAACCCGGGGACCCTGCGGCGCTCGCGGTCGTCCTCGGGCAGGGGGGTGCGCCACCGGGTGCCCTTGCGGACCACCAGCACGCCGACCCCGGCGGGGCCGCCCCACTTGTGCGCGCTGGCGGCCAGCACCGACCAGCCGGGGGGCAGCGGCATCCTGCCCGCCGTCTGGGCCGCGTCCACCAGCAGCGGCACGCCCGCCTCGGCGCACGCCGCCGCCGCCTCGGCGACGGGCTGGAGCGTGCCGACCTCGTGGTTGGCGCTCTGCAGGCAGGCCAGGGCCGTGCCCTCGGCGCGTACCGCCTCGCCGAAGACCTCCGGGTCGACCGCGCCGGTGATCCCGACGCCGACCGTCTCGACCGAGCCGCCGTCGCGCTCGTGGACGCCCGCCGCGTGCAGCACGCAGGAGTGCTCCACGGCCGAGGTGACCAGGCGGCGGCCGGCCCGGTGGCGTCCGCGCAGGGTGCCGAGCACGCCCAGGTGCACCGCCTGGGTGCCGGAGGAGGTGAAGGAGACCTCGTCGGCCCTGGCGCCCAGGGCCTCGGCCACCTCGGTCCTCGCCTGTTCCAGTAACATCCTTGCCCGGCGGGCGGAGCCGTACAGCCTCGCGGGGTCGGCCCAGCCGACGTCGAGGGCCGCGATGAGAGCCTCGCGCGCCTGGGGGTGCAGCGGCTCCGTGGAGGCCGCGTCGAAGTACGCCACCTCCCAATCGTCGCACCACGCGCGGTGCGGGCGGGGGCTGCGGGGGAGGGCGAGGGGTGTCCGCGCTAATGTGTCCCCCAGCGTGAAGCTGTGAACTACGAAATCTTGAATGTGAACAAACGACCGCCCAGGAGCGACTCCTGGGCTTCCTCTGTGGGGTAGGCGATCCGTGAGTCCGACCCGCCGTTCTGCACGGCGTCCGTTGGCCCGCCGCCGGGTGCCACGCGCTGCCGCTCTGGCGCTGCTGCTGGTTTCCCTGACGGCGTGCAGTGCCGAAGACTGGTCCCGAGCAGGCCTGCCCGAGGGCATCACCAAGCAGTCCGAGGCCGTCCAGAGTCTTTGGAACGGCTCGTGGATCGCCGCCCTCGCCACCGGTGTGGTCGTGTGGGGCCTGATCCTCTGGTCTGTTGCCTTCCACCGTAAGAAGAAGAACTCCAAGGAGGAGCTGCCGCCTCAGGTGCGGTACAACCTCCCGATCGAGATCCTCTACACGGTGGTGCCGATCATCATGGTCGGCGTCTTCTTCTTCTTCACCGCGCGGGACCAGAACTACATCACCAGCATGTCCCCCAAGCCCGACGTGACGGTCAAGGTCGAGGGCTTCCAGTGGAGCTGGCGCTTCACCACGGACTACAGCGGCAAGACCGCCCAGGTGGTCGGCGAGCCCGCGGCGGACTACATGCAGGGCCCGCAGCTGGTGCTGCCCGCGGGTAAGAAGATCAAGTTCCTGCTCAACTCGCCGGACGTCATCCACTCCTTCTGGGTCCCGGCCTTCCACTTCAAGCTCGACGTGATCCCCGGGGTGAACAACAGGTTCGAGGTGGAGACCTTGAACAAGCCCGGCGTCTACGCCGGCCGCTGCGCCGAGCTCTGCGGCGTCGACCACAGCCGGATGCTCTTCTCGGTGAAGCTCGTCACCCCCGCCGAGTTCGACCAGTACATCGCTAGTCAGGCGGGTGCCCAGTGACCGCGCACAACGAATCCCTGCCCCTTCCCCCGGTGCCGACCCGCAAGGGCTCGATCATCACGAAGTGGGCGTCCTCCACCGATCACAAGATCATCGGACATCTCTACCTGATCACCTCGTTCATCTTCTTCCTGATCGGCGGCGTCATGGCGCTGGTCATGAGGGCGGAGCTGGCGCAGCCGGGTCTTCAGTTCACCAGTAACGAGCAGTTCAACCAGCTGTTCACCATGCACGGCACCGTCATGCTGCTGATGTTCGCGACCCCGCTGTTCGCGGGCTTCGCCAACGAGCTCATGCCGCTGCAGATCGGCGCCCCCGACGTCGCCTTCCCGCGACTGAACATGGTCAGCTACTGGCTCTTCACCTTCGGCAGCACGATCGCGCTGGCCGGGTTCATCACCCCGGGCGGCGCGGCCAGCTTCGGCTGGTTCGCCTACGCCCCGCTGTCGGACGCCATCTACTCCCCGGGAGTCGGCGGCGACCTGTGGATCGTGGGCCTGACCATCAGCGGTCTGGGCACGATCCTCGGCTCGGTGAACTTCATCACCACGATCATCTGCATGCGCGCGCCGGGCATGACCATGTTCCGCCTGCCGATGTTCACCTGGAACGTCCTGCTCACCTCGATCCTGGTGCTGATGGCCTTCCCGGTGCTGGCCGCCGCGCTGCTGGCGCTGGAGTCCGACCGCAAGCTCGGCACGCACATCTTCGACTCCCAGACGGGCGGCGCGCTGCTCTGGCAGCACCTGTTCTGGTTCTTCGGCCATCCGGAGGTCTACATCATCGCGCTGCCGTTCTTCGGCATCGTGACCGAGGTGCTGCCGGTCTTCAGCCGCAAGCCGCTGTTCGGCTACATCGGCCTGGTCGGCGCGACGATCGCCATCGCGGGTCTGTCGATCACCGTGTGGGCGCACCACATGTTCCCCACGGGACAGGTGCTGCTGCCGTTCTTCTCCTTCATGACGTTCCTCATCGCGGTGCCCACCGGGGTGAAGTTCTTCAACTGGATCGGCACCATGTGGCGCGGCCACCTGTCGTTCGAGTCGCCGATGCTGTTCTCGATCGGCTTCCTGGTGACCTTCCTGTTCGGCGGCCTGACCGGCGTCATCCTGGCCTCCCCGCCGCTCGACTTCCAGGTCTCCGACTCCTACTTCGTGGTCGCCCACTTCCACTACGTGGTCTTCGGCACCGTGGTCTTCGCGATGTTCGCGGGCTTCTACTTCTGGTGGCCCAAGTTCACCGGCAAGATGCTGAACGACACGATGGGCAAGATCCACTTCTGGACGCTCTTCGTCGGGTTCCACACCACGTTCCTGGTCCAGCACTGGCTCGGCGCGCAGGGCTTCCCGCGCCGCTACGCCGACTACAGCCCGATCGACGGCTTCACCGACCTCAACATGGTCTCCTCGGTCGGCGCGTTCCTGCTGGGCGCCTCCACGCTGCCGTTCCTCTACAACGTGTGGAAGACGCACAAGACCGCGCCGCAGGTCACCGTGGACGACCCGTGGGGCTACGGCAACTCCCTCGAATGGGCGACCTCCTGCCCGCCGCCGAGGCACAACTTCACCTCGCTGCCCCGGATCCGGTCCGAGCGCCCCGCGTTCGACCTCAAGCACCCGCACATCCCGGCCGATCGTGAGCTGGAGGAGGTCCGATGAAGGTCCAGGGCTGGTTGTTCATCCTCTGCGGCGTCTTCTTCGCCGCCGTGGACGTCGTCTACTGGTACTGGTCCAAGGAGCCGGTCGGCACGACGGCGATGGCCATCTCGGTGGGCTTCGCGTTCATGATCGGCTACTACCTCATGTACACGGCCCGCCGCATCGGCGAGCAGCCGGAGGACGACAAGCAGGGCGAGATCAGCGAGGGCGCCGGGGAGCTCGGCTTCTTCAGCCCGCACAGCTGGTGGCCGCTCTTCGTCTGCCTGGCCGTCGCCCTCAGCGCGGTCGGCCTGGTCATCGGCTGGTGGCTCTTCCTGATCGGCGTGTTCGCGATCGTGATGAGCATGATCGGCTTCGTCTTCGAGTACTACCGGGGCAACTTCTCGCACTGACCCCGCGTTCCACCGCCACCTGAGCGGGCCACGGAGAAGCTTCCGTGGCCCGCTTTTTGGCGTTTATTTGAGGCTCAAGACGGATGTCTTATGTGGTGAACCGCTTACTCCGGGTAATAACTGAATCAGTGGTTCAGTCCGGACAGGGGAGTTCATGTGGGGCACGCGATCCGGGGTTCGAGCCAGGGAGCGGGACTGCTGACCCTCGCGCTGGTGACGGCATCCTGCTCGGGAAGCACCGCCGTAGAAGGTGGTCGGACGCCACAGGCGTCGCAGAACTCGCCCGCCGCGGTCGCCGCGGCCGTCGTCACCGTGAGCCCCCTCGACAAGGCCAGAGGCGTCCCCACGGACACGCCCATCCTGATCGCGGCGCAGGGCGGCACCCTGCGGCAGGTCGTCGTCAGGGCCGTGAAGGGCGCCAGGGGCACCCTGCCGGGCGTTCTCAGCGCCGACGGCACCCAGTGGCGCAGCCGGGGCACTGCGGCTCCGGGGGCCTCCTACGAGGTCTCCGTGACGGCCGTCAATCCGGCCGGCGCCGTCACCACCACGACCTCCTCCTTCTCCACGGTGCGCAAGCGCGAGACCTTCGCGATCGAGAACTTCATGCCGGGCAGGGACACGACCGGCCTGACCGTCGGCGTCGGCATGCCGGTGATGATCACCTTCGACCGCGACGTCTCCGACCGGGTCTCCATCGAGCGCAACCTCTTCGTCCGCACCTCCAGGCCGGTCCTGGGGGCCTGGCACTGGTTCGACAACCGGAACGTGCACTTCCGCCCGAAGAAGTTCTGGCCCGCCGGTACGAGGGTCCGGGTCGAGGCCCGCCTGGCGGGGGTGCGCGGCGGCAGCGGCCTGTACGGGGCGGCGAACAAGACCGTCAACTTCAAGATCGGCCGCTCGCAGATCACCAAGGGAAGCGTCCAGTCGCACCACCTCACGGTCCGGCGCAACGGCAAGGTCGTCCGCGAGATGCCCATGAGCGCCGGGCAGGGCGGCAACTGGAAGTACCACACGACCAGCGGCGTGCACCTGGCCATGTCGCGGGAGAACGTCACCGTCATGACCTCCCCGGGCATCGGGCCCGGTTCCCCCGGCTACTACCAGCTCACCGTCTACGACACCGTCCGCATCTCCAACAGCGGCGAGTACATCCACGCCGCCCCGTGGTCGGTCGGCTCCCAGGGCAACTCCAACGTCAGCCACGGCTGCGTCAACGTCAGCCCGAGCAACGCCAAGTGGTTCCTCGACAACACCCTGATCGGGGACCCGATCATCATCACCGGCTCGCCCCGCGTCCTGGAGCCCCTGAACGGGTGGGGTCACTGGCAGGAGAGCTGGAAGGAATGGCTCAAGTGGAGCAGCCTCAAGCACTTCGACACCGACGACGTCTGACCGCCGCCCCCTGAGGTCTCCTGGGCGCCCGTGGACGGGGGCCCGGCCCTGGAGTGCCCCGGCCCGTGAGAGGCCCGCAGGGACCTCCTGAGAGCTTCCCCGGGGGCCTTGTGGCAGCTCAGAGGCACTTCAGAGGCATTTGGCGGCACTGTCCCGCTCATCCGGCCCGTTCGACGGCACGCAAAGGCGGAGGGCCCGGACACCGTGTGGTGTCCGGGCCCTCCGTGTGGCGTCAGCCGTGGTGGATCAGCGTGGATCAGTGGGTCAGGGACTTGTCGTCCCCGGCCTGGCCGACCGCCGCGTGCTCCCCGTGACCCGCGCCGACGGCGTCGTGGTCCTCGCCGTGACCGTGGCCGTGGCCGTCGTCGAGCGGGATCTTCTCGCCGCCGTACGCCGCGCTCATCTTGGCCCGCAGCCTGCCGAGCGGGCCGCGCATCCCCTTGGACGGGACGTCGTCGCGGTTCTTCGGGTCGGTGCCGTCCGCGGAGATGACCGGGATCACTTCCTTGCCCCGCATGTGGGCCTCGATGGCCTCGTGCGGCGGGACGTGGACCTCGATGTACTCGCCGTGGGGCAGCCGCTTGATCACACCGGACTCCACGCCGTGGCTGATGATCGCCGCGTCGCTGCGCTGCAGGCCCAGGCAAGTCCGGTAGGTGATGATGTACGCCAGCACGGGGCCGGCGATCACCAGGAACCGGCCCGCGTAGGTCGTCCAGTTCAGCGAGATGTGGAAGAACGCGGAGATCTCGTCGTTGGCGCCCAGCAGCCACAGGACACCGTAGAACGTGACCGCCGACATGCCGATCGCGGTGCGGTGCGGGTTGTTGCGGGGACGCTCGGCGACGTGGTGCTCGCGGCGGTCGCCGGTGACCCACTGTTCGATGAACGGGTACAGCGCCAGGCCCGTCATGACGATGCCCATCGGCACCAGGGCCGGGATCAGCACGCTCATCGCGAGCGTGCCCCCCGCGCCGCCGAAGAGGTTGATCTCCCAGGCGGGCATGAGGCGCAGCGAGCCTTCGAGGAAGCCCATGTAGAAGTCGGGCTGCGAGCCCGCCGAGATGTCGGCCGGGGTGTAGGGGCCGAACAACCAGATCGGGTTGATCTGGGCGAAGGTCCCCAGCAGCGCGATGACCCCGAAGGTGAACATGAAGTACGCGCCGGCCTTGATCATGAAGGCCGGGTAGAACGGCGCGCCCACCACGTTCTCGTTGGTGCGGCCCTTGCCCGGCATCTGCGTGTGCTTCTGCACCCACATCAGGATCATGTGAGCCGTGATGAGCGCGAGCAGGATGCCCGGGATGAGCAGGATGTGCAGCGAGTAGAAGCGCGCGATGACGTCCTCGCCCGGATACTCGCCGCCGAAGAGGAAGAAGGTGATCCAGGTGCCGACCAGCGGCAGCGAGATCGCCACACCCTCGGTGATCCGCAGACCGGCGCCGGAGAGCAGGTCGTCGGGCAGGGAGTAACCGGTCAGGCCCTCGGCCAGCGCCAGCGTGAGCAGCAGCACGCCGATCAGCCAGTTGAGCTCGCGGGGCTTGCGGTAGGCGCCGGTGAAGAACACCCGGAGCGCGTGCACCATCATGCCGCCGATGAACAGCAGGGCCGCCCAGTGGTGCATCTGCCTCATCAGCAGGCCACCGCGCACGTCGAAGCTGATGCTCAGCGCCGACGCGTACGCCTCGGACATGACGACGCCCTGCAGCGGGCCGTACGAACCGGCGTACTCGACGTGGTTCATGCCGGGCTTGAAGAAGAACGTCAGGAACGTGCCGGTCAGCAGCAGGATGATGAACGAGTAGAGAGCGATCTCACCCAGCAGGAACGACCAGTGGTCGGGGAAGATCTTCCGCAGGTTCCGCTTGAGGAAGTTTCCCGCGCCGATGCGGTCGTCGACGAAGGCGCTCGCACCCTCGATGGGCTTGGGGACGGTTTCGATGCTCATGACTTCTGGGCTCCGTTCTCACGGACCTCGGCCTCGGCGTCGCCACGCTCCCAGAAGCTGGGACCGACGGGGACCGGGAAGTCCGCCGTTGCGACGAGGTACCCCTCATTGTCGACGGCGATCGGCAGCTGGGGCAGGGGCCTGGCGGCCGGGCCGAAGATGACCTTGGCGCCGTCGGCGGCGTCGAAGGTCGACTGGTGACACGGGCACAGGATGTGGTGGGTGGTCTGCTCGTACAGGGCCGCGGGGCAGCCGACGTGCGTGCAGATCTTGGAGTAGGCCACGATCCCGTCGTGTGTCCAGTTCAGGTTAGTCCCGGATTTGAGCTCCTCGGGACGGAACTTGATCAGGATCAGGGTGGCCTTGGCCAGCGCGTTCAGGTCGTGCTCGTACCCCTCGGGCACCACGGAGAGGATGCCGCCGGGGGAGTTGAAGTCGGCGGCCCTGATCGGCGAGCCGCTTCCCTCGACGATGAGCTTGCGCGGCTTGCCGTCCTTGGTCTTCTCGCCCCAGACGGTGTGCCGCAGCTTGGCCGGGAAGTTCGTGTGGCTCGGGCCGAGGTCGCGCAGCAGGACCAGCGGGGCCAGGCCGAGCGGGGCGGCGGCGGCCAGCAGGGTGCGGCGCAGCAGCGGGCGCTTGGCGATGCCGCTCTCGTTCGCCCCCTGCAGGAAGGTCTCGGCCACGTACGACCTGGTCTCGGGGTCGGAGGCCATCGCGTGGCGCTCCTGGACCAGGTTGTACTTGGGCATGACCAGGCGGACCCAGGTCGTCAGGCCCGCGGCCAGCCCGAGCAGGGCCAGCGTGAGCGTGCCGCCCAGCGCGAGGTTGGAGACCTGCGTCTTCTCGATGTCGCCGACCTGGAAGACGACGTACGACACCACGAAGCCGATGCCGCCCAGGAAGGCGACGAGGAAGCAGAGGGCGGCGTACCGCTCGCCCTTCCTCGCGGTCGCCTCGTCCTGCGGGACCACCCCGGGCACCTGGACGACGTCCGTCTTCGCCGGCTCGTCACGGCCGAGGAGGGAGGTGCTCGCCGCCGGGGAGGGGGTGCCGATCACGCGCTTGGGCGCGCGCTCCTCCGGCTGTTCGATGTCGTGATTGTTGTCAGTCATTTGGCCTGTCGCCTCTTCGCGGTGATCCAGATGGCGGCCAGGGAGAGGAGGCTGAGCCCGACGACCCAGGCCACCAGACCCTCCGTGACCGGGCCGATGCGGCCGAGACCGGCGCCGCCCGGGTTGGGCTCCTCACGCACGCCCACGATGTAGGCGATCATGTCCCGCTTCTGCTCGGGGGTGATCATGCTGTCGTTGAACACCGGCATCGCCTGCGGGCCGGTGATCATCGCCTCGTAGATCTGCCTCTCGGTGGCCGCGTGGAGCGGCGGCGCGTACTTGCCCTGGGTCAGGGCCCCGCCGGCGCCGACGAAGTTGTGGCACTGGATGCAGTTCGCGCGGAACAGCTCCCCGCCCTTGGACTTGTCGCCCTTGCTCGCGTCGACCTGCTCGGCGCTCGGGACGGTCGGGCCGCCGCCGAGGGACTGGATGTAGGCGCCCAGCTGCCGGAGGGTGTCGTCGTTGACCCAGGGGGCCAGGGGCTTGCGCGGTGCCTGCGCGCCGGGGTTGGCCAGGGGCATGCGGCCGCTGCCGACCTGGAAGTCCACGGAGGCCGCGCCGACGCCGATCAGGGTCGGACCCTGGGCGGTGCCCTCGGCGTTGAGGCCGTGGCAGCTGGAGCAGCTCTGCTCGAAGAGTTTCTTGCCCTCGGCCACGTCGTCGGCCCTGCCGGACGCGATGGCGGCGTCGGCCTGCCGGCTCGGGGAGACCGCGAGCGCGACGGTGTAGATCCCGCCGATCAGGCCCAGGGCCAGGAGCAGGACGGCGTATCTCGCGAGGGGATGCCGCCGCCCAGCGGTGATCCTATTCACAGAGATCCCCGATTCCTTAGTGAATGCCATAGATGGTTACGAAAAGACCGATCCAGACCACGTCCACGAAGTGCCAGTAGTAGGACACGACGATCGCGCTGGTCGCCTGCTCACGGGTGAAGCGCTTCGCGGCGTACGTGCGTCCCAGCATGAACAGGAACGCGATCAGTCCACCGGTCACGTGCAGGCCGTGGAAGCCCGTGGTCAGGTAGAACACGGAGTCGTACGCGGAGTGCGACAGCGTGTGCCCCTCGTGGACCAGCTCGCTGTACTCGTACAGCTGGCCGGCCACGAACACGGAGCCCATCAGGAAGCTGACGACGTACCAGAAGCGGAGCTTGGCGACCTGACCCTTCTCGGCCGCCCACACGCCCAGCTGGCAGGTCACACTGGACAGGACCAGGATGATCGTGTTGGCCAGGGCGAAGGGGATGTTCAGATGGGCCTCGGGCCAGGGAAGACCCTGGCCGATGCTCACCGACCGGATGGTGAAGTACATCGCGAACAGCGCCGCGAAGAACATGAGCTCGGAGGACAGCCAGACGATCGTCCCCACGCTGACCAGATCGGGTCTGCGGGACGAGTGCGCTGCCGTCGTCGTTGAAATTGCGGATGCTGTCGCCACGGGCAGCATTATTGCGGCTCTCCTGCTCGGGTCGCCGCACGACCCCCCGATAGCGGGTGCGCACGTCCCCTCAAAGTGGACGTATAGGGCAATTCGCCCGGCACTGGCTCCAGCCTGGGTCTCCGGACCGGGTGACCGGTAGCATCCCAGGTGACCATACATCGACGAGGGATAGTGAGCGCGACCGTGAGCACCGACGACAAGATGAGGGTCCTCGTCTACAGCGACGACGCGAGCACCCGCGAGAAGGTGCGGCAGGCGATCGGCCGCCGCCCCGCAGGCGACGTGCCCCTCGTGGAGATCGTGGAGTGCGCCACCCACGCCAAGGTCGTCCAGCACTTCGACTCCGGAGAGATCGACGTCGCCGTGCTCGACGCCGAGGCCCAGCCGGCCGGTGGCATGGGCGTGGCCCGCCAGGCCAAGGACGAGGTCCACGACTGCCCGCCGATCTGCCTGCTGATCGCCCGCCGCGACGACCGCTGGCTGGCCGAGTGGTCGCGCGCCGAGGCCGTCGTGCCGCAGCCGATCGACCCGGTCGTCCTGGCCGAGACCGTCGCCGACCTGATGCGCCGCCGCCTTTCCACCCGCCTGTCCGCCCGGTAGACCCCCGGAACCCCCCTGGAGACCTCCATGGACGCGCGTACCACCTGGCCCGCGCTGCTGTCCGCCCTGATCGCGGGCGAGCACCTGACGGCCGACGAGGCCGCCTGGGCGATGAACCAGATCATGTCCGGCTCCGCCACGTCCGCCCAGATCGCGGGCTTCGCGGTGGCGCTGAGGGCGAAGGGCGAGACGGTCGCGGAGGTGACCGGCCTGGCGCGCACGATGCTGCAGCGGGCCACCCCGCTGTCGGTCGAGGGGCCCGTCGTCGACGTCGTCGGCACCGGCGGCGACCGGGCCCACACCGTCAACGTCTCGACCATGGCCGCGATCGTGGCCGCCGCCGCGGGGGCGAGGGTCGTCAAGCACGGCAACCGGGCCGCCTCCTCCTCCTGCGGCGCCGCCGACGTCCTGGAACACCTCGGGATCGTGCTCGACCTCGCCCCGGCCGACACCGCCAGGGTCGCCGTCGAGGCCGGGATCGCCTTCTGCTTCGCGCCGGTCTACCACCCGGCGCTGCGCTTCGTGGGCCCCACGCGCAAGGAGCTCGGCGTCCCCACGATCTTCAACTTCCTGGGCCCGCTGACCAACCCGGCCAGGCCCGCCGCCCAGGCGATCGGCATCTTCGACGCGGGGATGCTCCCCACCGTCGCGGGCGTCTTCGCCGAGCGCGGGGTCTCCGCGCTGGTCTTCAGGGGCGACGACGGGCTGGACGAGCTCACCATCGCCACGACCTCCACGGTCTGGGTGGTGCGCCAGGGCGCCCTGGAGCAGGTCGTCTTCGACCCGGCCGCGCTCGACATCCCCAGGGCGGCGCCCGACGCGCTGCGCGGCGGGGACGTGGTGTTCAACGCCCAGGCCGTGCGTGACCTGGTCGGCGGCAAGACGGGGCCGGTCCGCGACGCGGTGCTGCTGAACGCCGCCGCCGCGCTGGTCGCCCTCGACGGCGCGGGGGAGGGCGCGGGCGACGGCGCCGGTGACGACCTGAACGCCGCGATGGCCGCGGGGTACGAACGCGCGACCCGGGCCGTCGACTCCGGCGCCGCGGCCGAGACCCTCGACCGCTGGATCCAGATCAGCCGGGCCCTGAAGCCGTCCTGACCTTCGATCGCCGGATCCGGGCCGGGCGGGCCGTGAAGTCGTCCTGACTCCCGGCCGCCGGATCCGGGCCGGGCGAGCCTTGAAGTCGTCCGGTTTTCGATCACCGGATCCGGGTCGGGACCGGCCCCGGAGCCGTCCTGGGCTTCGCCGGGAAACCGTTCCGGTGCCGGGCGTCCTCCGCTCGTGGGCGGACACAAGATCCGCCCACGAGGGGATGTATCGCCCCGGGTGACCGTTCTAGATTGCGGCCATGTGGCGTGCTGACCTGCTGAACGAGCAGATGTTCCCCATCCTGCTGTCGTGCGCGGCCCTCGTGCTGTGCGCGGTCGTGGCGAGCCTGGTGTGGGAACGCAGGCTCCTGCTGCGGAGGCTCAGGTCGTGGGAGGCCCGATTCGCCGACCAGGGGGAGGCGCTGGCCGGTGCCCAGCTCGCCGAGAGGCGGGCGCGCATCGCCCGCGAGCTGCACGACGTCGTCGCCCACGGGATCAGCATGATGACGCTCGGGGTGGGCGCCGGCCGGATGATCATGGACAAGGATACCGAGCGGGCCAGGGAGACCCTGAGGGTGGCCGAGGAGTCGGGGCGCCAGGCACTCGTCGAGCTCCAGCGCACCCTGTCGCTGCTCGACCTCGACGGCCTCTCCGCGGGCAGGACGCCCCAGCCCAGGCTGTCCGACCTCCGCGACCTGCTCGCCGGGGTCAGGGAGCGGGGCCTGCGGGTGGACGTGGTCGAGGACGGCAGGCCCGCCGAGGTCGGGCTCGCCCTCGAACTGGTGGCCTACCGCATCGTCCAGGAGGCGCTCGACAACACCCTGCGGCACGCCGGCGCTCGCTCGGCCCGCGTCACACTGCGCTGGCGGCCGGGCTTCCTCGACGTTCTCGTACGGGACGACGGCAGGACCGTCCCCGCGGCGGTCGCGGGGCACGGCCTGCTCGGCATGCGCGAGCGCGCCACCCTCTTCGGCGGGACGCTGGCGGCCGGGACCCTGCCCGGAGGGGGTTTCGAGGTGCGGGCGCGGCTGCCCACCGCGGGCGAGGTCGGCAGCCGTGCCGGCGAGGGTGACCTCACCGTCACCGCGCCCTTCGGGCCGCGCCCGGGCTCCATGGGGGCGGTCGCGGGAGGGATCACCGGCCCGGCCGGAGCGGCCGCGGAGGCGATCACCGGCCCCGCCGGGCCGCGTCCGGACGCCGGGTCGAGCGGGGAGGCCCCCGTTCGGCCCGCCGGGCCGCGTCCGGGCTCCGCCGGGTCGGGTGAGGAGACACCCACTCGATCCGCCGGTGTGGACGAGGACCAGGAGGATCAGTCGGACTCGCCGAGGCCGATCGAGAAGGCGGCCTCCAGGTCGTGCCGGGAGTAGGCGCGGAAGGCGACGTGGGTCTCGGTGTGCAGCACCCCGTCCACCTTGTTGATCCGGCCGGGGACGACCTCGGCGATCTCCTCGTAGGCGGGGACGCGGACCATGGCCATCAGGTCGTACTCCCCGGTTATGGAGTAGACCTCGCTCACCCCGTCGATCTCGGCGACCGTCTGGGCGACCTCGGAGATCCGGTCCACCTCGGCGTTGATGTGAACGATCGCGGTGACCACGAGCTTCCTCCTCGTTGAGTGCGGCTTTCCGCCTCAGAAGCTATCAGCGCGGGCGTCAGCGCAGCGGGCGGCCCTCGCGCGGGCGACGCGGCTCGGCCGCCTGGTAGGCGCGGTCGATGCGGGCCTTGAGCCGCCCCGCGCCCGAGACGGGCAGGCTCCAGGTGCCCTCCACCTGCACCAGCCGCACCCCGGGGGACTCCAGCCAGCGCAGGACGCACTCGGTCTCCTCGGCGCTGGCCGCGTGGACCGGCCCCGGACCCGGCGGCACCGTCTCGGCGGTGGCGGTCAGCGCCTCCACGAACGGGTTGGGGTGGGCGCCCTTCGGCATCACCCCGGCCGAGGCGAGCCGTCCGTACCGGATGACGTGGATCTCCCAGGCGCCGCCGGGCAGGGGGGCCGCGGCGACCATCTGGGGGATCGCGGTCAGTGACCGCAGCCGCTGCATGCGGGCCGAGGTGCGGACGTAGGAGGCGAGCCGGTCGCGGTCGGCGGCGGCCTCCTCGTAGCGCTGGTCGAGGGCGAGCCGCTCCATCCTGGCCTCGATCGCGGAGAAGACCGGAGCCGCGTCCAGCTCCATCGCCCGGCGGGCCGCCACGACGTGCACGGCGTACTCGCCGGGGCTCTGGCGGCCCTCGCACGGGGCCCCGCACTTCCCGATCTCGGCGAGCGCGCAGGCCGAACGCCTGGTGCGCGGGGTGATCCGCTCGGTGCACTGCCGCAGCGGGACCGTCTCGTGCAGGGCCGTGCGGGCGTCCTCGGCGGCGCGGGTGCTGTTGAACGGGCCCAGGTAGGAGGCCTCGTCGTCCTTGACCTCGCGGACGACCGACAGGCGGGGGAACGGCTCGTCGGTCAGCTTGAGCCAGAACATCTTCTCGGGGAAGCGCGACCTGCGGTTGTAGCGGGGCTTGGCCGAGCCGATCAGCCGCAGCTCCCTGACCTCGGCCTCCAGCGCGGTCGCGCAGCTGATCGACCTGACCCGCGCGGCGATGCCGACCATCTCGCGGACGCGCGGCCTGGTCTCGCTCGCGGTGAAGTAACTGCGCACCCGGTTGCGCAGGTTGGTGCTCTTGCCGACGTAGAGCGGGTCGCCGCCCTCGTCCTCGAACACGTAGACGCCGGGGCCCGCCGGCACCGAGTCGGCCAGGTGCCGCTTGCGGCGCTGCTCGGGGGTGGGGGCGCGGACGAAGCCCTTGAGCTCCTCCAGCGTGTGCACCCCGAAGGAGCCCGCCCGCTCCAGCAGGGCGTGCAGCACGTCGACGGTGGCCCGCGCGTCGGCGAGCGCCCGGTGGCAGGGCTCGGTGCTGCTGAAGATCCTGGCCAGCGTGGACAGCTTGCAGTTGGGCGCCTCGTCGCGGGTCAGCAGTTTGCGGGCCAGGTCGACGGTGTCGACCACCTGGTGGGCCGGCGGGGGATACCCGTGCGCGGCGCAGGCCGCCCTGACGAACCCCAGGTCGAACCCCGCGTTGTGCGCCACCAGGGTGGAGCCCGCCGCGAACTCCAGG
The DNA here is from genome assembly GCF_042888905.1 of Streptosporangium sp. NPDC002721. Classification (NCBI taxonomy): domain Bacteria; kingdom Bacillati; phylum Actinomycetota; class Actinomycetes; order Streptosporangiales; family Streptosporangiaceae; genus Streptosporangium; species Streptosporangium sp. NPDC002721. The sequence continues at coordinate 347,691 of NZ_JBIAQI010000009.1, forward strand.
AAGGACGGCAGCACCGACTCGATCCTCGGCGCCGCCACCACCATGCTGTCGGTGATGCCGGTCAGCACCGAGATGAACGGCGGGATCGGCGAGCCGGGGTCGACCAGGGTGGCGAACTCGCCGAGCACCTCGCCGCCCCTGACCTTCACCGCCCCGATCTCGGTGATCGCGTGCTCGCCCGCCGAGACGCCGGTGGTCTCCAGGTCGAACACGACGAAGGTGATCTGGCCGAGCGGGGTGCCCAGCTCGTCGAGTGTTCCCTGCACGGCGTAATCCACGACTCACGACCATAGAAGCCCCGACCGACATTTACCGCACCGGACCCTCCCCCGGCCGGTGCGCGCCGGGCGCCGGGAGGATCCCCGCCCCCACGGGCCCGCGGGGGCCTTCCGAGAGCCTTCCGAGGGCCTCAGCTCCAGTGGCTCCCGTCCAGCATCCGTTCCAGGAGGGCCCGGTGCATCACCAGGTCGTCGGGGTCGTCGGGCATCGCCTTCTCGCCGAAGTGGACCTGGCGCTGCCAGATGCGGGCCATGATGATGCCGTGCCTGAGGGCGGCGTACGTCTCGTAGAACTCCATGTCCCGAGGCTTGTATCCCGTCGTTTCGTAGTACGCCTGGCAGACGTCCTCGCGCCGCATGAAGTCCGGCATCCCCGGCAGGCCCATGAACTCGGTGAGGTCCTGGAAGAAGGTGTGCAGGAAGATCATCCAGGAGATGTCCAGCTCGCGGGGGGCGACCGTGGCCATCTCCCAGTCGAGCACCGCCACCGGGGTGAAGTCGTGATACATCACGTTCCCGATGCGGGCGTCGCCCCAGTTCAGCACGTCGGGCCCCGGCGCGGCGGGCCAGTGCTCCTCCAGCCAGCCGAACGCCCGCTCCAGCAGCGGGACGGGCGTCGAGCCGTGCGCCCACTCGTAGTAGGCCCGCTGGTCGTCGACGTGCCCGCGCAGCGCCGTGCCGTCCGTCCCGGGGATCTCCAGGGGGCGCAGCTCCTCGGCGGTGAAGGGGGTGTCGTGCAGCCTGGCCAGGATCTCGACGCTGTTCCGCTGCAGCCGGTCGCGGTCGGCGGGGGAGGCGTCCAGCAGCCAGCTCCCGAAGGTGTAGGGCATCACGTCCGGCGGCACGTCGCCGGTGAGCCGCTCCATCACGAGGAACGGGGCGCCCAGGGGCCCGGGGTCGGGCTCGTACCACAGGGGCCGGGGCGCGAGCACGCCCGCGCGCTCCCTGACCAGCCGCATGACCTCGTACTGCCTGCCGAGGTCGTAGCCGGGGAAGACCGGCACCGCCTCGCTCGCCGGGGCCAGCCTGGCGACGCACGGGATGTCGTTGCCGCCCTCGGCGGAGGTCCAGGAGGCGTCGAAGAGCAGGGTCTCGCTGGACATGCCGTTGCCCGAGGGACGGGACAGCGGGGAGAGCGTGACGGGGGATCCCACCCTCCCGGCGAGCCACGAGCGCATCCGCTCCCCCAGCTCCCCGAGGTCGCGGGTCGAGGTGCGCATCTCCTCGGCCCGCCGGCCGGGCTCGTTCGTCGGCTCGTCCATCGCGTTCTCCCGGGTGGCGTGCGTCACAAGGTGATCCGCACAGTCGTAACCCAGCAGCAAGCGCTTGTCCACAGAGGGTTCACGACCTCGTCGGCCGCCGGTCGATTCACGGTCAGGTCGGGGTCAGGGTGCGGTAGCCGTACCCTTGACGTGAAGACCGATCCGAGTAGGGGCCGTGATGAGTTCAGCCGGAGAGGGCCTGTCTCGTCCGTTACCCGAGCAGGTCCGCTTACATGTCGTGGAGCTGGCCTCCCAGATTCTCGGTTCGATGCCCGCGGCCTCGGTCCCGTTGCCGCTGAAGGGGATCGCCAGGTTCGACCCCCGCAAGCGGGCCAGGCTGGGCGGGGCGCCGATCGCCGCGCAGCTGGAGACCGACAAGAAGTTCCGCGAGCTCGTCGCGGAGACGCTGACCGAGGGCTGGCCCGAGCTGATCGCGAGCCTCGCCGAGGGCACGGTCCCGCCCGCGGCCGAGCCCGTCATGGTGGCCGCGGCCGCCTACCTGACCCGGCCGCCCGGCTGGGCGGACATGGTGGAGACGGCCCGCGCCGACCTGGAGCGGTCGGCCGCCGCGGCCGAGGGCTCCGCGCAGGAGCAGACGGTCTCCCGGCTGCGCGAGCAGTTGGCCGCCCAGAAGACCGCGGCCAAGGAGGAGTCCGAGCGGCTGCGCGAGCAGCTCAGGACCTCGCGCTCGGAGGTCTCCGACCTGCGCCGCAGGCTGCACGACTCCCGTGAGCGGACCAGGGAGGCCGAGGCGCGCGCCGCCGCCGCCCAGGAGGTGGCGGAGGAGGCGAGGGCCGCCGCGCTCTCGGCCGGGAGCACGGTGGAGAGCGAGCTGCGCCGCCTGCGCGAGCGGCTGGCCGACGCAGAGCGGCAGCTGGAGTCGACGCGCAGGGCCGCCCGCGAGGGCCGCAGCGTGGAGGACACCAAGGTGCGCATGCTGCTCGACGCCCTGCAGGACGCCGCCGCCGGGCTGCGCAGGGAGCTCGCCCTGCCCTCGGGCATCCACCGCCCCGCCGACTCGGTGGCCTCGGTGGCGCCCGGCAGGCAGGGGGTCCAGGCGGTTCCCGCGCGGGCGCTCGCCGACGACGACCCCGCCCTGCTCGACCAGTTGCTCGCGCTGCCGCAGATCCACCTGATCGTCGACGGCTACAACGTGACCAAGACCGGTTACGGCACGTTCACCCTGGCCGACCAGCGCAGCCGCCTCCTCACCGGTCTGGGCGCGCTCTACGCGCAGACCCGCACCGAGCTGACCTGCGTCTTCGACGGCGCCGAGCTGAACGGTCCGGTGCCGGTGTCGGCGCCCAGGGGGGTGCGCGTGCTGTTCAGCGCCCCGAACCAGATCGCCGACGACCTGATCCGCCAGCTGGTCCGCGCCGAGCCCGCCGGGCGCGCGGTCGCGGTGGTCTCCTCGGACCGCGAGGTGGCCGAGTCGGTACGCAGGATGGGCGCCAGGCCGGTGCCCTCGGTGCTTCTTCTCAGACGTCTGGGGCGCGCGTAAACCTTTCGGGGTGGCCGGGCATCGGATCACCCAGGAGGTTCGATTCGATGAAGAAGATCATAACGCTCGCCCTCGCCGTCCTGGCCGCCGGAGCGACCGTCACCACACCCGCGGCGGCCACGACGGCCGCCATCCCCAAGGGTTTCCTGCTGTACGAGAGGGACGCCGCCAAGAAGGACAACGACCCCGAGACCAACTGGAAGGTCACCAACTCGGCGAGGGCCGGGCTGGCCGTGAACCCGTGCGACCGGAGCACGCTGGCCGCGACCGGCCGGGTGGCCGCGCGGACGGTGACCTTCACCGGAGTGCCGGACTTCATGAAGGTCGAGCAGGTGATCCTGTACGGCTCGCGGGCCTCGGCCGCCTCGGCCGTCGCCCAGGTGCGCGCCGCCCTGGCCAGGTGCGGGGCCAGGACCGAAGCGGGCTCCAGCTACCGCTACGCCTCCTCGCGCCTGACCGGGCTCGGCGACGAGGCGCTGAGGGTCTCCGGGCAGGTCTACTACGGCAAGAGGGCCGGGGTGGGCGGTGACCGGAGCGTGCTGGTCAGGAAGGGCAACGCCGTCGTGGTCTACCTCTGGGCGGGCGAGTACTCCAAGCCCGAGAGGAGCGACTGGACCGTCCAGCTGCGCGACGCCAGGAAGATGACCGCCAAGATCTGCGACGTCGCCACCTGCGCGTAGCGCGGACGGGGTTCGGATCGGGCCGCTCCCCGCGGCCGGGGCGCCACCGGGTGGTCGGACGGGCGTCACCGGTCGCGGGTAAAGCGCTTCCACCTGCGAATAAGGAGCAAACCCGGCGAAAAGGTGAGTCAATCATTACTTCTTCTGTACTATTCGCCGCAGGTCTGGTGCAGTCGGGAGGCGTTGACGTGGCCGTGGCGGGTTTGCCGGTTGGACTGATTCGGATGCCGGCGGCGGCGGCCGGGCTCGCCCTCGCGCTGCTGACGATCCCGCTGAGCGGAGCGTCCGCCGACCCGAGGCCGACGCTCGCCCAGGCCCAGAAGAAGCTCGAGAAGCTCAACGAGCAGGCCGACCAGGTCGTCGAGAAGTACAACCAGGCCTCGGAGAAGTGGAAGCGGGCCCGGAAGAAGTACGACACGCTCAACGCCGACCTGAACCGCCAGAACGAGCAGGTCGCCGGGCTGCGCAAGGAGCTCGTCACGATGGCCGTCAGCACCTACCAGGTCGGGGTGATCAACGGCTGGGAAGGCATGATCTATCAGAGCGACCCCGGCGCGCTGCTGAGCGGCCTGGCCGCGGCCGACCAGATGTCCACCTCCCGCGCCCAGTCCCTGAGCGCCTTCGACGAGGCCACAAAGACCCTGCGGACCAGTCGCGACCAGGCGAAGAAGGCGCTGGCCGAGGCCGACGAGACGCGTGACGACCTGGCCAGGGAGAAGGCCAAGGCCGACAAGATGGTCAGGGCCCAGACGAAGCTCCTGCGCGAGCTCAACGTCTTCAAGGTGGGCAACCCCGAGAGCGCGGGACTCCAGTACAACGGCTCCGCCTCGGGCAACGCCCGCGCCGCCCTGCAGTTCGCCTTCGCCCAGATCGGCAAGCCCTACCGGTACGGCGGCACGGGTCCCAGCGGCTGGGACTGCTCCGGCCTGGTCCAGGGGGCCTGGCGCAGCGGGGGCGTCAGCCTTCCCCGTACGACCTGGGAGCAGTGGAGCTGGGGCGCGAGCCGCAAGGTCTCGCTGAGCGAGCTCCAGCCGGGAGACCTCATCTTCAGCGAGGGGCTCGGCCACGTCAGCATGTACGCGGGCGACGGCAACATCGTGCACGCCCCGCAGACCGGTGACGTCGTGAAGGTCGTCCCGCTCTCCTCCTACGGCCGCCGCATCGTCGGAGCCGTCCGTCCCTGATCGTCCTTGCTCATTGAGCCCTGAGCCCTGCCCCAAGCCCTGAGCGCTGTTCTGAGCGCGGCGGTCGCCGGGCCGTGTGGCGACGCGGTGGACGTCCCCCTGCGGCCCCGTACGACCTCATGGGCGCCCGCGCCGCCTGAAACGGGCTCTCGGTCCTGAGCGCGTGTGTGGTTCCCTCTTGAGAGCCTGAGGGCTCGCCGGGGTTCGTGAGGGCTTCCTGCCCGGCAGGCGCGCAGGGCCTTCGCCGAGGCGGTTCACACCCCGCCGTGCGCTCCACCGGCTCCCCGGCCCGGGGAGATCGCCGAGGTGGATTTCCGGAAGCCGGTCCACGGTGCCGGCGCGTGCGCGCGGGCTCCGGGAGGCCGGGTCGTCCGAGGGGCGGCGCATTCCAAGGATAACCCTCGACTATGGCGATGTGATGAATATTACAGAAATCGCCGTCAATCAGAGTGATGTCAGACATGTGACGAGGGTCATATCTCAATAGCATAAATAGCTATTTAGCAGGGGTAACGGGAAGATCAAGAGGGGGATCTGGGCACCCGATTTGGCGAATGCTTTGCCGAAAGTTGGAGATCGGGGTAACTTCTGGCGTCGCGACGTGCAAGCCACGCCGTCGCGGCGAATGTCGGTCTTCGGGCCGGTGTCCCTATAGAAATCCAACCGGCCGCCGTGCCCCCACCCGGGGGCAGGGCTCATCACGGCGGCCCGCCGAATCTATGCAGCCAGGAGGCATGGAACCGGGGACCCAAAAGGCCCAGCACAGCGTGGCCAGGGGTGAATCGGCACATTTGTGCCGTAGGGCATCTTCCAAGCCCGAACCCGTCAGCTAACCCGGTAGGCATCAGTGGAAGTCCCAAGGAGAAATCCTGTCTACCACCCAGCACAACCCCCGCCTGTCGCGCCTTTTCCGCCTTTCCATCGGCGGTATCGCCCTCACCCTGACCGCCTCAGCCGGAGCGGTCACCTTGGGGCCCACGGCGGCGCAGGCGGTGGCGGACGGCCCCTCGGAGATCCTGGTCAACAGCGTGACCGGCGCCTCCGAGAAGGCCGGAAGCACCAAGAAGACCGCCTCTCAAACCGCGACCACCGCGACCACCGCGACCAAGGCGAAGGCCAAGGGCAAGGTCAGGAAGAGCAGGGCGGCACTGCAGAGGATCCGGGCCGGAAAGGCGGTCTCGGCGGCCAAGAAGCAGATCGGCGACCCGTACCGGTGGGGAGCCTCCGGCCCCGGAGCGTTCGACTGCTCGGGGCTCGTCCGGTACGCCTGGCGCAAGGCGGGCGTGTCCCTCCCCAGGATCACGCACAGCCAGTACAGGTCGATCAGGAAGAAGGTCTCGTGGAGCAAGCTGAGCCCCGGTGACCTGATGTTCTTCAGTGGGAAGGGCCACGTCGGCATGTACGTCGGCAAGGGCAGGATGGTCCACTCGCCGAGCAGCGGCAAGACGGTCCGTGTCGTGAGGCTGGCCGGCTACTACCGGTCCTCCTTCGCCGGAGCGGTACGACCCGGGGCCTGAGCCCCGCACGGAGCCCGGGCGCGCGGCCCGGACCCGCGCGGGCCCGGAGCCCGGGAGCGGACCGGACGCGAGGCCCGGGCGCAAAACCCGGGCACGGAGCCCGCGTCCGGGCGGGCGTCCGAGCACGGAGAAGCGGGGGGCGGCGCGCCCCCCCCCCCCCCGGGGCCCCCCCCCCGCGGGGGGGCCGCCCCCCCGGGGGGGGGGGTTGGACAGAGCCCAGCGCCCCCCGCGGCGCCGCCGCGGGGGGCGCGGGG